>NC_003317.1:1774215-2117144 GCF_000007125.1 Brucella melitensis bv. 1 str. 16M | reverse complement strand
GTCTCACCAAAAACGATGAAAACTCAATTCCCCGTTTTAATTTAATAGGTTACCAATTGACGCAGTTTGGCGATGCTTGTGGAAAAGCTGGGAATTGAGAAAAGCTTTCCCGAATTTACGAGTCTTGTCCACAAGTGCTGGATGAGGCTGGCCACATGGTTGCCCGCTGTGGATGACTTGCCAAGTTTCCCACGGCCTGCCATGGCTTGTGGAAGACATTCGGGCTTTACGCACAGCCGTCAACAGGAGGGCAACAAAACTGTGACCAGACCGCTTTCCTACTTTCATCTTCATCTTATTTCTGATGCGACCGGAGAGACTCTCCTGGCGGCAGGCCGTGCTGCGGCCGCGCAATATGCCAATGCGCGCGCCATCGAGCACATCTACCCGTTGATTCGCACCGAAAAGCAGTTGCGAAAGGTTCTGGAAGGCATAGATGCCGAGCCCGGCATCGTTCTTTATACGGTGGTTGACCAGAAACTGGCTGCGATCATCGATGAGAGTTGTGCGGATATGGGCGTTCCGAGCGTTTCGGTGCTGGAGCCGGTGCTGAACACGTTCCAATCCTATCTGGGCGCGCCGGCGCACCGCCGCGCCAGTGCCCAACATGTGCTGAATGCGGATTATTTCCGGCGTATCGATGCGCTCAATTTCATGATGGAGCATGATGACGGCCAATTGCCGCTCGATATTGAAGAAGCCGATGTGATTATTGTCGGCATTTCCCGCACTTCCAAAACGCCGACATCCATCTATCTGGCAAATCGCGGCATCAAAGCCGCCAATGTTCCGCTTGTGCTGGGGATACCGGTTCCTGAAATTCTGTTTGCGGCCAAGCGTCCGCTTATTGTCGGGCTGGTTGCTACCGCCGAACGCATTTCGCAGATTCGTCAAAACCGCCCGCTCGGCAACATACCCTCGCTCGATACCGGGCTTTATACGGATCGTGTGTCGATCTCTGAGGAACTCGCCTATGCACGCAATCTGTGCAACCGGCACGGCTGGCCGATCATTGATGTGTCGCGCCGTTCCATCGAGGAAACCGCAGCCGCCATTCTGGCGTTGCTGAGAAACGGAAAGAAGGAAGGATCATCATCTTGACGGTTAAGCTTGTTCTCGCCTCAAAAAGCCCTTTTCGCTCGGCCCTTTTGAAGAATGCCGGAATAGAATTTTCCACCGCCAGCGCGGATATAGACGAACGTGCGGTCGAAGCTCCGCTATATGAAAGCGGTGCGACGCCTGAGGATGTGGCGCAGATTCTGGCTGAGGCAAAGGCAATTGACGTCAGTGAGAAAAATCCCGGCGCTGTGGTGATCGGCTGCGACCAGACCCTGTCATTGGGCGACGAGATTTTTCACAAGCCCCATGATATGGAGGCGGCGCGCCGCCAGCTTCAGAAATTTTCCGGCAAGACGCATCAGTTGAACAGCGCGGTGGTTCTGGCCAGGGATGGAAAAACGCTCTGGCGCCATGTTTCGATTGCACACATGACCATGCGTGATCTCGATGCGGGGTTTATTGGCCGCTATCTTGGCCGTGTCGGCGATATTGCGCTTTCGAATGTGGGAGCCTATCAGGTCGAAGGGCCGGGAATTCAGCTTTTCGAGAAGATCGACGGCGATTATTTTACCATTGTCGGCCTGCCGCTCCTGCCGCTTCTGGCCGAACTTCGCAGGGAAAAATGCATCGATGGATGACAAAAGCATGGCCAGGGGGCGAAAGGCTTTCGTTACCGGATTTCCGATCAGGCATTCGCGTTCGCCGCTGATCCACGGTTTCTGGTTGAAGGAACTGGGCATTGACGGGTCTTATGAGGCTGTGGAAGTCAAGCCGGAAGATTTCTCCTCTTTTGCAGCTTCGCTTGCCGCAAATGGCTTTGCGGGCGGAAATGTCACCATTCCCCACAAGGAGGCGGCCTATGCCGCTGCTGAAAGCCTTGATGAAGCAGCCCGCGCCATCGGCGCGGTCAACACACTCTGGCTTGAAAATGGCAGGCTTTGCGGCGGCAACACCGATGCCTATGGTTTTGCCGCCAATCTGGATGCTTCCGCTCCCGGCTGGGACAAGGCTGATCGCGCTTTGGTTCTGGGTGCCGGCGGGGCAAGCCGGGCGGTGGTTCATGCGCTTTTGTCGCGCGGCGTCTGTCATGTTTCGGTGGTGAACCGCACGTTGAGCCGGGCGGAAGAACTGGCGGCGCATTTCGGCGCGCGCGTTTACGCCCATGGCTGGGATGAGGCGCAAGCTCTTGTTTCCAATGCTGGTCTTATCGTCAACACGACCGCGCTCGGCATGAGCGGGCATGGCGAGGGACAGGATTTTCCGATCGACCTTACATGCGCGCCGAAAGAGGCGGTGGCGACAGATATCGTCTATGTGCCGCTTAGAACAGCTTTCCTGAACAAAGCCGAAAAAGCCGGTTTGAAGACAGTGGACGGGCTTGGCATGTTGCTGCATCAGGCTGTTCCGGGCTTTGAACGATGGTTCGGGCAAAGGCCGCAGGTGACGCAGGCATTGCGAGAGCATATTCTGGCGGATATGGCGAAGGCTGGTGCGCTATGATTGTTCTCGGACTGACCGGCTCCATTGGAATGGGAAAAACCACTGCCGCCGGCATGTTTGCCGAGGCAGGTGTGCCGGTCTATAGCGCCGACGATGCTGTGCATCGGCTTTATTCAGGCCGCGCCGCGCCATTGATCGAGGCAACTTTTCCGGGGACGGTGGAAAACGGCATCGTGAACCGCGAGAAATTGTTCAAGGCTGTGATCGGCCAGCCGGAAGCCATAAAAAAGCTTGAAGCCGTGGTGCATCCTCTGGTGCGCGAGGAGGAAGATGCTTTCCGGCGTGAGGCGGAAAAATCCGGAGCAGCGATTGCGCTTGTCGATATACCGCTGCTTTTTGAAACGGGTGCGGAAAAGCGGGTTGATAAGGTTGTGGTGGTTTCAGCGCCCGCCGATATCCAGCATACCCGCGTGCTGGCACGGCCCGGAATGACGCAAGAAAAGCTCAAGGCTATTCTCGTGCGCCAGATACCCGATGCTGAAAAGCGCAGCCGGGCCGATTTTGTGCTCGACACCAGCGGAAGTTTTGACGATCTGCGCCGTCAGATTGCCGAAATCATCACCGGATTGAGCGGAAAGCCTGCGGCCGCGACCAGATAGTGGCCTATCCTTATTCAGAATATTTGCGGAGAGGTTCTTCAATGCGCGAAATCGTTTTTGATACGGAAACCACCGGCCTGGAACGGCTGGAGGACCGCGTGATCGAAATTGGCGGTGTGGAACTTGTCAACCGGTTTCCTACAGGCCGCACCTTCCATAAATTCATCAATCCGCAGGGGCGTCAGGTTCATCCCGATGCGCTCGCCGTTCATGGCATCAGCAACGAACAATTGCTGGACAAACCTGTTTTTGCGGAAATTCTGGACGAGTTTCTGGAATTCATCGACGGAGCCAGGCTTGTTGCGCATAACGCCATGTTCGACCTTGGCTTCATCAATGCGGAACTTGCGCGGCTAGACCAGGCCGAGATCACTTCGGAACATATCGTGGATACGCTGGCGCTCGCCCGTCGCAAACACCCGATAGGGCCGAACTCGCTGGATGCGCTCTGCAAGCGTTATGGTATCGACAATTCGCACCGCACCCTGCACGGCGCATTGCTCGACGCGCAGATTCTGGCTGAAGTCTATATCGAATTGATCGGCGGCAAGCAGACCGCACTTGGCCTGACCATGGAAAGCGGTTCTGCTGGCGGTGACAGTCGCGGCAATGGCAGCGCACCCGTTGTCCTGGCCGCCCGCCCTCGCCCGTTGCCGCCGCGCATTTCGGATGCGGAACGTGCGGCCCATGCCGCACTGGTGGAGAAAATGGGCGACAAGGCTGTCTGGAAGAAATATCTATCCTGAATAAAAAAGCCCGGCTGGAATTGTTCCAGCCGGGCTTTCCTGCATAATTATTGCGCTATCAGCTCTTCACAGCGGACTTGGCCTGTTCTTCGGCCATGCGTTGCTGGAACATCTGCGCGAAATCGATCGGGTCGATCATCAGCGGCGGGTAGCCGCCATTGCGCGTTGCGTCGGCAATGATCTGGCGCGCGAACGGGAACAATAGGCGCGGGCATTCGATGAACAGGAGCGGAAGCATATGTTCCTGCGGAATGCCCTGGATGCGGAACACGCCGCCATAGACCAGTTCCGTGTTGAAAAGGATATCCTTGCCGTCAACAGCCTTGGCTTCCAGCGTCAGGACAACGTCGAAATCCGTTTCGGAAAGCGGATTGGCGTTCACATTGACGTTGATGTTGATGGAAGGCGCTTTTTCACGCGGGCGCAGCGACAGCGGCGCGCCTGGGCTTTCAAAGGAAAGATCCTTCACATATTGTGCCAGAATGTTGAGGGACGGCTCGGTGGTTGCGCCATTGCCATTCTTCGTTTCGCCCGCGGCCTTATCACTCATTATTGGTATGCCTTCTTGTTAGGTGATTAAACTCGTCGCCTTTGAAAAGCTTGATGCGCTTGGCTAGCATGTGCGCGTGCATGAGGCAAGAAAGGCTTTTTACGTTAGTATTTGAGCATTCAGCGATCCTTGGGGTCCCTGTTCCACGGGGAATCTTCGTTGGGCCTGGACGTATAGTCGTCCGTGTCCAGATCGATCACGCGGTCCGGCCGGGGTTCGTGGGAACGGTAGGATTGCGAATAATGCGTGGAGGTGGCCACGACCATGCGGCCGCGCACAAACTTCTCCCAGACGATATCGCGCACGAAAGGGATGAACAGGAGAATGCCGACCGCGCTGGTGACAAAACCCGGTACGATGAGCAGGATCGCGGCCAGAACCAGCATGGCGCCATGCACCATTTCACGGTCGGGCACGCGGCCTGCGGCGGTTTCGGTGCGGATACGCTGCAAAAGGCCTATCCCCTGCACGCGCAGGAGGAAGAAACCGAGCATTGCACTGAGGATAATAAGACCCAATGTCGCAAACACGCCGATATAACTGCCGACGACGATGAAACCGGCGATCTCGATGAATGGCATCGCCAGCATGACGAAGGGGGCAAGGGAAGAGGACACGGAGGTTACGACCTTATATTGCTGGTTTCATGTTCCAAGCTTGTCATAAAATCTAAGCGATTTTATGCGGGAATGAAATTGAAACTGTCTATCATGCAATATCAAATAGGTATGCGCGATCTGGATTTGAATGATCGGTGAAGGCAATCTATATGTGTATGAATTAAAACGCGACGGAAGGGGTTTGAGCCCACCCGTCAATAAGTGGCAGGCGGTATGGAATTTTTTGATTTTGGCACGATCTTCTTCTTCATTGCAGCGGTGATTATTTTTCTCCAGCTGAGGAATGTTCTTGGTCGTCGTACCGGAAACGAAAAGCCGCCGTTTGATCCTTATGCTTCGGCCCGCAGTTCCGATGCCGCGCCTGCTGGCGGGGGACCCGACAATGTGGTTTCACTGCCGCGCCGCGCAAACGAAAAGGATTATACGGCCATCGACAAGATAGCGCCCGCAGGCTCCCCCGTGAACGAGGGCCTGCGCGCTATCTATGCTGTCGACCCCACCTTTGAACCGGCCCGTTTCGTTGATGGTGTGAAGATCGCCTATGAGATGATCGTCATGTCCTTTGCCGACGGGGACCGCGAGGTTTTGAAGAACCTTCTCTCAAAGGACGTCTATGAGGGCTTCGTCGCAGCCATCGATGAGCGAGAAAAGCGGGGCGAAACCGTGCGTTCGTCTTTCGTGGGCATCGACAAGGCCGGGATCGCAGGCGCCGAGATGAAGGGGTCGGAAGCCCATGTCACGGTCAATATTGTGAGCCAGATGATTTCCTCCACCCTCGACAGGGACGGCAAGGTTATTGATGGCGACCCGGACAATGTGGTCGAGATCAAGGATCTGTGGACATTCGCGCGCGATACGAACTCGCGTGATCCGAACTGGAAGCTTGTTGCAACCGAAGCGGAAGATTAAAGATATTTCCTGGAAAGTGCCGCTTACCTTTCGTCGGAAGGCCGCTCTTTCTTAATAATTGAAATGGAAACGGCAGTGAACGACTTGGCGAGGATTTTCCGCCCGGCGAGCTTTGGCGATTGCCCCGGCTGGGATCGGGACGATCAGGCTTTGGCATTTGCCGCTTTTCGCCGTTCCGCCGACTATGCCGAAAATAACAGCTATGGGAGCGGCAGTCTTGGCCTGTCTTTCGAGGCCCTGAAGCCGATCTTTGCTGCTGCCCGCGCGCTTGACCGTCCTGACAGGGGCGAAGCGCGGCGCTTTTTCGAGGCGCATTTCGTGCCCTGCCGCGTGGAGCCTGAACAGGGCAAGGGCTTCGTGACCGGATTTTATGAGCCGGAAATAGAAGCATCGCGCATTGCGGATGCGCGGTTCAAAGTGCCTTTTCTGCGCAAGCACGCCGATCTTGTGAAAGTGAGCGATGAAAATCGCCCGGCCGGCCTCGATCCGTCTTTTGCTTTTGCCCGCCAGACAGAAAGCGGCCTTGAGGAATATGCCGACCGCCGCGCCATTGAGCAGGGTGCGCTTTCGGGCCATGGGCTGGAGATTGCCTTCGTGGCTGACCGCGTTGATGCATTTTTCGCCCATGTGCAGGGGGCGGCACGCCTGAAACTGACCGACGGTGAAACCCTGCGCGTGACTTATGCGGCAAAAACCGGCCATCCATTCACGGGTATCGGCCGCATTCTGGTTGATGAGGGCGAGATAGCGGCTGCGGAAATTTCGATGCAGTCGATCCGCCGCTGGCTCAGCGCCCATCCGGACAGGGCCGACGAACTTATCTGGAAAAACCGCTCCTATATTTTCTTCCGCGAAGCACCTGTCGATGATCCGGCCGCCGGTCCGGTTGCCGCGGCCAAGGTTCCGCTTACTGCCGGGCGTTCCATGGCGGTGGATAGATTACTGCATACGTTCGGAACGCCATTTTATGTCAGTGCTCCGACGCTTTGCGCTTTTGGCGGCGAGCCTTTTGCCCGCCTGATGATAGCGCAGGACACAGGAACGGCAATTGTCGGGCCTGCGCGCGGCGATCTTTTCACCGGTTCGGGCGATGAGGCGGGCAAGATTGCCGGCGGCATCAAGGATGAGGCGGATTTCTACGTGCTTGTGCCGCGCAATATGGTCGGGGGGTGAAGCCCATGCCCCCCAGATCCGAAAAGCCGGGCAAGAATTATCCTGCGGGCCGAAGACCGCATCCTCTGGGAGACAGTGGCAAAAACTGCGCGCCCGCTTGCGGGGAAAAAAGCGGAGCCCGAGGCCCTTCCCGACTTCAAGGCCCTGATGGCGGAAGAACAGGAAAAGCCCGGAGCAAAAATCGCACCGCCAGCCGGCGAGCCGGGCAGGAGCAGAAAAGGCTTTTCGGCGCCGGGCGAAATGCCGATCCAGCCGCTGGACAGGCCCACCCATCGAAAGATCGCCAAGGGCCGCGTCGATATCGAGGCGCGCATCGACCTGCACGGTCTTACCCAGAACGAGGCGCATGGCCTTCTCTATGGCTTTCTGGTCAATGCCCATGCGCGCGGGTTGCGCCATGTCATGGTGATTACCGGCAAAGGCCGCTCGTTGGGCAGTGAGGGCATTTTGCGCCAGGCCGTGCCGCACTGGTTCTCCACGCCGCTTTTCCGGCTTCTGGTCAGCGCCTATGAGGATGCCGCGCGCCATCATGGAGGCCATGGCGCGCTTTATGTGCGGCTGCGCCGCCAGACACGGCAGAACACGTTTGGAGGCATCGGCAGACGATGACGCCTTTCGGAAAGCGCTTGCGCGAACTGCGTGAGGAGCGCGGTGTTACGCAGAAGGAAATGGCGCAGGCGCTGCGCGTCTCACCAGCCTATCTTTCGGCGCTGGAGCATGGGCGGCGCGGCCAGCCCACATGGGATCTCCTCCAGCGTATCATCACCTATTTCAACATCATCTGGGACGAGGCGGAGGAATTACAAAACCTTGCCGCTGTTTCGCATCCGCGTGTGGTGATCGACACTTCCGGCCTCTCTCCGCAGGCAACACAGCTTGCCAATCTTCTGGCAAAAAATATCCGCTTTATCGACCGTGACACGATCAAACATCTGACGGAAGAGATTGCGGCGGCGCGCAAGCGCCGTCGGGGCATCAAGGTTTAGACGGATGATCAGAAAAGCGCCTTCAGCTCGTCGAGCTTGGAATTGACCAGCCAGCCATAATAATTTTCCTGCGGCAGCATTGGTTCCTGCCCGGCTGCTTTGCGTCGCGCGTTTTCGTTTGCCGGCGTATGGGCGCGTGCCTGCGTGCCGCCAGTATTATAAAGCGTCGCGGTGATGCCCGGATTTTTGGAAATGTCGAAATCGGCGATCTGGCGATAGGTCGTGATCGACTGTTTCAGCGTGGCTGCAATATAGGGCAGCGTCAGGTCGGGGTCCATGATGGTCTTGTAGACGGCATTGCCGTCGTCGGCGTCGAGCTTCGGCAGGCCGGAAATACGGTTCACCATATCCGACATCTGAAGTGCGGTCAGCGGATTGATCTGGCCAAGGCCAAAGGTCTGCCCGGCATAGAAGGGCTGGAAGAAGACGGCGCTGAAACGGTTGTTCGGATAGGCTTTTCCACCCACCGATTTGCCGCGAAAATCCGCATTCCAGACATTTTCGCGGCAGGTCCACAGCGAATAGCTGTCCTTGAACCGGAGGCAGGCTGCAAATTCCGGCCGCTTGATGAACTGGCCGATGCTTTCGCCATTATAGCCGAAACTCACACCCTGGTTCACATAGGACATGGCCTTGACGTAATAGGTCTGAAGCCGGTCATAGACATCGACATTATAGGTGTGTTCACCCACGATTGCGCCGATGATGTGGATCGGGTCGATGCCATAGGCTGCGGCGGTCGAGCGGATTTTGGAGCGCAGGGATGCGTCCTTTTTCAGAAGGTTGTAGATCTTCTGGTATTTCTTTTCATACGTGGTGCTAAGCTCATGGGTGCGCTTGGCCGAAGCGCCGGGAATTGGCGGCTGCTCTGCGTTGCGGTTGCCGGGCGGCACGACCGTCACCGCATGGGCGCTCTGGCTGGCAAGGAAGAATGCCAAAGCAATCCCGGCAAAGGTGCGGAGCGGTTTTGCATTGGGAATGGCACCCAAACAAAAGCCCGCGATGCTGCGGTTCGATCTGCTGGTCATTGCGCGGAAACAAGCCTCAATATAGTTAACAAGCCCAAAAACTTGCCGGGAAAATAGAAAACCCCCCGATGCAAGTCGAGGGGTTTTTGCATGGCCGGCAAAAGCGGGCGAATGCCCGTGGCTTTCCGGTCACGTCATGAGCTGTTTTAAAGAATGAAGCGCGAAAGATCGGTGTTTTTGGCAAGGCCGCCGATCTTCTCCTTCACATAGGCTGCGTCGATGATGAAGGTTGCTCCGGCCTTGTCCGGCGCGGTGAAGGAAATTTCGTCCAGCACCTTCTCCATCACGGTTTGCAGGCGGCGGGCGCCGATATTCTCCACCGTCGCGTTGAGATCGACCGCGATATCGGCCAGCGCATCAATCGCGTCGTCGGAGAATTCAAGCTTCACCTCTTCCGTTTCCATGAGCGCAATATACTGCTTGATGAGGCTTGCCTCGGTTTCCGTCAGAATGCGGCGGAAATCCTCCCGCGTCAGCGCGGAAAGTTCCACGCGGATGGGCAGGCGGCCCTGCAATTCCGGCAGAAGATCGGATGGCTTGGAGACATGGAACGCGCCTGAGGTGATGAAAAGAATGTGATCCGTCTTCACCGGCCCGTATTTGGTCGCGACCGTTGTGCCTTCGACAAGCGGTAGCAGGTCGCGCTGCACGCCTTCACGCGAGACGCCTGCCCCGCTCCCGCCTTCGCGCGCGGCGATCTTGTCAATCTCATCGATGAAGACGATGCCTTCATCCTCGCTCACACGCAGCGCCTCCTGCACGATCTGGTCCTGATCGAGCAGCTTGTCGGATTCGTCATTGATGAGGATGGGGTAGGAATCCTTCACCGTGGTCTTGCGCGTCTTGGTGCGCCCGCCCATGGCCTTGCCCAGCATGTCGGAAATATTGAGCACGCCGATATTCGCGCCCGGCATGCCGGGAATCTCGAAGTTCGGGCTGGCGCCGGAATCGGAAACCTCGATCTCGATTTCCTTGTCGTCCATCTCGCCATTGCGCAGCTTCTTGCGGAAGCTGTCACGGGTGACGGGGCTGGCCGTCTTGCCCACGAGCGCGTCCAGAACCCGTTCCTCGGCGTTGAGATGCGCCTTGGCCTTCACGTCCTCGCGGCGCTTTTCACGCACAAGCGTGATGGCGATCTCGACCAGATCGCGGATGATCTGCTCCACATCGCGGCCGACATAGCCCACTTCGGTAAATTTGGTGGCCTCCACCTTGACGAAGGGCGCGCCTGCAAGCTTGGCCAGACGGCGCGAGATTTCCGTTTTGCCCACGCCGGTCGGCCCGATCATCAGGATATTCTTCGGCATGACCTCTTCGCGCATCTGCCCTTCAAGCTGCTGGCGGCGCCAGCGATTGCGCAGCGCAATGGCCACCGCGCGCTTGGCGTCCTTCTGGCCGATGATGAAGCGGTCAAGCTCCGAAACGATTTCACGGGGAGAAAAATTGCTCATTTCTTGTCAAATCCCTGTTGCCGCCGTCACCAGGCGGCGGCGATATGGTGAGGAGATTGGCTGGCGGCAGATCTCACTGCGCGTCGAGGCTTTCGACGATGATATTGTGATTGGTGTAGATGCAGATATCGGCTGCAATATTCATTGCCTTGCGGGCAATTTCTTCCGCCGATTTATCCGTCTCGATGAGGGCGCGGGCGGCGGCGAGCGCGTAATTGCCGCCGGAACCGATGGCCATCACGCCCTGCTCCGGCTCCAGCACGTCGCCCGTGCCGGTCAGCGCCAGCGTCACCTTGCTGTCGGCGACAAGCATCATGGCTTCCAGTTTGCGCAAGTAGCGGTCGGTGCGCCAGTCCTTGGTCAGTTCCACCGAAGCGCGCATAAGCTGGTCGGGATATTGTTCAAGCTTGGCTTCGAGGCGCTCCAGAAGCGTGAAGGCGTCGGCGGTCGCGCCTGCAAAACCGGCGATCACATTGCCCTTGCCGATGCGGCGCACCTTGCGCGCATTGCCCTTCATGACGGTGTTGCCGAGCGAAACCTGTCCATCGCCAGCGATGACGACCTTGCCGTCCTTGCGCACGGTGACAATTGTTGTGCCGTAAATTGTTGTGGGATTATGTTCGATCATGGATGCTCCTTTGGCGGCAGACGCAACCCGGTCAAGCGATTGCGAAAGCCCCTGGTCGTGGGCGAAACAGGTTCGTCCATCCTCTGGCGGTGAATCGTGTTTCGTCGAGATTATTTAAGTAGGCGCGGTTGAATTGCAAATGGCGAATTGCAAATGGCCCACAGCGGCAAAAGCATTTGGCAAGGCGGACAAACCGTTCCTGATTCCGGTTTTCGCCGCATTTATGCTCCGTCAGGTGGTTCCACCAGACTGCAAAATGCTCTAGAACCCCTCCAGTATTTTCGTGAGGAAAGCCTATGACCGCTGAAAGCACCCGCAAGGCCAGCATCGAACGCTCCACCAAGGAAACGAGCATTGCCGTTTCCGTCGATCTGGATGGCGTCGGTAAGTTCGACATCACCACCGGCGTCGGCTTTTTCGATCATATGCTGGAACAACTTTCGCGCCATTCACTGATCGACATGCGCGTGATGGCCAAGGGCGACCTGCATATCGATGATCACCACACGGTCGAGGATACGGGTATCGCGCTCGGCCAGGCCGTCGCCAAGGCTCTGGGCGAGCGGCGCGGCATCGTGCGCTATGCCTCGCTCGACCTTGCCATGGACGACACGCTGACGGGTGCCGCAGTGGACGTATCGGGCCGCGCCTTTCTGGTCTGGAACGTGAATTTCACGACCGCCAAGATCGGCACCTTCGACACCGAACTGGTGCGCGAATTCTTCCAGGCTTTCGCCATGAATGCTGGCATCACGCTTCATATCAACAATCATTACGGCGCCAACAACCACCATATCGCCGAATCGACCTTCAAGGCTGTTGCGCGCGTTCTGCGCGCCGCCCTTGAGACCGATCCCCGCCAGAAGGACGCGATCCCCTCCACCAAGGGGTCGCTCAAGGGCTAAAGCCTTTCCAGCAAAGCGGGGGGCGTCGGATAATGCGTAAAAACAGAGAAACAGGGCGGGCCCAACGACTCCGTTTCAACCGGAAACGTTCCAGACCCGAGAGGACAGGTCATGGCGCAATTCGTCGTTCTTGAACCGACCGGAGCCGAGGCATTTTCAGGAGAGGCGGGAACCGGCTCTCCGTCCGAAAAGGCCGTGTTCGTGCGCGACGGATTTTCTATACTGGCGCTGGTGTTTCCTTTCGTCTGGCTTTTGATGCAGCGGCTCTGGTTCGAGGCATTCGCCGTTCTGGGCATAACCATCCTGCTTGGACTTGCCGGGACCAGCCTGGGTATCGACGACGCGGTTCCGCTGCTTGCCATTCTGGTCTCGCTGTTCGTGGCTCTTGAGGGCGCCGGCTGGAAGATCGCGAAGCTTGAACGGCAGGGTTATGTCCAGCGCGCAGTCATTGAGGCAGCCGATCTGGATGAGGCGGAAATCCGCTATTTCATCGGGCGCGACGGGGTTGAAACCGCGTCTGCGGATATCCCCGTTCCGCAATGGGGCCAGCAAGTGTCCCGCCCTGCTCCTTCCACCTTTGGCGCGACTATAGGATTTGTCGGCCATCGCGGAGAAAACTGAAAATGCGTGTTGCTATTATTGACTATGGTTCCGGCAATCTTCGCTCGGCCACCAAGGCTTTCGAGCGCGCCGCCCATGAAAGCGGCATATCGGCGGAAATCGACCTGACTTGCGATGCGCAGCGGGTTGCCAGCGCAGACCGCATCGTCCTGCCCGGTGTTGGCGCCTATGCGGATTGCCGCCGTGGGCTCGATGCCGTACCCGGCATGGTCGAGGCGCTGAACGATACCGTATTGAAGAAAGCGCGTCCGTTCCTTGGCATCTGCGTGGGTATGCAGCTTATGTCGGAACGCGGACTGGAAAAAACCGTCACGAACGGCCTTGGCTGGATTGCGGGCGATGTGCGTGAAATGGTGCCGTCCGATGCATCGCTGAAAATTCCGCAGATCGGCTGGAATCGGATTCACGTGAAACATTCGCATCCGATCTTCGACGGAATCCCCACCGGCGACGACGGCCTGCATGCCTATTTTGTCCACTCCTATATGCTGGATGCGAAAAATGCATCCGATGTTCTGGCTGTGACCGATTATGGCGGCGACGTTACCGCCGCCGTCGGGCGCGACAACATGGTGGGCACCCAGTTCCATCCCGAAAAGAGCCAGTTGCTCGGCCTTTCGTTCATTGCCAATTTCCTGAAATGGAAGCCTTGAAATCATGATCCTTTTTCCCGCCATCGATTTGAAAGACGGTCAATGCGTGCGCCTCAAGCTCGGCGACATGGATCAGGCGACCATCTACAACGAAGACCCCGCCGCGCAGGCAAAAGCCTTTGAGGATCAGGGCTTTGAATGGCTGCATGTGGTCGATCTCAACGGCGCCTTCGCAGGCGAGAGCGTCAATGGCACAGCTGTTGAAGCCATTTTGAAGGCGACGAAGAACCCGGTGCAGCTTGGCGGCGGCATCCGCACGCTCGCCCATATTGAAAACTGGCTTTCCAGGGGCCTGCGCCGCGTCATTCTGGGGACTGTCGCCGTGCGCGATCCAGCCCTCGTCATGGAAGCCTGCAAGGCCTTTCCAGGGCAGGTCGCCGTTGGCATCGATGCCAAGGGCGGCAAGGTTGCCGTGGAAGGCTGGGCCGAAGCTTCAAGGCTGGGCGTTATCGAACTTGCGAAGAAATTTGAAGGCGCAGGCGTCGCAGCCATCATTTATACCGATATCGACCGTGATGGCGTGCTGGCGGGGATCAACTGGGATTCGACGCTGGCGCTTGCCGAAGCCGTTTCCATTCCGGTGATTGCCTCCGGCGGCCTTGCCTCGATGGAGGATATCAGGCGTCTGGCCACCCCTGAAATGCGCAAGCTTGAAGGGGCGATTTCCGGCCGTGCGCTTTACGATGGCCGCATCGACCCGGCGGAAGCATTATCAGTATTGAGGGCTGCGGCATGACTTTGAAAGCAAGAGTGATTCCCTGTCTCGATGTGAAAGATGGCCGCGTCGTCAAAGGTGTGAACTTCGTTGATCTGATCGATGCCGGTGATCCGGTGGAAGCCGCCCGCGCCTATGATGCGGCAGGCGCCGACGAATTGTGCTTTCTCGACATCACGGCGTCTTCGGACAATCGCGAGACAATTTTCGATGTGGTGGCGCGTACAGCCGAACAGTGCTTCATGCCCTTGACCGTTGGTGGCGGGGTTCGCCAGGTGGCCGATATCCGCAAGCTTCTTTTGGCGGGAGCCGACAAGGTGTCGATCAATACCGCAGCGGTGAAGAACCCGGAATTCGTGGCGGAAGCCGCCGACAAGTTTGGCAATCAATGCATTGTTGTCGCCATCGATGCGAAAAAGGTTTCCGGCGCGGGTGAAAATGATCACTGGGAAATCTTCACCCATGGCGGGCGGCAGCCGACCGGCATCGATGCGGTGGAATTTGCACAGAAGGTCGTGGACCTTGGCGCAGGCGAAATCCTGCTCACCTCCATGGACCGCGATGGCACCAAGGCGGGGTACGACGTGGCGCTGACCCGCGCCGTGGCCGATAGCGTGCGCGCGCCGGTCATCGCATCGGGCGGCGTCGGCACTCTCGATCATCTGGTGGCGGGCATTCGCGATGGCCATGCGACGGCGGTTCTCGCCGCTTCGATTTTCCACTTCGGCACCTATACGATCGGCGAGGCCAAGCGCTATATGGCCGAAGCCGGCATTCCGATGCGGCTCGATCCGGTCCGTTGATAGCAAGGGTGCATCAGAGCGGTTCCGGTTAAAAGGAAATCGCTCTAACTATTTGTTTTGTCGCATTTTCCAACGCAAAACCGTTTCACACTTGTGCTGGAAATGCTCTAAAAAGATACCATGAGGGAAACCCCGATGAGCCAGTTTACGCTTGCAGACCTTGAACGGATCGTGGCCGAGCGCGCCAGCGTGACGGATGGTACATCCTATACGGCAAGCCTTGTGGCGAAAGGGCAGCCGAAGGCTGCGCAGAAACTGGGCGAGGAAGCGGTGGAAACGGTGATAGCAGCCGTTTCCGGCGACCGTGCCGGCGTCGTCTCGGAAAGTGCCGATCTGCTCTATCATCTGGCGGTGGTCTGGAATATTGCAGGCGTGGCGCTGGAGGATGTGCTTCAGGAACTTCAGCGCCGCACCGCCCAGACCGGCCTTGCGGAAAAGGCCAGCCGCCCGAAGGGCTGAAAGGCAAATCGTCCATGTGGGAAAAAGTCGATCAGCTCACCCCGTCCCGGTATTCGCCCTACCGCTTCTTTTCGGCGCAGGAATGGGCAGCCTTCCGGGCCGATACACCGCTCACCCTCACCTATGAAGAGGTCAAGCGGCTGCGCTCGCTGGGCGACCCGATTGATCTGGATGAAGTGCGGCGCATCTATCTGTCGCTCTCGCGGCTTCTTTATGCGCATGTGGAGGCAAGCCAGCTTCTGTTTCGCCAGCGCCAGCAATTCCTCAACATGGAGGAATCCTACAAGACCCCCTTCATCATCGGTGTGGCCGGGTCCGTGGCGGTGGGCAAGTCCACCATGGCACGTATCCTCAAGGAGCTTCTGGCCCGCTGGCCGTCAAGCCCCAAGGTCGACCTCGTGACGACCGACGGTTTTCTCTATCCCAACGCGGTCCTGCGCGAGCAGAACATGATGGAGCGAAAGGGCTTTCCCGAAAGCTACGATATTGGCGCGGTCCTGCGCTTCCTGTCGGCGATCAAGGCGGGCATGAGCCGTGTGCGCGCGCCGCTCTATTCGCATTTGAGCTATGATGTGCTCCCCGGCGAGTACCAGATCGTCGACAAGCCCGATATTCTGATTTTTGAAGGCATTAACGTGTTGCAGGTGCGCGATCTGCCGGAAGACGGCAAGATGGTGCCTTTCGTATCGGATTTCTTCGATTTCTCGATCTATATCGATGCCGATCCGCGCCTGATCCATAAATGGTATATCGACCGCTTCATGCGCCTGCGTGAAACGGCGTTTCGCGACCCGCAATCCTTCTTCCATCGCTATTCGCAGCTTTCGCAGGAGGCGGCCCGCTCCATCGCCGAGGGCCTCTGGCAGAATATCAACCTGAAGAACCTGAATGAGAATATTCTGCCCACCCGCCCCCGCGCCGATCTCATCTTGCGAAAAGGCAGCGATCATCTGATTGAGGAAGTGGCTCTCAGGAAAATCTGACGCGAGCATTCTTTCCCCATGACCGGATGCAAAACCGGTTCCCGCTTCCGGGTCATTACAGCCTAATCAAAAGAAACCTTGCCGCGTCCTTTTTTGATCTCGGAGCGGCCGGATTTTGCCTTCAGGCGGCGCTCGACCGCACCTCTGGATGGTTTGGTCTTCTTGCGTGGCGGGGGCGGCGGTTCGGCTGCCTTGGCGATCAGCGCAAGAAGGCGTTCGCGGGCGTCCTCGCGATTGCGCTCCTGCGTGCGGAAGCGATTGGCTTCAATCAGGATATCGCCGTCCTTTGTGCCTTTCTGTCCGGCCAGCTTGAAAAGCCGTGACAGAATATCTTCCGGCAGACCGGATCGCGCGGCATGAAAGCGCAATTGCACAGCGGTCGAAACCTTGTTGACATTCTGCCCGCCGGGGCCGGATGCGCGGATAAACGCTTCCTCCAGATCGTCCTCGTGGATCGACAGGCGCCTGGTTATGCGGATGATGTTGCGATCCTCTTGCATGAGAGAACCTATACACTGATTTGGCGCCCTGCGAAATTCTTGCGATAACAGCCAAAAAAAGAAGCCCGGCGCGATGGCCGGGCTTCCCCCCTCCTCAATATGCTTAAAACCTATTCAGCAGCCATGCGGATCGCCGGTGCGGCATCCTTGACCTCGTGGTCGACGTGGCTTTCAAACTTCTCGAAGTTGGAAACGAACATGTCGACCAGCTTCTTGGCCTGGGCGTCATAGGCAACTTTGTCGGCTCAGGTCGAGCGCGGATCGAGAATGGAGCTTTCCACACCCGGCACTTCGACAGGGACGGCGAAGCCGAAATTCGGATCGATGCGGAATTCAGCATTGTTCAGCGAGCCGTCGAGGGCCGCTGCCAGAAGCGCGCGGGTTGCCTTGATCGGCATCCGCTTGCCAACGCCGTAAGCGCCGCCCGTCCAGCCGGTATTGACCAGCCAGCAATCAACCTTGTGCTCGGCAATCAGCTTGCGCAACAGGTTGCCATATTCCGAAGGATGGCGCGGCATGAAAGGCGCACCGAAGCAGGTGGAGAAGGTTGCCTCCGGTTCCGTCACGCCCTTTTCCGTGGCTGCCACCTTGGCGGTATAGCCGGACAGGAAGTGATACATGGCCTGCGCCGGCGTCAGCTTGGCGATGGGCGGCATCACGCCGAAGGCATCGGCGGTGAGCATGATGATATTCTTCGGCTGGCCGCCCTTGCCCGATTTCGAGGCGTTGGGGATGAAATCCAGCGGATAGGCGCAGCGCGTGTTTTCCGTCAGCGAACCATCGTCGAAATCCGGCTGGCGATTCTCGTCCAGCACGACATTTTCCAGAACCGTGCCGAAACGTTGCGTCGTGGCATAGATTTCCGGTTCTGCTTCGGCGGAAAGACGGATGGTCTTGGCATAGCAGCCGCCTTCAAAATTGAAGACGCCATGTTCGCCCCAGCCATGTTCGTCGTCACCGATCAGCGTGCGCGTCGGATCGGCGGAAAGCGTGGTCTTGCCGGTGCCCGAAAGACCGAAGAAAACCGCCGTGTCGCCGTTCGGGCCTTCATTGGCCGAGCAGTGCATCGGCATAACGCCCTTGGCAGGCAGGATATAGTTGAGCGCGGTGAAGACGGACTTCTTCATCTCGCCCGCATAGGACGTGCCGCCGATCAGCACGATCTTGCGGGTAAGATCGACCGCGATCACCGTTTCGGTGCGCACGCCATAGCGTTCCGGGTCAGCCTTGAAGGACGGCAGGTCGATGATGGTCATTTCCGGCACGTAGGAAGCAAGGGCTTCCTGCGACGGACGGATCAGCAGATTGCGGATGAACAGCGAATGCCAAGCATATTCGGTGATGACGCGGGCGTTGATCTTGTTGTCGGCATCCGCGCCGCCGATGAGATCCTGAACGAAAAGCTCCCTGCCCTTCGCATGTTCGATGAAATCGGCATAGAGAAGCTCAAAAGCTTCCGGCGTCATGGGCTTGTTGTTGTCCCACCACACATGATCTTCGGTATTGGCGTCGCGCACGACGAACTTGTCTTTCGGCGAACGGCCCGTGTGCTGGCCGGTACGGGCAACGAGCGCGCCCTGCGCGGAAAGCTCCGCTTCGCCCCGGCGAATGGTCTCTTCATAAAGCCGTGCCGGCCCGAGATTGTAGAAGACTGCGGAGAGTTCCTTCAGTCCCGAAGTGGAAATCGAAGCGGCCTTATTGTGGATGCCGGTCTCTTTCATGATGTCTCCGCCGTCTGTTTGACTAACTAAAAAATGCGTCCCCCTGGTTTGGCTTTCATGGGGGATGGCAGTCAGAAACAGATTAATTGAGAAAATTCAAATATTTAATCGATTTAAAATTTTTGAAATTTTTTAAATCGTTTAACCCGAGCGTTCTGGGGTGTGGAAAACCGCAAACACAACCCTGGCGTACATTTACCAAACACTGATTCGCTTGAGGACGATTTCAACGTTCCGGTGCGCTTGCCACATTTTGTACCTAATTTGTACTGCAAAAGCGGCATCACTGTATTAATATCGGCATCGACGGGTGATCGATGCTATTTTGCCGGAGATTTGAACCGGTACATTTCAGCCGCCGATCGTGAAAGGTTGCGCGGTCAACAAAGGAGAAGGTCCGCATGAAGGAAGCTTCGGCAACGCAGACGATTGCGCTGGTTGATGATGACCGCAACATCCTGACCTCCGTTTCCATTGCGCTGGAGTCGGAAGGTTATCGCGTCGAAACCTATACCGACGGCGCTTCTGCGCTGGATGGGTTGATGGCGCGTCCGCCCAATCTTGCGATCTTCGATATCAAGATGCCGCGCATGGACGGTATGGAGCTTCTGCGCCGCCTGCGCCAGAAGTCCGATCTGCCGGTCATCTTCCTCACTTCCAAGGACGATGAGATCGATGAACTCTTCGGCCTCAAGATGGGGGCGGACGATTTCATCACCAAGCCTTTTTCGCAGCGTCTTCTGGTCGAGCGTGTCAAGGCTGTTCTGCGCCGCGTGGCGGCGCGCGACGGCACGGCAAAGCCCGCCGGCCAGCAGGCCAAGTCCCTTGAGCGCGGACAGCTCGTCATGGATCAGGAGCGCCATACCTGCACCTGGAAGGGTGAGCCGGTTACGCTGACTGTTACCGAATTTCTCATCCTTCACTCACTTGCCCAGCGCCCCGGCGTGGTCAAAAGCCGTGACGCCCTGATGGATGCGGCCTATGATGAACAGGTCTATGTGGATGATCGCACCATCGACAGCCACATCAAGCGTCTGCGCAAGAAGTTCAAGGCGGTTGACGACAGCTTCGAGATGATCGAAACGCTCTACGGCGTCGGTTATCGTTTCCGGGAAGCGTAAGATCTGCCGCTTTCTGCGCCGGGGCTTCTCCCCGGCCGGACGGATGGCGTGACGGCGCGTTGAGCAATGCGGCCCTTTTGCGGGCCGGTTAAGGGTAAGATTGAAGCGGCATGGTCGCAGAGACCCAGAAAGATAGCCTTTCGGGGATGCGCGAGCGCAGAGCACGGCGGCAACGCTCGGTGTTTCTGCGCCGCTTTCTGTCGCCCTTGCGCAAGTTTCTTGGGCAATATCTCTTTTCAAGCCTGACGCGCCGCATCCTGTTTCTCAACCTGGCAGCACTGGCCGTTCTGGTTTCCGGCATTCTTTATATGAACCAGTTCCGCGAGGGGCTGATCGACGCCAAGATCGAAAGCCTGCTGACGCAGGGCAAGATCATCGCTGCTGCGATTTCTGCATCGGTTACGGTCGATACCAATTCGCTGCTGATCGACCCTGAAAAGCTTCTGGAGCTTCAGGCCGGGCAGAGCATAACCCCCTCCCCCGATTCGCCGGATAATTGGGAATTTCCGATCAATCCCGAAAAGGTTTCGCCGCTGCTGCGCCAGTTGATCTCTCCGACCAGCACGCGCGCGCGCATCTATGACCGCTATGCGAATAAGCTGCTTGATTCGCGCGCGCTTTATTCGACAAGCTTCCCGTCCAGCGGGCCGGTCCTGCGCTATGACCTGCCGCCGATAGAGGATGAGACGCCTGCCCTTTGGGAACGTATCGGCAGCTGGCTGTCGCGCCTTTTCTATGGCGGTGGCCTGCCGCTCTACCAGGAGCAGCCGGGCGGAAACGGCCTTGCCTATCAGGAAATCGTCAAGGCGCTGAGCGGCTCGCCGCAGATGGCACAGCGCCGCAATCAGCGCGGTGAGCTGATCGTTTCCGTGGCCGTTCCTATCCAGCGCTCCCGTGCCATTTTGGGTGTTCTGCTTCTTTCTACCGAAGGCGATGATATCGACAAGATCGTTCAGGCCGAGCGTATGGCGGTTTTCCGCGTGTTCGGCGTTGTGTCGGCGGTCATGGTCATCCTGTCGCTTTTCCTCGCCTCAACAATTGCCAACCCCTTGCGCAAGCTTTCGGCTGCGGCGGACCGGGTGCGCCATGGCGTGAAAAACCGCGTGGAAATTCCCGATTTTTCCGAGCGTCAGGACGAGGTGGGCCACCTTTCCACCTCCATCCGCGACATGACGGACGCGCTTTATACGCGCATCGAAGCCATTGAAAGCTTCGCAGCCGATGTCAGCCATGAGCTGAAGAACCCCCTCACCTCGCTTCGCAGCGCAGTCGAAACCCTGCCGCTCGCCAAGACCGACGAATCACGCAAGCGCCTGCTCGATGTCATCCAGCACGACGTGCGGCGGCTGGACCGCCTTATCACGGATATTTCCGACGCTTCGCGCCTCGATGCCGAGCTTGCGCGCGAACATATCGACCGCGTGGATATGAAAAAGCTTCTCACCAGCCTTGTGACTGCCGCCCGCGAAGTGCGGCGCAACAAGGTCGGCACCGAAATCGTGTTCAACACGGGCAAGCTGCCCACCGGCAAGAAAGGCTTCTATGTCGCCGGCCACGATCTGCGTCTTGGGCAGGTGGTAAGCAACCTTATCGAGAATGCGCGCTCCTTCGTGCCTGACGATACGGGCCGTATCGTCGTTACGCTGGCCGGCGAAGGCAACCGGCTGCGCATTCTGGTCGAGGATAACGGCCCCGGCATTCCTATCGAGAATATCGAGCGCATCTTCGAGCGTTTCTACACGGATCGCCCGGCATCGGAAGCATTCGGGCAGAATTCCGGCCTCGGCCTGTCGATCAGCCGGCAGATCATCGAGGCGCATGGCGGCACGCTGACGGCGGAAAATATTACCGATCCGGATAAGCCGGATATTTTCAAGGGTGCCCGCTTTATCGTTGATCTTCCGGCCAGCGCATGACCGTGAAAAGTGGATATCTGAACCTGTGACGCCCGAGGAGGAAAGAAGCGGTCTTCACGCCACCACCCTGCAATTGCTGGGCCGGGGTGTGATGATTATGGGCCGCTCGGGCGCAGGCAAGACGGAACTTGCGCTGACCCTTATCGAGCGGGCCGCGTCGCGTCGGGAGGAAGCCTTTCTGGTTGCCGATGATCGCACACTCCTGCATCGCGAGGGCGACAGGTTGATTGCAAGCGTTCCGACAGCACTCGCAGGCGGTGTGGAGATTCGCGGTGCGGGCCTGTTCCGCATTCCCTATCGCGTTGCCACGCCGCTGGATCTGGTCGTATTGCTGGTGAATGGCGACGAGGCTGAGCGATATCCGGGAAAAGAGCGCTGGATATTTGAAGAGGTCAGCCTTCCGCGGCTTCTCCTGCCGGCATTGTCGGCAAATGGTGATTCCAATGCGCTTTCGCGCGCCATAGAAGCTTTTTTGTTCTTTGAACGCTGGCCCTCCGCAGAGTGATTGTCACATCTGCATCCTGAAAGGTGTTGAACGGTTTCGGACAAGGGTGCACAGTGCGGTTGGAAATTGTCTAACCGTTCACAACGCTGCGGCATTTTGCTTTTTTCAAGGCGATGTGCTGATTTTTCACTTGCTATCAAGATTTGCCCTGCCAAGATGCACAACTCGCCGCCGCTTTAATGGCGGTATTTCAGTGCCATCTGCTACTCTGGCGGGTGATGCGGTGGGCACGCGACGGGAGCTTTTATAGTATGATCGGACTCGTGCTTGTTACGCACGGAAGGCTGGCCGAAGAGTTTTTATATGCTGTAGAGCATGTTGTCGGCCCGCAGGAGAATTTCGAGACTGTTTGTATCGGCGCTGAAGACGATATGGAACAGCGTCGGCGCGACATCGTCGACGCGGTTGAGCGTGCCGATAGCGGCAGGGGCGTGATCATTCTGACCGACATGTTCGGAGGAACGCCGTCCAATCTGGCCATTTCCGTGATGGAGGCGGGCAGGATCGAGGTCATTGCAGGTGTCAACCTGCCTATGCTCATCAAGCTGTCGAGCGTTCGTATCAGCGGTGATATCAAGACGGCTCTGCGTGAAGCGCAGGATGCGGGGCGCAAATATATCAATGTTGCAAGCCAGGTCCTGACAGGAAAATAGTATATGCATGCGAGTGTGACCGTCACCGGCGAATATGATCCCGACAATGCCGTTTCGCGCTCCTTCGAGATCGTCAACAAGCGGGGGCTTCACGCTCGCGCTTCGGCTAAATTCGTGCAGCTTGTGGATAATTATAACGCCCATGTCCGCGTCAGCAAGGATGGCATGACGGTGGGCGGCACGTCCATCATGGGCTTGATGATGCTTGCCGCTTCGCCCGGCTGCTGCATTGAGGTGAGTGCCTCCGGCGAACAGGCCGATGCAGTTCTCGACGCGCTCCAGACGCTTATCGCCGACAGGTTCGGCGAGGAAGCCTGAACGGCTGAAGTATAGAGCGGTTGCTGTTTTAACAGAATCGTCGGCCCCATCTAACTATCTGTTTTGTCGCATTTTCCGATACATCGAAGCGGGATCGGGAATCAGTCCGCCGGACTGTTTCCCTCACGCAGGCGTGTCGCATTTTTGCTGGAAAACTCCGGTGTGGATCTTTCTCCTGGCCCTGGCGGAAACTGCAATCGGGCAGCCGGGCAATATGCACGTATAAAGATTTGTTTATATTGCGTTGTGTTGGGTGCACTGATCTGCTACTCAAAACGCCAGCCGGAGTGGTTTGACCGTTTTAGAAAATCCGCTCCAGAACCAATTTTTTCATGCAATTTTGCCTTCAGGCGAATTGCCCTGGATTGGAGCACGCGATGACCGCAAGCCAAGATTTTGTTGTCAAGGATATTAGCCTGGCCGATTGGGGCCGCAGGGAACTCGACATCGCAGAAACCGAAATGCCGGGCCTGATGGCTGCCCGCGAGGAATTCGGCAAGTCGCAGCCGCTGAAGGGCGCGCGCATTTCCGGCTCGCTGCACATGACCATTCAAACTGCCGTTCTCATTGAGACGCTGAAGGTTCTGGGTGCCGAAGTGCGCTGGGCTTCCTGCAACATTTTCTCCACGCAGGATCACGCGGCGGCGGCGATTGCGGCAACCGGCACCCCGGTTTTCGCCGTCAAGGGCGAGACGCTTGAAGAATACTGGACCTATACCGACCAGATCTTCCAGTGGCCGGATGGCGAGCCGTCCAACATGATCCTCGATGATGGCGGCGACGCCACCATGTATATTCTCATCGGCGCGCGCGCCGAGGCTGGCGAGGACGTCCTGTCCAATCCGCAGAGCGAGGAAGAAGAAGTTCTTTTCGCGCAGATCAAGAAGCGCATGGCCGCAACGCCGGGCTTCTTCACGAAGCAGCGCGCCGCAATCAAGGGCGTGACGGAAGAAACGACCACCGGCGTCAACCGCCTCTATCAGTTGCAGAAGAAGGGTCTCCTGCCCTTCCCCGCCATCAACGTCAATGACAGTGTGACCAAGTCGAAGTTCGACAACAAGTATGGCTGCAAGGAATCGCTGGTGGATGGCATTCGTCGCGGCACCGACGTCATGATGGCCGGCAAGGTTGCCGTCGTCTGCGGCTATGGTGATGTCGGCAAAGGCTCTGCCCAGTCGCTCGCCGGTGCCGGCGCTCGCGTCAAGGTCACGGAAGTCGATCCGATCTGCGCGCTTCAGGCCGCGATGGACGGCTTCGAGGTCGTGACCCTTGATGATGCCGCCTCCACCGCCGATATCGTCGTGACGACCACCGGCAACAAGGACGTCATCACGATCGACCATATGCGCAAGATGAAAGACATGTGCATCGTCGGCAATATCGGCCACTTCGACAATGAAATTCAGGTCGCAGCCCTGCGCAACCTGAAATGGACCAATGTGAAGCCGCAGGTCGATCTGATCGAGTTCCCCGACGGCAAGCGCCTCATCCTTCTTTCGGAAGGCCGCCTGCTCAATCTGGGCAATGCGACGGGCCATCCAAGCTTTGTCATGTCGGCTTCCTTCACCAATCAGGTGTTGGGCCAGATCGAACTTTTCACCCGCACCGATGCCTATAAGAACGAAGTCTATGTGCTGCCGAAGCACCTTGATGAAAAGGTCGCTCGTCTTCATCTCGACAAGCTTGGCGCAAAGCTGACGGTACTTTCCGAGGAACAGGCTGCCTATATCGGCGTCACTCCACAGGGTCCGTTCAAGTCGGAACACTACAGGTATTAACCATAGGTTAAGCATTCCACTACATCTTGAGGCTGGATGGTTGACAAGCCATCCGGTCTTTCTTTTTGCGCGCGAGATGCTTCACGCGGATTCGCCGGAAGGGTATTGTTAAGGCGAATCAAGAGCATTTCCGGCAAACGAGCGAAGCGGTTTTGTATTCGGGAATGCGGATAAACAATGCGTTTCGGTGGTGTCTGCGTTGTGCGTTTTTTTGCCGGCTCCGGCGGAAAACGGCTGGCGGATTCATTCCCGAAACGGGGTCTGGCTATCGTGTACTGTGGCGGCGCTCGATAGCGGGGCCGGTAACTGTTTGAAGTATTTTGAAAATACGGGTGTGCGTCCGTTCAGCGGATGGCGCGGCCGGGTGGCGGAGAAAAGGGAAACATGCCAGAGCTAGGCTTACTGGGCAGCGTGCGGAAAACTTCCGCTACCGTGAAAGGCAGGCCCGCCATGAAAGGCAAGCATAGGCTCGCTGCTTTCACCCTTGCCGCAAAGTCCTTGTGGCAAACCGCATTGAAAGCCTCGGTCTCGGTTTCCGCTCTCTTTGCTGCTTCTCCTGCCTTTGCACAAGGTATGGACGGCGCACGCATTTCCATGCCGTTCGGTGGCAGTGTCGGCGCTTTCGAGGTCATCCAGTTTTCCATTTTTCTGGGCGCCATGGGCGCGGCCCTGCTCTCGGCGGGCTGGCTGATCCGCGACCGTTCCAAGATCGCCAATGAAAACAATGAGCTGCGTTCCAAATTTGCAGATCTTAATCTCATTGCGCAGCGCAACGAGGCGCTCCTCAACATGAAGGACCAGCGCATTGTGGTCTGGGACGGCCATAATGTGCGCGCCGATGTGGTGGGGCAATTGCCGGATGCCTGCGGCGCGCCGCAGGATCGGCCGGCTTTTCTCGCCTTCGGGCGCTGGCTGCGTCCGCAATCGGTGACGGCGCTGGAACGCGCCATTTCCACCTTGCGCGAGCAGGCGCGCGCCTTTGATCTCACGGTCGAAACGGTCAATGGCTCGCTGCTCGATGTCCATGGCCGCACGTCCGGCGGCTTTGCGGTTGCCTGTTTCCAGAGCCTGCAAGGCGTGCAGGCCGAACGTGCAAGCCTTGAAGCGCAGAACCGTGAGCTTGCCGACAGAATAGAGCTGATGCGCCGCCTTCTGGACCGCATCGAACAGCCGGCTTGGCTGCGCGACGGCAATGGGCGCATCGAATGGGTCAATCTGGCCTATGCACAGGCGGTCGATATGGCCAATGCGAGCCAGGTTATCAGTGAAGGGCGCGAGCTTTTCGGCGCGCAGGCACGCCAGCGCCTGGAGCGCGACCGTTTTGCCGAGCCTGTTGTGCAGGAACAACTGACGGCGGTGGTGCATGGCGACCGACGCGTTTTCGACGTGATCGATGTGAGCGCGGAATCGGGTTCCGTCGGCCTTGGCTTCGATCTGACCGAAGTGCAGGCCGTGCGCGACGAACTGAGCCGCACACTCAAAAGCCATGCCGAAACCCTGGACCAGCTTTCGACCGCGGTGGCGATCTTCGACCCGGAGATGAAGCTGCAATTCTTCAATCAGGCCTTTGTGAAGCTCTGGGGTCTGGATGTGGCGTGGCTGGAAACGCGGCCGAGCAACACGCTTATTTTCGACCGTCTGCGCGCGGAAGGAAAGCTTCCCGAACAGCCCGAATGGCGCAAATGGAAGGATTCGCTTCTCTCCGCCTATCGCGCGGTCGAGCCGGAAGAACATATGTGGCATCTGCCCGATACGCGCACCATGCGCGTGGTGGCAAATCCGCACCCGCAAGGCGGCGTGACCTGGTTCTTCGAGAACATGACGGAAAAATTCGAGCTTGAGGGCCGCTACAATACGCTCATCAAGGTGCAGGGCGAAACGCTCGACCATCTGGCCGAAGCCGTGGCCGTCTTTGGATCCGACGGGCGGCTGCGCCTGTCCAATCCATCTTTCGCAGCACTTTGGTCGCTGCCCTCTGAAATGGTTCGCGAAGGTACGCATATTTCGATCATTGCAAAGCTTTGCAACCAGCGCGGCGGCGATGGCCTTTGGGAAGATTTCGTGTCCACCGTAACCGGCTTCCTCGATCAGCGCGATGGTCGCATGGGGCAGGTGGAACTGAGCGACGGCGCGATCCTTTCCTTTGCCGTGGTGCCACTGCCCAAGGGGCAGACCATGCTCACCTTCATCGACGTTACCGATACGGTGCGCGTCGAGCGGGCGCTGAAGGAAAAGAACGAGGCGCTGGAGCTTGCCGACCAGATCAAGAACGATTTTGTCCAGCACGTCTCCTACGAGCTTCGCTCGCCGCTGACCAATATCATCGGCTTCACCGAGCTTTTGCAGACACCGGCCTTCGGCTCGCTCAACGAGCGCCAGCTTGAATATCTCGACCATATCAGCACCTCGTCGTCCGTGCTTCTCACCATCGTCAATGATATTCTCGACCTTGCGACCGTCGATGCGGGCATCATGGAGCTGGAGATTGGCGACGTATCGGTGGTCGAAGCGATTTCAGCCGCGGCCTCGCGCGTGAGCGAGCGCCTGCGCGACCATAATATCGGCCTTGATGTCGATATTGCCGACGATGTGGACGTGTTCAAGGCCGATGCCAACCGCGTGCGGCAGGTGCTGTTCAACCTCCTGTCCAATGCCGTCAACTATGCGCCGGAAGGCTCCAACATCGTGCTTCAGGTGGCGCGTGACGGGGCGGATGTCGTCTTTGCGGTCCATGATGACGGCCACGGCATGCCGAGCGAAGTGCTGGACACGGTTTTCAAGCGTTTCCAGTCCTATCCGAATGGCGGGCGCAGGCGCGGCGCGGGCCTTGGCCTTGCGATCGTGAAAAGCTTCGTGGAACTTCATGGCGGCCGGGTCGAGATCGACACCGGCGAGGAGAGGGGCACGACCGTCATTTGCCGCTTTCCATCCGAAGCGCGCAGCTTCCGCGCTGCCGCCGAATAGGGTAAACGGTGGCTATGAACGCCCCGATCAAGATTCTCGAAGCCTTTCTTCCCGACGAAGCCGCCACGCTGCGCTTTGGCGAGGATTTCGCCCTTGCATTGCAAAAGGGAGATTTCATAACCCTTTCCGGCGATCTGGGTGCCGGCAAATCCTCGCTCGCCCGTGCGATCATCCGTACGATTGCCGACGATGCCGGGCTTGATGTGCCAAGCCCCACATTCACGCTCGTCCAAAGCTATGAGGCGTTGCGCCTTCCCGTCGCCCATGCCGATCTTTACCGGCTTTCCACGCCGGAAGAACTGGACGAACTGGGGCTGGTGGAATTTCTGGATGAGGGCGTGGCTCTGGCCGAGTGGCCGGAACAGGGCGAAGGGTTTTTGCCACAGGCGACCTTTGCCGTCATGCTGTCGCATGAAGGGGCAGGGCGGCACATTCTTATCACCGGCCAGCAACCGGCCATGGAGCGGCTGGAGCGTTCGCTGGCGATCCGCGCCTTTCTGGAAAAAAATGGGCGCGTGGAGGCTCGGCGCCGCTATCTGCAAGGTGACGCCTCGCCGCGTAAATATGAGACGATCCACAGCCGGCATGGTGAGGAAATTCTCATGAATGCCCCGCAAATGCCTTATGATCCGCCGCTTCGCGACGGCAAGTCCTATCGGCAGATTGCCCATCTGGCAGAAAATATCCTGGCCTTCGCCGCTATTGACGGGCTTCTGGCAGGGCAGGGTTTTCGTGTGCCGCAAATGCGTGGCAGCGATCTCGATGCCGGTTTTCTCATTCTCGAAAATCTCGGGACGGAAGGCGTGCGAGCGGCTTCCGGCGAGCCGATCCCTGAGCGTTATGAAGCTGCGGGCCGTTTTCTTGCGCACCTGCATGGTGTGCGCTGGCCCGACCATGCGCCGGTCGCATTCTATCCCGATCATGTTATTGCACCGTTTGATCGCGATGCGATGATGATCGAGGTCAGCCTTGTCGGGCAATGGTATGCGCCGCGCATGATGGGGCGTCCGCTGAACGATGCCGAACGGGAGGCTTTTGAAGCCGCGTGGGATAAGGTGATTGCCGATATTGCGGATAGCGAAAAGAGCCTGCTTCTGCGCGATTACCATTCGCCGAACCTGTTCTGGTTAGCCGGCGCACAAGGCAAGGACAAGATTGGCATCATTGATTTTCAGGACGCGATGATCGGCCCGGCGGCCTATGATGTGGCCTCGCTGGCGCTTGATGCGCGCGTGACCGTTTCGCCGGAACTGGAACAGGCAATCGTCGCCGCCTATTGCGATGAGCGCCGCTTGCTTGGCCATTCCTTTGACGAAGCGGCTTTCCGCAAAGCCTATGCCGCCATGGGCGCGCAGCGCAATGCCAAGCTGCTCGGCCTTTTTGTGCGGCTTGATGAGCGCGACGGCAAGCCCGCTTATCTGCAACATCTGCCGCGTATCCATGATTATCTGGGGCGTGTTCTCAAACATCCGGTCATGGCCCCCGTCGCGGCATGGTTCAAGGCACTCGGATTGATGCAGGAAGGGACGGTGCACAATGAAAATGCCTGAAACCGCAATGGTTCTTGCCGCCGGTCTTGGCAAGCGTATGCGTCCCATCACCGAAACCATGCCGAAGCCGCTGGTGAACGTCGCGGGCAAGCCGCTGATCGACTGGTGCCTCGATGCGGTAGAGCGGGCAGGGGTGGCCCGTGCAATCGTCAATGTGCATTATTTAGCCGACCAGCTTGAGCACCATCTTGCGACCCGCAACCGTCCGCAGATTATCATTTCCGACGAACGCGGCCTTCTTCTCGATTCGGCGGGCGGTATCGTCAAGGTACTGCCGGATCTGGTTGGAGAGCCCTTCTTCATCTTGAATGCGGATACGTTCTGGGTCGGGGATGAGGCCGAACCCAATCTCGTCAGGCTTGCCGAAACATGGGATGATGCCCGCATGGACATCCTGTTGATGACGGCACGGCTCGATCAGGAAACGGGCTATGAAGGCAAGGGTGATTTTGTTGCCGATGCCGAAGGCCGCCTGCGCCGTGCACGCGATGTCCCGGGCGAACCGGTGATCTATGCGGGTGCCGGTATCATTCACCCGCGCATCTTTGCCGATGCGACACCCGGCATTGCTTCGCTCAATTGCCATTTCGATCAGGCAATCGCCGCAGGCCGTCTTTATGGGATGCCCATGACCGGGCACTGGCTGACGGTGGGAACACCGGAAGCCATCGGCAAGGCAGAGGCCGTGTTGTCCGCATTTGCATGAGGGAGGCAAGCAGCATGTGCGCATCGCGGCCCGGAGATGGAAAACAGCGCCTGTTTTCCATTCCTCCCGGCCAGCCCTTCCTGCCCGCTTTCGCAAAGGCCCTTATTGAGGGGCGGCTGATCGAAGGTTTTCCCGGCCATCCGTCTGATCCGCTGGCGCTGGCAAGCGCGACGATCTATGTGCCGACGCGCCGCGCCGCGCGTGCGCTGCGCACCATTCTTGTCGATCTCAATCCGGTCAAAAGCGCCATCCTGCCCCGTATCAGCCCGCTTGGCGATGTGGACGAGGATGCAGCTTTCTTCAACGCCGGTGCGGCGGGCGTTTTTGATCTCAATCCGCCGATTGGCACTGCCGAACGGCTCCTGTTGCTGGCACGGCTGATCCGTCCCTGGCGGGAATCGCTTCCGTCGCATGTACGTGCGCTTTTCGGCGTGGATGATGTCTCGGTTCCGGCCACGACCGCGGATGCCATCTGGCTCGCGCGCGATCTGGCAGCACTGATGAATCAGGTGGAAACCGACGGTGCGAAATGGAGCAAGCTTACCAGCATTGCGCCCGATGATCTTGCCGACTGGTGGCGGGTGACACTCGGCTTTCTTGATATCGTCACGCGGCTCTGGCCGGATATTCTGGCTGAACGCAGGCTGTCCAACCCGGCTGCCCATCGCAACGACCTGATCCGCAGTGAAGTGAAGCGCCTGCGCGACCATCCGCCAGCCGGGCCCGTGATTGCTGCCGGTTCGACCGGCTCCATTCCGGCAACGGCTGAATTGATATCGACCATTGCCAGCCTGCCGCAAGGCGCGGTGGTGCTGCCTGGCCTCGACCGCGATCTCGACGAGGCGGCGTGGAAACTGCTCGGCGAAGCAGGGGACAATCCTTCCATTTTCGGCCATCCGCAATATGGGCTTCACAAGCTTCTGCAAGCCATAGGCGCGCTGCGTCAGGATGTGGACGTGCTGGAAGACATGCCGCGCGCCAAACGGCTGCGCGAGCGCATCGTAAGCGAGGCGCTGCGCCCGGCAGAAACCACGGATGCATGGGGCCTCCTCAATCGTGATCCCGACATGCAGCCATCAGCCTTGCGTGAGGCTGCGGCAAGGATCGATCTTGTCGAGGCTTCCAACGAGCGTGAAGAGGCGCTTGCGGTGGCGCTGGCCTTGCGTGATGCGCTGGCCGATGAGCGAAAGACGGCGGCGCTGGTTACGGCAGACCGCAATCTGGCGCGCCGTGTCGTGGGAGAGCTTGCGCGTTTCGGCATCGATGCGGATGATTCCGGCGGGCGGCATCTGCGCGATGTGGAAACGGCCACGCTTTTGCGGCTTTTGGTCGAAACCGTGTTCAATCCCGGCGATCCGGTGGCTTTGTTGGCGCTTGTCAAACATCCGCTGCTGCGGCTGGGAGGCGCGCGCATCGACAGGCGGCTTGCGGGCGAAACGCTGGAACTCGTGGCTTTCCGGGGCGGTACGGGCCGGGCTGGCATTCTCGACCTGCCTGCCTTCTTCGAGCGGCGGCTGAAAGAAAGCGCAGACCAGCCCTGGCAGCCCGCCTGGCACACAACCGTGACGCAGGATATGATCGAGGCGGCGCGCGGTCTGTGTGAGAGCCTGTCGGCGGCGGTTGAACCGCTTGCTCCCTTTGTGACAGCCAACCGGCGAACCGATATTGGCGAGATTGCCCGCGCCACGGTTGAGGCGCTGGAAAACATGGCGCGTGACGAGACGGGCAGCGTCGCCGCCTTTTATTCGGGCGAGCGCGGTGAAAAGCTTGCCTCCTTCCTGCGCGGCCTCATCTCCAGTGAGGCGGAGCTTGATTTCGAGGCGATGGAATGGCCCGCCATACTTGATGCGCTCATGGCGGGCGAAACCGTGAAACCGCATCCGGGCGGCCATCCGCGCCTTTTCATATGGGGTGCACTGGAAGCGCGCCTGCAAACGGTGGATGCCATCGTGATCGGCGGCTTGAACGAGGGAAGCTGGCCCACCAAGACCCGCAATGACCCGTTCATGTCGCGGCCGATGAAGGCAATGATCGCGCTCGATCCGCCAGAGCGGCGCACCGGCCTTGCCGCGCATGATTTCCAGATGGCGCTCGGCATGGACCATGTGGTGCTGACGCGTTCGCAACGCTCGGACAATGCGCCGACGGTGCCTTCGCGCTGGCTGCAGCGGCTTGAAACCGTGCTGGGCGCAGATGTCACCAATGAAATGCGCGGGCGCGGCACGCGCTTCATCCATTGGTCGCGCGAGATCGACCGGGCGGAGGATGTGCCTTTCGTCAGGAAGCCGGAGCCTGCGCCGCCTGTCGCCGCGCGTCCGAAACATTTTTCGGTGACGGAAATCGAAACCCTGCGCCGCGACCCCTATGCGATCTTTGCGAAGAAGATTCTGAAGCTGCGCCCGCTGGAACCCCTGATCCGCGATCCGGCGGCAGCCGAACGCGGCACGTTGTTTCACGACATTCTGGGGCATTTCACGCAAGCGGCAATCGATCCGCTTGCCCCCGATGCCGCCGAAAAACTCATGGAGCTTGGCCGCATTCTTTTTGCGGATATGGATCTGCCGCTGGAAATTGAAGCGGTCTGGTGGCCGCGCTTTACCGCGCTCATTCCGCAATTTCTGCAATGGGAGCGCGAGCGGGCGTATAAAGTGCAGGAAAGATTTGCCGAAATCGCCTCGCAGAAGCGCGAAGTGGAAAATCTCGGCATTACACTTTCCGGCCGTGCCGACCGCATCGACCTGATGCGCGATGGTACGGCGGAAATCATCGATTACAAGACCGGCTCCACGCCCTCGCCCAAGCAGGCGCATGTGCTTCTCTCACCGCAGCTTGCGCTGGAGGCAGCCCTTCTGGCGCGCGGCGCATTTCTGGATGTCGGGCCGGTGCGCGCTTGCGATCTCACTTATGTGCGCCTCAAGGCAGCCGGTGAGGTGAAGCCGGAATCGATCCTCAAGATCAGCAGGCCCCCATCGGAAAAGACGGCTCCGGCGCTGGGTGAAGAGGCATGGCAGCGGCTGGCGCAATTGCTGGCCGAATATCAAAAACCGGAGAAGGGCTATCTTTCGCGGGCGCTTCCATTCCGTGAAACCGACCTTACCGGCGATTACGACCATCTGGCCCGCGTGCTGGAATGGTCTGCTGGCGGCGATAGCGGCGGGGAGGGCGGCGAATGAAGAAGAAACCTTTCATCCCGCCGGAAACCATCGATGCGCAGGCGCGCGCGGCCGACCCGTCGGCCTCCGTCTGGGTCTCGGCCAATGCCGGTTCCGGCAAGACCCATGTTCTGACCGAGCGCGTCATCCGCCTGCTTCTGGAAGGCACGGATCCGTCGAAAATCCTCTGCCTGACCTATACCAAGGCGGCGGCAGCGGTGATGCAGAACCGCGTTTTCATGCGGCTTTCCGAATGGGCGGTCCTGCCCGATGAGGCCTTGGCCGAGCGGCTTGAAAAACTTGAGCGCCGCCGCCCCGGCGCGGCGCGCGTGGCCAGTGCACGCCGTCTCTTTGCGCGCGCGCTGAAAACGCCGGGCGGGATGAAAATCCAGACCATCCATGCCTTTTGCGAAGCCATCCTGCACCAGTTTCCGCTGGAAGCAAATATCGCCGGTCATTTTGAGATGATGGACGATCTCATGCAGGCGGCGCTGGTGGGCGAGGCGCGGCGCACCCTGCTTGAAACCGCTTATGGCGGTGGTGATCCCGCACTTGCGGCAGCCTTTGCCGATGTGTTGCAGGCGGCGGGCGAAACGGGGCTGCAATCGCTTCTGGACGAGGCGGTGGGCCGCCGTAACGGCTTGCAGCTTTATCTGGCTGAACTGGGCGTCGGCACACACCGTGTGGAGGCTCTGCATCGCGCTTTCGGGTTTGAGCCCGATGCGCGCGAAGACGATCTTCTGGCCGATCTCTGGCCGGTACCGGAATTTTCCGACGATGCGCTCGATCTCATCCTATCGATCCCGAAAGGGGCTTCACGCGCGCAGGATTTCGCGCTGCAATTGAAACGGCTGGAGAAGGCGAGCGGCCTTCCCGACAAGATTGCGGTGCTGCGCGCCGCTTTCCTCAAGAGCACGGGCGAGCCGAAATCAGGCTCCTATGTCTGTTCGGCAGCCGTGAAAAAGCTTCTGCCTGAATTCGAGGAGGAATTCGACACGGCTGCGGCGCGGGTTGAAATGGGGCTGGACCGCCTGAAGGAATTGCGCCTTGTCCGGCTCAATCTGGCGGCGCTCACGTTGATCGACAATCTTCTGCAACGCTATCACGACCTGAAGCGCCGGCGCGGCCTTCTGGACTTTGAAGACCTGATTACCCGCACCGTGGCGCTGCTTGCGCGCAATGGGGCAGGCCAGTGGGTGCAATATAAGCTCGACCGCGGCATCGATCATATTTTGGTCGATGAAGCGCAGGATACGAGCCCCGATCAGTGGCAGGTCATCCGCATGTTGTCGGAGGAATTTTTCTCCGGCCTTGGCCAGCGCAACGTCCAGCGCACGCTTTTTGCTGTGGGTGATGAAAAGCAGTCGATCTATTCCTTCCAGGGGGCCGTGCCAGACGATTTTGCCGAGCAGGGCCGGGCCATCAGCATTCAGGCCAGCAATGCGGAGCTGAAATTCGAGCGCGTGAGCCTCAATTTCTCTTTCCGTTCGACGCCTGATGTCTTGCAGGCGGTGGATGAGGTTTTTGCGCGGCCGGAAGCTAACAGGGGGCTTTCCGGTGCGACAGTCCACTCCGCTATCCGGGATAAAGAACCGGGCGAAATCGAAATCTGGGACATGCTGACGCCGGAAATGGTAGAAGAGCCGGACGATTGGCGTGTACCGGTCGATCAACTGGCCGCGCCAGCGGTAAGGCTTGCCGAACAGATTGCGGCAACGATCCGCTACTGGCTGGATCGCGGGGAGCCGATCCCCGGCCAGAACCGGAAGATCGCGCCGCGCGACATCATGGTGCTGGTGCGAAAGCGTGACCAGTTCATGCCTGCCTTGTCGCGCGCGCTGAAAAACCTGTCGGTTCCGGTTGCCGGCGCCGACCGTCTGCAACTCACGAGCCATATCGCTATTCAGGACCTGATGGCGCTGGGGCGTTTCGTCCTGCAACCGTCCGACGATCTGTCGCTGGCGGCGCTTCTGAAAAGCCCGCTTTTCGGCTGGGACGATGACCGGCTTTTCACGCTGGCATATCCGCGCGGGGCAGGGGACACGCTTTTTGAATATCTCTACCGCGCTTCGCGCCATGATGCGGAGCTGGCGCAGATTCACAAGCTGCTGAGCCGTTGGCGCAACATGGCCGACACCATGCCGGTGTTTGAATTCTATGCGCGTGTTCTCAGTGCCGATGGTGCAAGGCGCAAGCTTCTGGCGCGATTGGGGCCGGAGGCGGGCGATATCATCGACGAATTCCAGAATTATGCGCTTTCCGCCGAGCGCGCTGGACTTCCGGGTTTGCAGGCCTTTCTCGAAACGCTGGAAGCGGCCGCGCCGGAGATCAAGCGCGAGCTTGACCAGGGCCGTGACGAGGTGCGCATCATGACCGTGCATGCCGCAAAGGGGCTGGAAGGTGCGGTTGTCTTCCTCGTGGACCCCGGCAGCGCGGTGTGGACGGGAAGCCGTGCGCCCAAGCTTATCCCTTATGATTTTCAGGGGGATGGCCCGCCGGTGAAGGGCTTTTTGTGGCAGCCGAACAGTTCCTGCCAGACGGGCTTCACGGCAGCGGAAATCGAAAAGCTTAAAAACCGCGCCGAGGAGGAATATCGCCGTCTTCTTTATGTCGGCATGACGCGCGCGGAAGACCGGCTCATCATTTGCGGTTATCGCGGCACGCGCGAAAGCGGCGAAACCTGGCATCGGCTGGTTGAGGATGCGCTGGCAGCCAAGTCCGAAACCTTTGTTCATCCGGTCACGGGCGTGGCTGCGAGGCGCTATCGCAAGACGCCGCGCAGTTTTATCGAAATCAATGAGGAGGATCAGGCCGGGGCGACGTCTCTGCCACCGCTTCCCCATGATTATCGCCAGCCTATGAAAGCAGAGCCGGGTTTGCCGCGCCCCTTGGCCCCATCAGGCGCTTCGGCCTTGATCGAGGCGGACGAGGAGCCGCCGCTCGACCTGTCGTCCCCGGTTTTGCAACCCGGCACCGGCGCACCGGCCTTCGCGCTGCGGCGCGGCACGGCGATCCACATGCTGCTGCAATATCTGCCGGATGTGGCGCCGGAAAAACGCGAACATCTGGCTGCGGACTATCTGGCGCGTATTGCCGCAGACTGGCCGGATGCCGAACGGCTCAAGGCTTGGCAGAGCGTCCATGCCATTCTGGATGATCCGCGCTTTGGCCCCGTTTTTGCGGAAGGTTCGCGCGGGGAAGTGGCTGTCATGGGCATGATCGATATTGGCGGGCGTGACCACGCCGTATCCGGCCAGATCGACCGCATCAGCGTGGATGAAAGCCGTGTGCTGATCGTCGATTACAAGACCAATCGCCCGCCGCCGAAGACGCTGGAAGCCGTGCCTTCCGCCTATCGCGCGCAGCTTGCCCTCTACAGGGAATTGCTGAGGCCGCTTTATCCCGGACGTGTGGTGGAAGCGGCATTGCTTTTCACGGAAGGGCCATTTCTGTTGCTCGTTCCCGATGCTGTTCTGGATGATGCCATGGGAGCGCTGAAGGATACTCAAGGAAAGGTGAGGAACCAGAACTTGACGGATGGCGGCAGACGCGCCACATGATATAGCCAATAAAGAGCGGATAGAGCATTTTCGAGCCAAAAGTGTGAAACGGTTTGCGTTGGAAAATGCGACAAAACAAATAGTTAGAGCGGTTCCGGCGATTCTGTTAAAATAGAAACTGCTCTAGCGCGTGAGTCTATAGAAGAACATCGCCATTCTACCAAAGAGGAGGATTAGTTCCATGGCAACCGTCAAGGTCGATAACAGCAACTTTCAATCGGACGTTCTCCAGTCGAGCGAGCCGGTTGTAGTGGATTTCTGGGCAGAATGGTGCGGACCATGCAAGACGATCGCTCCGGCTCTGGACGAAATCGCCGCTGAAATGGCTGGCCAGGTCAAGATTGCCAAGGTCAATATCGACGAGAACCCGGAGCTGGCCGCCCAGTTCGGTGTGCGCTCCATCCCGACGCTTCTGATGTTCAAGGATGGCGAGCTTGCTGCCAATATGGTTGGCGCCGCTCCCAAGAGCCGCCTTGCCGACTGGATCAAGGCATCGGCTGCGTAATAAAGATCACCATTACAAAAATGGAAAAACCCGGCCTTTGCGCCGGGTCAGATTGATGAAAAACCCCTCGATTTTTGGCAGCAGTCAAAAACGAGGGGTTTTGATTCCGATCTGTTCATGTTTTGAATCTGTGACGTTCCGTGAATCTGAGGCCATTTTGACCCTGCCCGAGGTTTGTCAGCAGCCTGACCCGGCCTTTGCGCCGGGTTTTGCTTATTGGGGGGGCGTATCGTTATCGCGCAGGACTTCACCCGCCAGATAGAGCGATCCGCCAATCAGAATGCGTGGCGGAGCCTCATCGGCGGGCCAGGTATCGTGCAGAAGTTTCAGCGCATTGGCGACCGAATGAACCGGCTCTGCGGAAAGCCCGGCCTTTTCGGCTGAAAGCGCCAGTTCAGTGTTCGCAATTCCGGCATCGCTGGAAGGAATGGGCACGGTGAAGACATGGCGGGCCATGCCTGCGAAGGCCTCGAAATAGCCGACCGGATCTTTCGTGTTGATCATGCCGGTAATTAGGAAAAGCGGGCGCGCATTGCGTTCTTCAAGGTCGCCGAAAGCTTCCGCGATAACCACACCCGCACCCGGATTATGGCCGCCATCGAGCCAGATTTCGGAAGCGGGCGGAGCAAGATCAATCAGCTTGCCATGCGTCATGCGCTGCATACGCGCCGGCCAGTCCACGACCATAAGCGCCTTTTCAACCGCCTTATCGGGAATGTTGAAACCCGCCATCTGCACCGCTTCGATTGCCGCGGCGGCGTTGGATATCTGGTGACGTCCCGGCAGGCGCGGCAAGGGCAGGTCGATCAGCCCGTCTTCGTTCTGGAACACCATGCGGCCATGTTCCTCGAAGGCAAGGAAATCCTGACCATAGACAGAAACAGGGCAGTCGAGACGATCGGCAGTCGAGACGAGCACTTCGCGCGCCGTATCGAAAGGCTGGAAACCGATGACCACCGGGCAGTTCTTCTTGATGATGCCCGCCTTTTCGGCTGCGATCAGTTCTGCCGTATCGCCGAGATAGGCTTGATGATCGATCGAAACCGGCATGATGAGCGAGACCGCAGGCTCGGGAATGACATTGGTGGCGTCGAAACGCCCGCCAAGGCCGACTTCCATGATGACCGCATCGGCGGGATGTTCTGAAAACAGGACGAAGGCAACGGCGGTCAATATCTCGAAAACCGTGATGTGCTGTCCGCCATTGGCGGCAGCGACGCGCTCGACGGCTTGCGCCAGCACATCGTCATCCACCAGCTTGCCGCCGCCCGGCGCGGCAAGGCGATAGCGTTCGTGCCAGTTGACGAGGTGCGGCGAAGTGTGGACGTGAACATTAAAGCCGCCCGCTTCAAGCAGCGCGCGGCAAAAGGCGGTGGCCGATCCCTTGCCGTTGGTCCCGGCGATATGGATCACAGGCGGCAGTTTCAGATGCGGATTGCCGAGCTTTTCCAGAAGGCCGCGAATGCGGTCCAGCGAAAGATCGAAGCCCTTGGGATGCAACTGCATAAGCCGCTCGATTGCGGCGGCGGCTTTTCCTGTCACGATCAGGCTGCCTTGCTGTCAGCATCCGGCTTCTGGGGGGCGGGTGCATCGCTGTTGGCAGGCTGCTTCGTCATGATCTTGAGAAGCCGTGCAATCGTTGCCTTCAGTTCAAGGCGGGAAACGACCATATCCACCATGCCGTGCTCCATGAGATATTCGGAGCTCTGGAAGCCTTCGGGAAGCTTTTCGCGGATGGTCTGTTCGATCACGCGCGGGCCGGCAAAGCCGATGAGCGCGCCGGGTTCGGCAATGTGGATATCGCCCAGCATGGCATAGGAAGCGGTGACGCCGCCGGTCGTCGGGTTGGTCAGCACAACGATATAGGGCAGGCCTGCTTCTTTCAGCATTTCGACAGCAACGGTCGTGCGCGGAAGCTGCATCAGCGAGAGAATGCCTTCCTGCATACGCGCACCGCCGGAAGAGGCGAACAGCACGAGCGGGCGCTTCAGTTCGATGGCTTTTTCAAAGCCCTGGATGATGGCTTCGCCAGCGCCCATGCCGAGCGAACCGCCCATGAAGCTGAAATCCTGCACGGTTGCGACGATTGGCAGGCCCTCGATGGTGCCGAGGCCGTTGACAATGGCGTCATCCATGCCGGTGCGGCTGCGATAATCCTTGAGGCGATCGATATATTTCTTCTCGTCGCGAAATTTCAGTGGATCGAGCGGCACTTTCGGCGCTTCAAGCGTCGTATATTCGCCATTGTCGAAGAAAAAGCGCAGGCGATCCTTCGCCTTGATGCGCATGTGATGGCCCGAAGACGGAATCACGAACTGGTTGCTTTCCAGATCCTTGTGGAACACCATTTCGCCGGTCGATGGATCCTTGATCCATAGATTTTCCGGCATTTCACGGCGGCCGAGCATCGAATTGATCTTCGGACGAACGTAGTTGGTGATCCAGTTCATGACGTTTGGTTCCGTTTCTTGTTCTTCGGCAACGACTTCTCAGCCGCTTAAATGGACGATTTATTGGGCGGCTTCAAGGCGTGTGGCGCGCACACTCTCTGCAAGAGCGTGGACAAGCCGGGTTGCGGCGGCAACCGGATCACCCTTCGCCTTGCCCTTTTCATCGAGTTCACCGGCAATTGCGTTGACAATGGCCGTGCCCACGACGACGCCATCGGCATGGGTTGCGATTGCCGCAGCCTGTTCCGGCGTCTTGACGCCGAAACCGACACAGATCGGCAGGTCGGTGCTTTTCTTGATATGGCGAACCGCTTCGCCGACCTTTGCCGTATCGGCAATGGCCGCGCCGGTGATGCCGTTCATCGAGACATAATAGACAAAGCCCGATGAATTATGCAGCACTTTCGGCAGGCGCTTGTCGTCCGTGGTCGGCGTGGTGAGGCGGATGAAATTGATGCCCGCCTTCATTGCCGGAATGCAAAGCTCGGCATCCATTTCGGAAGGAAGATCGACAACGATCAGCCCATCCACGCCGGATGCCTTGGCATCGGTCAGAAAACGCTCCACGCCATAGATATAGATCAGATTGTAATAGCCCATCATGACGATCGGGGTCGTATCGTCTTCCTTGCGGAATTCTGCTGCCATATAAAGCGTCTTCGCCAGCGTCTGTCCGGCGTTCAGGGCGCGAAGGCCAGCCGCCTGAATGGCGGGTCCATCCGCCATCGGGTCGGAGAAGGGCATACCAAGCTCGATCACGTCAGCGCCGGCTTTCGGCAGGGCTTTCATCACCTTCAGCGCGGTTTCCAGATCGGGATCGCCGCCCATGAAATAGGTGACGAGCGCCGGACGGCCCTCGGCCTTCAGTTCGGCGAATTTGGTGTCGATGCGAGTAGTCATACCGTGCCCCGTGGCAAAGTGCGTGCGAGATAATCGGCAACAGGCTTGCCAGCCATTGCCGTTTCCATCCATGCACGCCGTTCAAAATCAATAATCCCAAGTTCCCAGACGCAGGCCATCAGCAAGGGCTGTGCCGGCATGAATTCCACCTCGTCGCCGAGTTCGCACTGCCACAGCATGCGTGTGGCAATGCCGCCTTCAAGCCACCAGTGCAGGAGAAGCCAGAGGCTCTCCTCTCCCTGATGCAGAATGGCAAAACCGGCGCCCATATGCGGTGTGTCGGCCAGCTTTGCCGCCGCGCTGGCAATCTGCCTGCGGGCGATGCAGACCGTGGCCTCCGCCACCGGGTTGGCCGGATCGGCTTCGATAATGCTGAGCTTGATTGCCGCCGGGCCACACTCCGTCAGGCCGTCGAACCATGCGGCGCGCGGCTTGTAGCAGGAGGTGGCGGGGGCGGTGCTCATTGTCAGATATCCATGCCGAGAAGCTTGCCGACCGTGTGGACGTCCTTGTCGCCGCGGCCGGACAGATTGACGATCATCACCTTGTCCTTGCCCATTGTCGGCGCCATTTTGACGGCCTGCGCAATGGCATGGGCGGATTCGAGCGCCGGGATGATGCCTTCGGTGCGGGTGCAAAGCTGGAATGCATCCAGCGCCTCATTGTCGAGGATCGGCACATAGTCGACGCGCCCGCTGTCCTTCAGCCACGAATGCTCGGGCCCGACGCCCGGATAGTCGAGACCAGCGGAAACCGAATGGCCTTCCAGAATTTGGCCATCCGCGTTCTGGAGGAGATAGGTGCGGTTGCCATGCAGAACGCCGGGGCGGCCTGCGCTCATCGAAGCGCAATGTTCCTCTCCCTCAAGACCGCGTCCGCCTGCTTCGACACCGACGATCTTCACCGAGGCGTCGTCGAGGAACGGATGGAACAGGCCAATGGCGTTGGAGCCGCCGCCGACCGCTGCCACGATCACATCTGGCAGGCGGCCTTCCTGTTCGAGTATCTGCTGGCGCGCTTCGGTGCCGATGACGGATTGGAAATCGCGCACCAGTTCGGGATAGGGGTGCGGACCGGCAGCCGTGCCGATCAGGTAATAGGTATCCTCGACATTCGTAACCCAGTCACGCAGGGCTTCGTTCATCGCGTCTTTCAGCGTGCCATTGCCGGCAGAAACCGGCTTCACTTCCGCGCCGAGCAGCTTCATGCGGAAAACATTGGGCTTCTGGCGCTCCACGTCGCTTGCGCCCACATAGACGATACAGGGCAGGCCGAAGCGTGCGGCAACGGTGGCAGACGCCACGCCATGCTGACCGGCGCCCGTTTCTGCGATGATGCGCGTCTTGCCCATGCGCTTGGCAAGCAGGATCTGGCCAAGGCAATTGTTGATCTTGTGGCTGCCGGTATGGTTCAGGTCTTCGCGCTTGAAGTAGATTTTAGCGCCACCCAGATGTTTGCTCAGGCCTTCGGCATAATAGAGCTTGGAAGGACGGCCGGCATAAAAGGTGGAAAGGGCGTTCAACTCCGCCTTGAATTCGGGGTCATTCTTCGCCGTTTCATAAGCCTGCTGCAATTCGAGGATCAGAGGCATCAGCGTTTCGGCGACGAAGCGGCCACCGAATATGCCGAACATGCCCTCTTCGTCAGGGCCCGTCTTGTAGGAATTGGGTGCAACCGGCTTGTTCAACGTTTCCGCTCCGTCATGTTCAGGCGCGCCTGGCGAATGGCTGAGCATTCGCATCCGCTACGGCCTGGAAAAAATTCTCAATAAGACGCACGTCCTTTTCGCCGGGCGCGCACTCCACCCCGGACGATATATCGATGCCGGGGGCGCCTGTCTTCAAAAGCGCCTCGGCGATATTGTCCGCATTCAATCCACCGGAAAGCATGTAATCGATATCCGCGTCAAGCGCGGCCAGCAGGTTCCAGTCGAAGGATATGCCGTTGCCGCCTGGAAGTTCGGAACCCTTGGGCGGCTTGGCGTCGAAAAGGAAGCGATCGGCAATGCCCCGATAGGGCGCAATTGCTTCAAGATCGCCGGCTTCACGGATTGAAAACGCCTTCATCACCGGAAGGTTATAACGCTCTTTTAAAAACCGCACCCGTTCCGGCGTTTCTCCGCCATGCAGTTGCAGCATATCGGGTCTGACCGTCTTGACGATTTCATCCAGCGCTTCATCGTCGGCATCGACCGTTACCGCAACGGCCACGGCGCGGCCTGTGGCGGCGGCGCGCAGTCTTGCAGCCGCATCCGGCGTGATATGGCGCGGGCTTTTCGGAAAGAAAATGAAGCCGATATGCGTTGCACCGCCGTCAAGCGCGGCGGCAACAGCCTCAGGCGTCTTCAACCCGCATATTTTGATATCAAGGGCCATAGGTTTCCGTCGCACAAATCAGGGCGCTACTCAAGTTGCTATCGGACCGGATGCCCGTCGAAACCCTGTTCGATCAGAAAATCATACGCCTCCATGACCTCAAGGGGAACAGCCTGCGCAATCTGATAGCCCTTGGCCGGATATTCCAGGATGCGTTGCAGGTCGCCAGTCATTTCGTGGATCAGCATTTCAAGCGGAAATTCCGCCGTCGGCTGTTCTTCAAAAGAGACAAGCGGTGCGCTGATGCTGGCTCTGGCTTCCGGCCATTGCCGAAGCATGGTGGCATGGACACGGCGCTGCGTCTGGGGCTTGGTGACGAAAATGCCGCTGACCGCGTCCCACGCCAGTTTTTCGCGCGAAAAACGGATGTTTTCGCCGATATTGGTGGCATTGGGTTCGATAATGATGGCGCGCTCTGGCACACCGCGCCGGATGGCGATTTCAGCAAATGCCTCCGCCTCGCTTGCCTTGTAGAGCTTGTCCGTCCCGCGGCCACTCCGGCCGGTGAAGATCAGCCAGGGCGCAAGCCCTTCCAGATAGAGGTCGCTCGCCCGTTCGGCGACACGCGGATCGTAACTGCCAAGGCCGATGATGATATCGGCGCCTTCAAGCGGATCATAGATGCAGTGGTAATCCCACAATACCTTCGCGGCGGTCAGTATGGATGATTTCATGTAAAGTCGATTGCCTGTAATGCGCTGCCATTGTGCTTCAGCCATGCCTTGCAGCGTTCGGTGTCCGGGCAAAGCTCCTGGCAGAGTTTCCAGAATTTCGGCCCGTGGTTCATTTCGATCAGGTGTGCCGCCTCATGGGCGACGAGGTAATTGATGACGGGCGGCGGAGCCATACCGATACGCCATGAAAAGGACAGCACGCCGTCGGAAGTACACGACCCCCAGCGGCTTTTCGTATCCTTGAAACGAACCGCCTTGGCCTTGCGGCCGACAGCGGCTGTGTGACGGACGACAAGCGCCTCTATATCGCGCCTGACTTCCCGTTTCAGATAATCGGCCACCCGGCGCGGCAGATGGCTGGGATCTCCGTGAACGAGCAGAATATTGCCCTCGATACATTCTACGGTTCCGCGCCCCGGTTGATGGACGATAAGGTGCGCTACACCGCGTATCGGTATTTTTATACCCGCACGAACGCCGGGCTGGTCGGGGAGTTTGGCAATGCGGCTTTCGATCCAGCCTTCATGGCGGTTGAGGAAATTCTGCACCTCGCGCTCCGGCAGGCCGGGCGGCACCGTGATGCGCAGGCCCTTGCCGCCTGGCTCGATGCGCAGCGTCAGCCTTTTGGCACGCGGGTTCTCGTAGACACGCAACGGCAATTCCCGCCCGGCGACCGCGTGAATGCGCTCGCTTCTGACAGCCGCCGATCCGGCGGGCGTCCGGTTTCTGTTGAGTTGCCGAAAAAAGGAAAGGGCCATCGCCAAAGAATAGGTGATTCGCGGGAAAAGCTAGAAAATTTTGCTCATAAAAGCAAAACGGCGCGGAAAAACCGCACCGTTTCAAGCTGTTTTGCCGTTTATTGGCAATCAGGCATCGCCTTTGCTGCCGGTCTTGCCGCGTGCGGCAGGTGTCTTTTTCGCATTGCTGTGGCGTTCGGCCATGAAACGGTCAAACTCCTCCTTGTCGCGAGCGCGGCGAAGCTCGGCCGCATAGGCTTCAAATTCGGCGCGTGCTTCCTCAAGCTTGCGGCGCTCTTCCGCCAGACGCTCCAGCTCCTCGCGGCGCCAGTCGTCGAATGCGGCATTGCCGGTTGTGCCGAAGTTGAAGCTTTCGCTCTTGCAGCAATTACGCATGGAGCCGAACAGCGAATCGGTCTTCTCGTTCACGCCGCGCTTGAACCCTTCGAGGCGGTTGCCCCCAGAGGATATAGGCGAGCATGGCAAGGCCAAGCGGCCAGAAAAGAAAGAAGCCGAGCACCATCAGCGCAATCGTGGCTGGCGTCCATGCCGGGCGGATCATTGCAGTATTTGTCATGGTCTGCTCCGTCGAAAAGCGCACGTCATCCAGCAAGGGATGAGATGCGCAAACCAGGCCTGCCAGCCCGCCTCATGCGGGCAATTTTATCTGGCGGCTTGGTTTCGACGTGGTGAAAAGATTGCAGCTTTTTAAGAATGCAACTTCTGGATTCAGGCCGCAATTCGCCTAACCAATGTGATTAATTCGAGATTTTTTTGCGAAAATGTTCGAGAAAAGTCACGGCAAGACCGGCGATCAATGCCCAGAAAGCCGAGCCGACCCCGAAAAACGCAATGCCTGAGGCCGTGACGGCGAAAGTTATGGTCGCTGCAAGCCGCTCATGTTCATCCTTCAGCGCCAGCGTCATGGCGTTGATGAACGGCCCGGTCAGGGCCAGCCCTGCGACAAGTGCGATGAGAACTGTCGGCAGCACGGCGAAGATTGCAACCAGCGACGCGCCGAAGAGTGCGAAGACCACATAGATCGCCGCATAAACAGGGCCGGTCAGCCAGCGTTTGCTGTGGTCGGGATGCGCATCGGGATTGGTGCAAAGGGCTGCCGAAATGGCTGCAAGGTTCGTGGTTGATGCACCTAAGGGGGCGCTTAAAAGCGAGAACAGGCCGGTGATGCGCAGGCAGGCGCTGGTTGGCGGCTCATAGCCCGAGGCGCGCAGAACGGCAAAGCCCGGCAGATTCTGCGAAGCCATGGTGACGAGATAGAGCGGCACCGCGATGCCGATCATCGCGCCTGTGTGGAATTGCGGCCAGACAAGCGTGAGCGTGGATATCTCGGGCGCAGGCAGTGCGGGCGAGCGGCCCGTGACGAGGGCGAAGGCCATGCCCAGCACCAGAACCGCAATGACCGCAAGCGATGGACCGAACAGGCGGATCAGGAAAAAGAGCGCCACCAGCGGCAGCACAAAGGCTGGATCGATCGAAACGGTCTTGGCTGCCGCGATGACGAAGCTCAGGAGAACACCGGCCAACATGCCCGAGGCCACGCTGGCCGGGATGCGGGAAACCAGAACCGACAATTGCCGGATGAGGCCGGTTGCGATTAGCGCGAGAGCGGTCACGATGAATGCGCCCACCGCTTCCGCCATGGTGAAGCCCGCACTTGCACCGATCAGTGCCAGGCCGGGCGTGGACCAGGCCGCAATGATCGGCATACGATAGCGGATGCTGAGCCATGCGGAAGCGGCGGCGACGGCAAGGCAGATGGCCGTAACCCAGCTTGCGGTTTCGGCCTGTGTGGAGCCGAGCACCTGCGCGGCGGCGATGATGAGTGCCAATGTGCCGCCGAAGCCGACAATCGCGGCAACCGCCGAAGAGGCAAAGACCGAAAAACGCATGGGCGCTGCTCCGCTATACTGTTTCGCTGATGCGTTCCGCCAGGCCGGAAACCGTGCGGATCAGAAGGTCGAGATCCTGCGGGCGCGACAGGCGGTGATCGCCGTCTCGCACCAGTGTCAGCGTCACGTCATCGACCGGCAGGTGTTCCACCAGCGTCAGTGCATGTTTGTAGGGAACATCCGGGTCCTGCATGCCTTGCAGGATATGGACCGGACAGCCGGTCTCGATGATGCCATTGAGAACCAGATTCTTTCGCCCGTCTTCGATCAGCGCGCGGGTATAGACGTAAGGATTGGGCGAATAATCCGACGGTTCCTCGAAATAGCCCTTTTCTTCAAGGTCGCGCTTCTGTTTCCCGGTAAGCGCGGGTTCGACAAGTGCGGCAGTGAAATCGGGAGCGGGCGCAATCAGCACGATGCCGGCGGGCGCTCTGCCTTCTTTCTTCAGTTCCTGCGCCATGCGCAGCGCGATCCAGCCGCCCATGGAGGAACCAACCAGAATCTGCGGCCCGCTTGCATAGTGGCGATAGACAGCAAGGCTTTGCGCAAGCCAGCGCGAAATGGTGCCCTGGTTGAAATCGCCGCCGGATTCGCCATGGCCGGAATAATCGTGCCTGAGTGCGCTATGGCCGGTCTGTGCGGCCCATTCGTCGAGAATGACCGCCTTGGTGCCGAGCATGTCGGAGCGATAGCCGCCGAGCCAGACGACGCCTGGAAGCGTATCGCCGGCCCTGTAGCGCACCGCGATTTTCGTTCCGTCCACGTCTATGAATTCCGGGGTGAATTCTGGCGCCGCAACGCTCATGACAAGTCTCCTCGTTTTGCGCGCCTGTTTTGGCATGTTCGCAAAAGGGAGAAAACCCGCCTTATGGATGGAACCCTTGAAATGACGGGAAATGTGACCGATATGCCGCTTGCTCCCCGCGAAATGTCCGCAAAAGTGGCATTTATCACATGGGGGTGATTTTTCCTGTCAAAGATGCTATTGACTTCGCCGCTCGCTTGACGACATTTCCGCGATCAGCCGCGGTTTGATGGGGGAAATGCCGTCTGGGCAACGAGCATCCGATCGCTGTAGACGTAAACAATCAGGAGATAACGACCATTCGCCGACCGTTCAGAGCGACGCCGGTCCAGAAAGACGGACCGCGCTCCAACCGTGATATCCGGGTTCCCCGGGTTCAGCTTATTGACGCCGAAGGCCAGAACCATGGGGACGTTTCCATTCAGGAAGCCATGGCCATGGCGGAAGAGGCGGGTCTCGATCTTGTTGAGATCGTGCCGAACGCCGAACCGCCAGTTTGCAAGATCGTGGACCTTGGCAAGCTGAAATATCAAAATCAGAAAAAAGCCGCCGAAGCGCGCAAGAAGCAGAAGACGGTCGAGATCAAGGAAATCAAGATGCGGCCGAACATCGACACCCATGACTATGAGGTGAAGATGAAAGCAGCGCAGCGTTTCTTTGAGGAAGGCGACAAGGTCAAGGTCACCTTGCGTTTCCGTGGCCGTGAAATGGCGCACCAGGAACTGGGTATGAAGCTTCTGCAACGCGTCAAGGAAGACACGGTTGAAATCGCCAAGGTGGAATCCGAGCCGAAGCTCGAAGGCCGCCAGATGATGATGGTGCTGGCACCTCGCTGATTTTGCATCCGTTTTCGGGAAACGCCGTTTTCCTTGAAACCATGCCGTGAAAGAAACCATGTCTTGGAAAAGCCGCCTTTCGGGCGGTTTTTCTTTGCTCGAAACGAATATTCAAAGATGGGACAACCATGAAGACATTGGGTGAACTGGGGCTGTATCAGCGCCGCCGCCGCTTTGCGATCGGTGGGGTGATTGTTCTTTTGGTCATCGCGCTTATCTTCGTGCGCTCGCAATCGACCGGCTCGCTGCACGAATATATCGAAGCCTTCGGCATCAGTCTCATTGTTGCGGCCATTATCGGGCGCATGTGGTGCACGCTTTATATCGGCGGACGCAAGAGCGCGGAAATCGTGCAGAGCGGCCCCTATTCGGTGACGCGCAACCCGCTTTATGTCTTCAGCAGCATTGGTGCGGTGGGCATCGGCGCCCAGACCGGCAGCCTCATCGTCGCGGCAGCTTTCGGCGTGTTGTGTTATCTCGCCTTTTCGATTGTCATCCGGACGGAGGAGAAATTCCTCAAACAGAATTTCGGGCGACCTTACGAAGCCTATTGTGCCAAGGTGCCGCGTTTTTTTCCGAAGTTTTCGCTGTTTCACGACGACAAGGAACTGATCGTGCGGCCAGACCGGATTTACCGTACCTTTACGGACGGTCTGGTTTTCTTCGTGGCCTATCCGTTCTTTGAATTCGTGGAATATCTGCAAAACAGCCATATCCTGCCGGTGCTTCTGCGGCTTTATTGACGTTTTCAGCTCAATTCGGGCATTGCGTTTTGCGGCCATTGGGCCTATAAGGCCGCGTTCAAACCGCCCGGCAGGGCATGCCGTGGCGGTTTCGTATGCTTTTCGGGCTTGGTCAGCCCGGAAGTGAAAACAGGGTTCCGGTCGGTTGCAGGCACGAACGCCGCTTGAAACAAGAGGTGTGGAGTGCCGCAGGAACGACGGGGATCGCAAACAAGAGGCGTCGAGTACCCCTGGGTACGAGAGGGATGCCAAGAAGGAGTAGCAAAATGCCCAAGATGAAGACCAAGTCTGCCGCCAAGAAGCGGTTCAAGATCACCGGTACGGGCAAGGTCAAGGCCGCCGCCGCCGGTAAGCGTCATGGCATGATCAAGCGTTCGAACAAGTTCATTCGCGATGCACGCGGCACCATGGTTCTCGCCGATGCCGATGCAAAGATCGTGAAGCAGTTCCTGCCGAACGGCCTCTAAGAGTTAGTCTGAGAAGGAGATCATAACATGGCACGCGTAAAACGCGGCGTTACCGCCCACGCAAAGCATAAGAAGGTTCTGGATCAGGCTGCCGGTTTCCGTGGCCGTCGCAAGAACACCATCCGCACCGCCAAGGCTGCGGTTGACCGTTCCAAGCAGTATGCTTACCGCGACCGCAAGAACCGCAAGCGTTCGTTCCGCGCCCTCTGGATTCAGCGAATCAACGCTGCTGTCCGCGAGCAGGGACTGACCTATGGCCGTTTCATCGACGGTCTGGCCAAGGCTGGCATCGAAATCGACCGCAAGGTTCTTTCCGATATCGCAATCCACGAACCGGAAGCATTCGCTGCGCTGGTTGCATCGGCAAAGAAGGCTCTTGAATACCTCAAGAACACTTCCATGCCGAACGCTTTTGAAGGCGCTGTCCGCTAAGCCAGCCCCCTTTCCCAAGCACATCGATAAATTTTGGCGATAAATTTGGGAACCCGCGCTGGCTCGGCTGGCGCGGGTTTCATCATGCAGGGTCGCAAATGAAGGACGAAGCGGGCAGGCTGACGATGGAGCTGGATGCGGATGATCTCCGCAGCCTTCAGGCCATCATTGCCGAGAGCCGTGGCAGGCGTATTTCCAGTGCGCTTTTCGATGGCAGCCGCGTCTGGATCAAGCGTTACGATGCACAGTCTCGTCCTTTCGCGAAGCGCCTGCACAGCTTCATTTCGCCGTTTCTGCCCTATCCGTTTCTGCGCAGCCCGAAGGAAACGAACCCGGCGGGCATGGCCGAGCGTGAAAAGCGCAAGGCGCAAGCCTTCCTTGCCGCAGGCTTCGAGGTGCCGAGGATCGTCTATGGCGAAGGCCCGGTTCTGGTGCTGAGCGATGTGGCGCCCATTATTCAGGACAGGCTGAAATGCTTGCGCAAGGAAAACGCGCAGGAACATGACGAACTTCTGATCCATTGCGCTCATGCGCTTGGAAAAGCGCATGCAAAGGGGCTTTGTCACGGACGTCCGCATCCGCGCGATTTCTTCCAGAAGAACGGTGTTGCGGGCTTTCTTGATTTCGAGGAAGAGCCGGAAGCAGTCATGCCGCTGGCGGTAGCGCAGGCGCGTGACGTGTGGCTTCTGTTTTTCCAGATCACCGCGCAGGCGCGATTTTCAAAGACACCGCATCGCGCGCTCGCTGCCTATCGTGCGGCGGCACCGGCAGATGTGGTGCCTGAACTGCACAGGATCGTTGGTTTGTTTCGATTTACCATCGCGCCGCTCAGGCTGTTTCGTCATGTCTTTCTGGGTGGCGATGGACGGCGGCTTTTGCAGGCGATGGAATTTTTCAATGCAAACCTTGATGCGTCCGGCCAATCAGGCCAAAGAGAGTGATAATACCAAGAGGCGTGACGTGCCGTAGGCACGGCAGGGATATAACCAAGAGGCGTGGAGTGCCGCAGGCGCGACAGGGATTTAACCAAGAGGCGTGGAGTGCCATCGGCACGACAGGATTTAAAGAATGAGCGATCTAGAACAACTCGAACGCCAGATTCTCGAAGACATCGCCGCGGCAGTGGATGAGCAGGGTATTGAGGCCGTGCGCGTGGCAGCGCTTGGCAAGAAAGGCACGGTTTCGGAAAAGCTGAAGACGCTGGGCGGCATGTCGCCGGAAGAGCGCCAGATGCAGGGGCCGGCCATCAATGGCCTGAAGAACCGCGTCACCGAGGCCTTGAGCGAGCGCAGGACCGAACTGCGCAAGGCGGCGGTTGCCGCGCGTCTGGAGCGTGAAAAGGTTGATGTGACGCTCCCGGTGCGTGAAAGCGCGGCATCGCGCGGGCGCATCCATCCTATTTCGCAGGTGATCGACGAGATCACGGCGATTTTCGCGGATATGGGTTTTTCCATTGCCGAAGGTCCGGATATCGAGACCGACTATTATAATTTCACCGCGCTCAACTTCCCCGAAGGCCATCCGGCGCGCGAGATGCACGACACGTTCTTCTTCAACCCGGATGAAAAGGGCGAGCGCAAGTTGCTGCGCACGCACACTTCGCCGGTGCAGGTGCATACGATGGAGAAGTTCGCCGCCATGCGCGATAAGGAAGGCCGCGACGAGCCGATTCGCATCGTCATCCCCGGCAAGACCTATCGTATGGATTCCGACGCCACCCATTCGCCGATGTTCCATCAGGTCGAGGGGCTGGTGGTCGACAAGTCGGCCAATGTCGCCAATATGAAGTGGGTGCTGGAAGAGTTCTGCAAAGCCTTCTTTGAAGTGCCTTCGGTGAAGATGCGTATGCGCCCGTCCTTCTTCCCGTTCACCGAGCCGTCTGTTGAAGTCGATATCCAGTGCGACCGCTCCGGCCCGCATGTGAAATTCGGCGAGGGCAATGACTGGCTGGAAATTCTGGGCTGCGGCATGGTGCATCCCAATGTCTTGCGCATGTCGGGCTATGACCCGGAAGTCTATCAGGGCTTTGCCTGGGGCATGGGCATCGGCCGCATTGCCATGCTGAAATACGGAATGCCGGATCTGCGCGCCTTCTTCGACGCCGATGTGCGCTGGATCGAGCATTACGGTTTCCGTCCGCTCGACATTCCGACGCTTTTCGGCGGATTGAGCGCGTAAGGACAGGAAGGAACAGGACAAATGAAATTCACGCTTTCCTGGCTCAAGGATCACCTTGAAACCGATGCGACGCTGGATGAAATCGTCGAAAAGCTGACCGATATCGGTCTTGAAGTGGAATCGGTTGATGACCGAGCAGCCTTCAGGGCCTTCACGATTGCAAGGGTTTTGACGGCAACGCGCCATCCCGATGCCGACAAGTTGCAGGTGCTGAGCGTCGATACGGGCGACGGCAAGCCGGTGCAGGTCGTCTGCGGCGCGCCGAATGCGCGCGCTGGTCTGGTGGGGGTTCTGGGCCGTCCGGGCGATTATGTGCCCGGTCTCGACGTCACGCTTTCTGTCGGCAAGATTCGCGGTGTCGAAAGTTTTGGCATGATGTGCTCCGAGCGCGAGCTGGACTTTTCCGACGAGCATAATGGCATCATCGATTTGGCCGAAAATGCGCCGGTCGGCACAAGCTTTGCGGCTTATATGGGCTTTAATGATCCCATCATAGAAATCGGCCTCACGCCGAACCGTGCCGATTGCACCGGCATTCGCGGCATTGCGCGCGATCTGGCTGCGGCCGGTCTTGGCACGCTCAAGAACACGCTGCCGGATGCGGTGAAGGGCGAGGGTGAAACCCCGGTCAAGGTCATTCTGGATCAGGATGCCGGGAACCCGTTCTGCACTGGTTTTGCCCTGCGCATGGTCAAGGGCGTGAAGAATGGCCCTAGCCCGAAATGGATGCAGCAGCGCCTGAAGGCCATTGGCCTGCGCCCGATCAATGCGCTGGTGGACATTACCAATTACGTGACCTTCGATCAGGGACGTCCGCTGCATGTCTTCGACGCGGCCAAGGTCAAGGGCAATCTGACGGTGCGTACGGCCAGGGATGGCGAAACCATTCTGGCGCTTGACCAGCGCGAGTACAAGCTGAACGCCGGCATGTATGTGATCGCCGATGAAAACGGTCCCGAATCGATTGCGGGTATCATGGGCGGCGAGCATTCGGGCTGCGACGAAAATACGGTCGATGTGCTGATCGAATCCGCTCTGTGGGACCCGCGCATGATTGCGCGCACGGGCCGCGAGCTTGGCATTGTCACCGATGCCCGCTACCGTTTTGAGCGTGGCGTGGACCCGGAAATGATGGTGCCGGGCGCGGAAATTGCAACGAAACTGGTGCTGGAACTTTGCGGCGGGCAGCCGACGGTTCTGGATGTTGTCGGTTACAAGCCGCATACCGCGCGCGTGATCGATTTCCCGGTTACGGAAGTCAAGCGCCTCACCGGGCTCGATGTTTCCTATGAGGATGCCTTCGATATTCTGAAGCGCCTTGGCTTTGGCGTGGAAGGTGACGGCAAGACCATCAGGGCGACGGTCCCAAGCTGGCGCGGTGATGTGGAAGGCAAGGCTGATCTTGTGGAAGAAGTGATGCGCATTCATGGCATCAACCGGATTGATCCGCAGCCCCTGCCGAGCCACGGCGCGGTCAATGGCCGCATCCTGACCACGCTACAGATTCGCACGCGCCACGCCCGCCGTATGCTCGCCTCGCGCGGCATGATGGAAGCTGTGACCTATTCCTTCATTTCAGAAGCGCAGGCCAAAGCCTTTGGCGGCGGCAAGCCGGAACTGAAGCTTGCCAACCCGATCGCTGCCGATATGTCGGACATGCGCCCGTCGCTTCTGCCGGGTCTGCTGGCCGCAGCCCAGCGCAATGCGGATCGCGGTTTCGATGATATCGCCTTGTTCGAGGTTTCGGGCATTTATGAAGGTGATACGCCGGATAAGCAGCGCCGCGTCGCGGGCGGTGTGCGCCGCGGGACGGCGAAGGTTGAAGGGGCGGGCCGTTTCTGGGCTGGCAATGCGGCGCCTGTCGGTGTTTTCGATGCCAAGGCCGATGCGCTGGCCGCATTGGAAGCTGCCGGTGCGCCGGTTGACCGTATCCAGATCGAGGCCGGTGGTCCTGAATGGCTCCATCCGGGCCGTTCGGGCACGCTGAAACTCGGACCGAAGGTCGTGCTTGGCACTTTTGGCGAGTTTCATCCGGACACGCTGGAGGCGCTCGATGTTTCCGGCGCGCTCTGCGGCTTCGAGGTCTATCTCGATGCGATTCCGGAACCGAAGGCGAAAAGCGCCCGCACCAAGCCCGCTTTGAGCCTGTCGCTGTTCCAGAGCCTCAAGCGCGACTATGCTTTCGTGGTGGATGCAGCCGTGGAAGCGGGCAATGTCGTCAAGGCGGTCTCAAGTGCCGACAAGAAACTGATTGTCGGCGTTCAGGTCTTCGATATCTTCACCGGCGCTTCGCTTGGTGAAGGCAAGAAGTCGATCGCGGTTGAGGTGCTGCTCCAGCCACAGGATCGCACGTTGACCGATGAGGATCTGGAAGTACTATCGAAGCAGATCGTCGCCAGTGTCGCCAAGCAGACCGGCGGAGTGCTGCGCGGATAAAGCAATGAAAGCCTGAGCCCGCCGATTGGCGGGCTTTTGCTTGAAGGGAACGCACGGGAAGGGAAAAGCATGTTTCGATGGGGTGTACTTTCCACCGCGAAAATCGGCGTCACACAGGTTATTCCAGCACTTGCTGCTTCGGATAACGGTGTGGTCCATGCAATAGCAAGCCGCGACCATACGCGCGCACGCGCGGTTGCCGGCCGCTTCGGCGCGCCGCTCGCTTTCGGTTCCTATGAGGAATTGCTGGCCAGCAAGGAAGTGGACGGTGTCTATATTCCGCTGCCGACATCCCAGCATATCGAATGGACATTGAAGGCCGCCGAAGCAGGCAAGCATGTGCTGTGCGAAAAGCCCATTGCGCTTTGCGCGGGCGATATAGACCAGCTCATCGAAGCGCGCGACAGGCATGGCGTCACGATTGCGGAAGCCTTAATGGTCTATTACCACCCGCAATGGATCAAGCTGCGCGCGCTTCTGGCCGAAGGCGCGATTGGCAATCTGAGTCATGTGCAGGGTGTGTTTTCCTATTTCAATGTCGATCCCGGCAATATGCGCAACCAGCCGGGCCTTGGCGGAGGGGCCTTGCCGGATATCGGTGTTTACCCAACCGTGGTGACGCGCATGGTGACAGGCAGGGAGCCGCTCTCGGTGCGCGCTTCGGTGGAATATGATCCGGGTTTTGGAACCGACCGCTACGCCAATGTTTCGGCCCGTTTCGACGGGTTCGACCTGACCTTCTATGTCGCGACGCAGCTTGCCGGCCGCCAATGCATGGTTTTCCATGGCGATAAGGGCTTCATCGAGGTTTATGCGCCATTCAATACCGGCAAATATGGCCATGGCCGCATCACCCTGCACGATGCGAGCCATATGCAGGCCACCGAATGGTCGTTTGGCGATGCAAACCACTATCAGCTTCAGGCGCAGAGCTTTGTTCGTGCGGCGCGGGGTGAAAATGTGCCGCTCTTCTCGCTGGAAAATTCCAGGGCGAACCAGAAATTCATCGATGCGATTTATTCCGCGGGCAGAAGCGGGGTGAGCGAGACTGTGTGACGCCTGTAAAGAGTGCGGGGCAAGGAATCTGTTTTTGTCTGGCTCTTGTGACTTGCAGTGAAAAACTGCCTTTCTTATATACGCCTCGCACAGGGCTTTGATGACAGGCCGGAAACCGGTCCGCTTTCTGGAACCCAACCTTGAAGCAGGCATTGTGAAAACCGATAGGAACTGCCCATGGAACGCTCGGTCGAGGTCTTGGCAGTTTGCTGAATGGAGAGAAATATGGCTAAAGTTATTGGTATCGATATGGGAACGACCAACTCCTGCGTTGCCGTCATGGACGGAAAGAACGCGAAGGTCATTGAAAATGCAGAAGGTGCACGCACCACCCCTTCGATCATCGCCTTCACCGATGGTGACGAACGCCTCGCTGGTCAGCCTGCGAAGCGTCAGGCCGTCACCAACCCGGAAGGCACCCTTTTTGCCGTCAAGCGCCTGATTGGCCGTCGCTATGACGATCCGATGGTCACCAAGGACAAGGATCTTGTTCCTTACAAGATCGTCAAGGGCGACAATGGCGATGCCTGGGTCGAGGTGCACGGCAAGAAATATTCTCCGTCGCAGATCTCCGCCATGATCCTTCAGAAGATGAAGGAAACGGCTGAATCCTACCTTGGCGAAACCGTTACGCAGGCCGTCATCACGGTTCCGGCCTACTTCAACGACGCCCAGCGTCAGGCCACCAAGGATGCCGGCAAGATCGCCGGTCTGGAAGTTCTGCGCATCATCAACGAGCCGACCGCGGCTGCGCTTGCCTATGGTCTCGACAAGAGCGAAGGCAAGACCATCGCTGTCTATGACCTTGGCGGCGGTACTTTCGACGTGTCGGTTCTGGAAATCGGCGACGGCGTTTTTGAAGTGAAGTCCACCAATGGCGACACGTTCCTTGGCGGTGAAGACTTCGATATTCGTCTGGTCGAATATCTGGTTGCCGAGTTCAAGAAGGAAAGTGGCATCGACCTGAAGAACGACAAGCTTGCCCTGCAGCGCCTCAAGGAAGCTGCCGAAAAGGCCAAGATCGAACTGTCGTCCTCGCAGCAGACCGAAATCAACCTGCCGTTCATCACGGCTGACCAGACTGGCCCGAAGCATCTGGCGATCAAGCTGTCGCGCGCCAAGTTTGAAAGCCTGGTCGATGATCTCGTGCAGCGCACGGTCGAGCCGTGCAAGGCGGCGCTCAAGGATGCCGGCCTCAAGGCTGGCGAAATTGACGAAGTGGTTCTGGTCGGCGGCATGACCCGCATGCCCAAGATTCAGGAAGTCGTGAAGGCCTTCTTCGGCAAGGAACCGCACAAGGGCGTGAACCCGGATGAAGTCGTGGCCATGGGCGCGGCGATCCAGGGCGGCGTTTTGCAGGGCGACGTCAAGGACGTGCTGCTGCTCGACGTGACCCCGCTTTCGCTCGGCATTGAAACGCTGGGCGGCGTGTTCACCCGCCTGATCGAACGCAACACCACTATCCCGACCAAGAAGTCGCAGACCTTCTCCACGGCTGAGGACAACCAGTCGGCCGTGACGATCCGCGTCTTCCAGGGCGAGCGTGAAATGGCAGCCGATAACAAGCTGCTTGGACAGTTCGACCTCGTTGGCATTCCGCCCGCACCGCGCGGTGTGCCGCAGATCGAAGTGACCTTCGACATCGACGCCAACGGCATCGTCAACGTTTCGGCCAAGGATAAGGGTACCGGCAAGGAGCACCAGATCCGCATTCAGGCTTCGGGCGGCCTGAGCGATGCCGACATCGAAAAGATGGTCAAGGACGCCGAAGCCAATGCCGAGGCCGACAAGAAGCGTCGTGAGAGCGTCGAAGCCAAGAATCAGGCCGAAAGCCTGGTCCATTCGACCGAAAAGTCGCTGGCCGAATATGGCGACAAGGTTTCGGCCGATGACAAGAAGGCCATTGAGGATGCGATCGCAGCCCTCAAGACCTCGCTTGAAGGTGAAGACGCCGAGGATATCAAGGCGAAGACCCAGGCCCTTGCCGAAGTTTCCATGAAGCTTGGTCAGGCCATGTACGAAGCAGCGCAGGCTGCCGAAGGTGCGGGTGCCGAGGGCGGTGAACAGGCCTCTTCGTCCAAGGACGATGTGGTCGATGCCGACTACGAAGAAATCGACGACAACAAGAAGTCGTCGTAATTCCTGACCGTGCGTGCTCAAGCCCGGGGATATTCCCCGGGCTTTTGCCAGTTTTGGGGACGGTTGCGCCGGACAGGCAAAAGAGAAGTTGTTTCAGCGGGCTTGCGGAAAGGCGGGTCACGCTGCATGAAACGGAAAATTGCAAACGCTGCCTGCTTGAGCATGTCGCCGGATGCGGAGCCGGTTTCGGTATACGATATGCATGAAGGCATGAGGCGCGTTCCAGCCGCCGGGATAACGAACTGATGAAGATCGACTATTACGAAGCACTGGGTGTCACCAGAACCGCAGATGACAAAACGCTGAAGGCAGCGTTTCGCAAGCTCGCCATGCAGTATCATCCGGACCGTAACCCGGATGATCCCGAAGCCGAACGCAAGTTCAAGGAAATCGGCGAGGCTTACGAAACCCTGAAAGACCCGCAAAAGCGCGCCGCTTATGATCGCTTCGGCCATGCAGCCTTTGAAAATGGCGGTATGGGCGGTGGTTTCGGCAATGGCTTTGGCGGTGCGGGCGGTTTTGCCGATATTTTCGAGGATATTTTCGGCGAGATGATGGGCGGCGGTCGCCGCCGCAGCAATGGTGGCCGCGAGCGCGGCGCCGATCTGCGCTACAATATGGAAGTGACGCTGGAGGAAGCCTATGCGGGCAAGACCGCGCAAATCCGCGTGCCGACCTCCATTACCTGCGATGAATGCTCCGGCTCCGGCGCCAAGCCCGGTTCGCAGCCCACCACCTGTACCATGTGCTCCGGCTCCGGCCGTGTGCGTGCCGCGCAGGGTTTCTTCTCGGTGGAACGTACCTGCCCAGGCTGTAACGGTCGCGGCCAGATCATCAAGGATCCGTGCGAGAAGTGCCATGGGCAGGGCCGGGTGACGCAGGAGCGTTCGCTTTCGGTCAATATTCCCGCAGGTATCGAGGACGGAACCCGTATCCGTCTGGCTGGTGAAGGCGAGGCGGGCCTGCGCGGCGGACCGGCGGGTGATCTCTATATCTTCCTGTCGGTGAAGCCGCACGAATTCTTCCAGCGTGATGGCGCGGACCTTTATTGCAAGGTGCCGATCTCAATGACCACGGCGGCTCTGGGCGGCCAGTTCGAGGTTTCGACACTTGATGGTACCCAGACCCGCGTGAAGGTGCCGGAAGGCACGCAGAACGGCAAGCAGTTCCGCCTGAAAGGCAAGGGGATGCCGGTGCTGCGCCAGTCTGTTACCGGCGATCTCTATATACAGATCGACATCGAAACGCCGCAGAATCTCTCCAAGCGCCAGCGCGAGCTTCTTGAGGAGTTTGAAAAGCTTTCCTCGCAGGAGAACAGCCCGAAATCGGCGGGCTTCTTCTCCCGGATGAAGGAGTTTTTTGAAGGAATCGGCGAATAGATTATTGAAATAAAAAAGGGGCCATGCGGCTCCTTTTTTATTTTGTTTCTAATTCCCGCCTTGCTTATAAACTTCAATGCGGCATAGATTTGTCTAATAACGACAATGGGAGCAGCAAGAATGGCAGGTCAGCTTGGCAGGAAACTCGCCGCGAAGTTCGATGAAGAAATCCGCTTTTTCAAAGGCTGGATAGACGGGCCAAAAGCAGTCGGTGCGATTCTGCCCACGAGTTCCATCACGGCGCGGCGCATGGCGAGCGTCATCGATGTCAATTCGGGCCTGCCCGTGCTTGAGTTTGGGCCGGGCACCGGCGTCATCACCAAGGCTATTCTCAAGCATGGCGTGAAACCCGCCGATCTTTATTCTATTGAATATTCGCACGATTTTGTGGAGCATCTGAACAAGACCTTCCCGGACGTGAACATCATAGAGGGCGATGTGTTCGATCTCGACACGGCATTGGGCGACAGGAAGGGCCAGAAGTTCGATTGTATCATTTCCGCTGTGCCCATGCTGAATTTCCCCATGGATCGCCGTGTTGAACTGGTTGAAAGTCTTCTCACCCACATCCCGCACGGGCGTCCCCTGATGCAGATCACCTATGGACCCTTGCCGCCGGTTCCGGCAGGGCGCGGCAATTACGTGGTCCAGCATTACGACTTCGTCGTGCGCAATGTGCCGCCTGCTCAGCTCTGGGTCTATCGCAGTCCGCTTGTATAGAGCGGTTCCTGTTTTAACAGAATCCTCGGAACCGCTCTATCTCTTTGTTTTGTCGCATTATCCGACGCAAAACCGCTTCGCACTTTTGCTGGAAATGCTCTGACGCAGCGGTAAAGCATCGGGAATGCACGGCTATAGATAATAAAGTGAGGGTCTTCCGTGCCCGGCTCTCTTGTGCGAAGAGAGTAAAAATCACAGCGGAGATTTCCATGACGACAGAATTGCACGATGACGCATCCGGGCGCCTGATCGTGGGCCTTGACGTGCCGACAATTGCCGAGGCGGAAAAGGTGGTCGAAGAACTGGGCAATGCTGTTTCCTTCTACAAGATCGGCTATCAGCTTGTTTTTGCCGGTGGGCTTGATTTCGCCAAAAGCCTTGTGGCGGCGCGCAAAAAAGTCTTCCTCGACATGAAGCTGCTCGATATCGACAACACGATTGCCAAAGGCGTGGAAAATGTCGCGAAGATGGGTGTTTCCATGCTCACGCTTCATGCCTATCCGAAGGCAATGCGTGCGGCGGTGGAAGCCGCCAGAGGGTCGGACCTATGCCTTTTGGGCGTGACGGTCCTGACCTCCATGGACAATGCCGATCTTCGGGAAGCCGGTTATTTCGACAATGCGGAAACGCTGGTGCTGAAACGTGCCCGTCAGGCGCATGAGGCCGGTATGGGCGGCATTGTCGCCTCGGCGGTGGAGGCGCAGGCCATTCGCCAGGCGGTTGGCCCCGATATGGCCATCGTCACACCGGGCATCCGCCCGGCAGGGAGCGAGAAGGGCGACCAGAAGCGCGTGATGACGCCAGCCGATGCCTTGAGGGCCGGTGCGAGCCATCTCATCGTGGCGCGCCCGATCGTGGGCGCACCGGATCGCAAGGCGGCAGCCCTTGCCATCCTGAAGGAAATGCGCTCGATTGGAAGAAGTTAGAGCATTTTCGAGTTTAACCGGAACCGCTCTAAAGAGGAGGAGGAGAGAATGCCGAAAGCCTATTGGATTGCCCGCGTGGATGTTCGCGATCCCGAGCGCTACAAGGATTATGTTTCGACGGCCAAGCCCGCTTTTGAGCGGTTCGGCGCGAATTTCATCGCTCGTGGCGGCAAGGCGGACGCGGTGGAGGGGCCGGGCCGGGCCCGCAATGTCATCATCGAATTTGAAACGATGCAACACGCGCTTGATTGCTATAATTCACCTGAATATCAGGCCGCAGCCGCCATCTGCCAGACAGTGGCGGACGGTGAGATCGTGATCGTCGAAGGCATCTGAACGGCGAAAACATTTGCAAGCCGCAAAGGCTTTTTCCTTACAGGCGAACGGGGGGATCGTGCCGGCCGGCAAGGGTGAGATCCAGCAGCAGGACCTTTCCGGCGTGGGGATCGGCCTGCCGGGCTTTCGCATTCATGCCTTCAAATGCACTGGTGATAATCATCACGGCGGCATCGGGGCCGACGAAGGCCGGGCAGGAGGGCTGCTTGACCGGAAGCTCGACCGAGCGGATCAGGCGGCCTTGCGGCGAATAGGCGTGGATGGCGCTGCCGCCCCAGCAGGCATTCCACAGTGTGCCTTCCGCATCCACGACCGAGCCGTCCATGTTGCCCGCTTCGCTGCGATGATGGAAAACGCTTTTTTCGGAAACCGGCAGGCCGGTTTCCGGGTCCGTATCGACGCGCCAGATGATATTGCGGTCTGTATCCGCGAAATAGGCGACCTTGCCGTCCGGTGAAAAGCAGATGGAATTGGTGATTGTGATGCCGGAGAAGAGTTTCTTCACATGGCCTTCGCGGTACCACCAGATCGACCCTGCTTCCTTCTCGGCCTTTTTGCCCATGGTGCCGATCCAGAATGCGCCGGAAGGATGCACACGGGCATCGTTGGACCGGGTGATTTCATTATCCGCCTCCAGCGGATGATGCAGCGTCAGCCGCCCATTGGCGCGTTCGCGGATGAAAAGCCCGTGTTCGCTCACGATAAGCTGCCGGTTGCGGTCGATGACGGCAAGCGCGCTTGCCTTCATGCCAAGTTCATGCACATGGGTTTCGCCGCTGTCCCAGTTCTTTTCGATCAGCCTCTGGCCCAGAATATCGAACCACCAGACATTGCCGGTCAAAGGATCATAGCCCGGACCTTCGCCCAGTTCCGCGATATGCTCGGCAAATATTTTCGTTTTGACCACGCTCACCACCTTCTTCCGGAAATGCTCCAGTGAATTGAATTCGACGTTATCGGACCGCCAGCATAAACAAGCGGGCGATGCCAATCCAGCCCAACCAGCCCATCCTGGAGCCTCCGCGATGGGCTGTTGTTGAAACGGGGCCGCTGGCGTCGCTCTATCTCTTTGTTTTGTCGCATTTAGCTTACGCAAAACCGCTTCGCACTTTTGCTGGAAATGCTCTAGATTTCCGGCAACTTCGAATCGCGAGGAAATCATGGCTCTCAAAGTCGCGGTCCAGATGGACCATATCAGCACGGTGAACATCACGGGCGATACCACTTTCGCTCTCTCGCTTGAGGCGCAAAAGCGCGGCCACGAGCTTTTCCATTATACGCCCGACTGGCTTTCCATGCGCGATGGCGTGGTTTCCGCCCGCGTGGAAAAGATGGAAGTGCGCGATGTGAAGGGCGATCATTACACGCTGGGCGAGCCTGTCCGCCGCGACCTCACGGAAATGGATGTGATCCTGCTGCGCCAGGATCCGCCTTTTGACATGAATTACATCACCACGACGCATCTTCTGGAACGCATCCATCCAAAGACGCTGGTGGTCAACGATCCGACCTGGGTGCGCAACAGCCCGGAAAAGATTTTTGTCACCGAATTTCCCGACCTGATGCCGGAAACGCTCATCACCAAGGATCCGCAGGAGGTGATGGATTTCCGCCGTGAATTCGGCGACATCATCCTGAAGCCGCTTTACGGCAATGGCGGCGCGGGCGTCTTCCATCTGGCGGATGGCGACCGCAACCTTACCTCGCTTCTGGAAATGTTCGGCCAGCTTTTCAGGGAGCCGTTCATCGCGCAGCGCTATCTGAAAGATGTGCGGGCGGGCGACAAGCGTATCATCCTCATCGATGGCGAGCCGGTGGGCGCGCTGAACCGCGTGCCGTCCGAAACCGACGCACGCTCCAACATGCATGTGGGCGGACGCCCCGAACAGAGCAAGTTGACCCCGCGTGAGCGTGAAATCTGCGCGCGCATTGGCCCCTCGCTGAAAGAGCGCGGCTTCATCCTCGTCGGCATCGACGTGATTGGCGACTACATGACGGAAATCAACGTGACGTCGCCGACAGGTATCCGTGAAATCGAACGTTTTGACGGCACCAATATTGCCGCCCTGTTCTGGGATGCGGTGGAAGCCAGACGATAATTTGTTCCTGAAACGTTCTTGACCTCACCAATAGTATATGCTTAACTCCAGAAGTTGTATTTAAGCATATACTCACTTGTGGGATGTGCTGCGTGGCAAGCGGGGGCTCATGGTCGCGCGGGTTGGAACAGTTGCCTTTCATGGCATAGAGGCGGTGCCTGTCGATGTGCAGGTGATGATCGCGCCGGGCAAGATGGGCATGTCCATCGTCGGGCTGCCCGACAAGGCTGTGGCCGAAAGCCGGGAGCGGGTGCAGGCTGCACTGCACGCATCCGGGCTTTCCATGCCCGCCAAGCGGGTGACGGTCAATCTCGCTCCTGCCGATCTTCCGAAGGAAGGTTCGCATTACGACCTTCCCATCGCTGTCGGCCTGATGGCCGCAATGGGGGCCATTCCCGCCGATGCCATTCAATCCTATCTTGTGCTGGGCGAATTGTCGCTTGATGGTTCCATCACGGCGGTTGCGGGCGTTCTTCCTGCTGCAATAGGCGCCAATCGCGGGGAAAAGGGCCTGATCTGCCCCCATGCCTGAGGGCCGGAGGCGGCATGGGCGGGCGCCAATATCGATATTCTCGCGCCGCGAAGCCTGATCGCACTCGCCAATCATTTCCGCGGGACGCAAGTGCTGACGCCGCCCGATCCTTCCATGCGCCTTTCCAGCGAGGCACTGCCTGATCTTTCCGATATCAAGGGGCAGGAAACGGCAAAGCGCGCGCTGGAAATCGCTGCGGCCGGAAACCATAACCTGCTTCTTGTCGGCCCGCCCGGATCGGGTAAATCCATGCTGGCGTCGCGCCTGCCGTCCATCCTGCCCAGGCTTTCTCCGCGTGAATTGCTGGATGTTTCGATGATCGCTTCGATAGCTGGAGAGCTATCGGGCGGGAAACTGTCGGATCGCAGGCCGTTTCGTGCGCCGCATCATTCTGCTTCGATGGCTGCAATGGTTGGTGGTGGATTGCGCGCAAGGCCGGGCGAGGTGTCGCTTGCCCATAATGGCGTGCTGTTTCTGGACGAGTTTCCTGAATTCTCGCCGCAGGTGCTGGATTCACTGCGCCAGCCGCTGGAAACCGGCGAATGCCTGATCGCGCGCGTCAACCATCGCACCAGCTATCCGGCGCGCTTTCAATTGATTGCCGCCATGAACCCATGCCGCTGCGGCATGGCGGGCGAACCGGGGCATACATGCGCGCGGGGTCCACGTTGCCAGAGCGACTATCAGGCGCGCATTTCCGGCCCCCTGCTCGACCGTATCGATCTGCGTGTCGATATGCCGGCGGTTTCTGCGCTCGATCTGATCGCGCCCGGCCAGTCGGAGAAAAGTGAGACGGTCGCAAGGCGCGTGGCGCGCGCACGCGCCGTTCAGGCCGCGCGCTATGGCGCGCTCGGTCTCGATCCATCAATGACCAACGCCTATTGTTCGGCAAACCTGATCGAGGAGGTCGCCCGGCCCGATGCCGCAGGCATGAAATTATTGCGTGATGCAAGCGAGCAGATGCGCTTTTCAGCCCGTGCCTATCACCGCATACTGAAAGTGGCGCGCACCCTTGCCGATCTCGATGGAAGCGATCATGTCACCCGCATCCATCTGGCCGGCGCCATATCCTATCGCATGGGCGCAGAGCGCTTGGTTTCAGCAGCATGAAAGGGCTGGATGCAAAAAAGGCGGTGAGAAACCCACCGCCAGTTCAACTCAGCGGACCGAGCCGACCAGAAGATTGTCCGGGGCTTCGATTGTGACCCAACGCCCCGTATGGTTGGCGGCCTGGCGCTTCAGATAGGTATAGTCGGTTTCGTCCCAGCGCATGACTTCGTCGGTCAGGTTGTCGAGGACGAAATCGCTACGGTCCGTGCGCGCCGTCAGCACGGCATGGCCTTCACCATTCGGCTTGCGGACAACGGTAATCAGGAGATCGGTGAGCGGAATGCCTGCCTGATGCAGTTCGCGCTGCTTGAGAAGGACATAATCCTCGCTGTCGCCAACCGTGGTCGGATAGGCCCAATATTCCTCGATGCCGTAGATTTCCATGTCGGTCATCGGCTTGATGCGTTCATTGACCGAAAAGTTCACTTCGATAATGTGCTGCCAGTTGGCAGGGGTGAGTTTGAGCGCACGGGTGTCGCGGCTGGTGATGGCGCATTCCCTGGCTTCGCGCTTGCAGAATTCATAATGGCCGATCGGCTGCGAGGTGATCTTGCCGGTCTGCATGAAATCGCCGGAAGCAGCCTGCGCCGCAAAGCCTGCCAACAGAAGCGACGCCGTGAAACCGGCTGCTGCCATTATTTTCTTGGTCGAGCGAACAACGCAAAACATACTCAACGCCCCTGCCGGAAGTTCATTTATTAACGAAACGTTAAAATCTGAAATATGCCGGAGTCAATTCGCTTTGCCGTTTCCTCGCCCAACATCTTAATTAATGGTTAATGCGTGTACCGAAAAAATAAGCAACCAAAGGTTGTTTTTATGGCCGGGCGGAGGGGGGTGATCCGGCCTTATCTTCACCGTCTTGAACAGTTGACGGCGCCCCGCTGGTGGGGCCGCGAAACATAAGGAGGAGAGAGGAGGGCAGAAAATTTGGAAAGTAGGAGCAAGCGCCGTGCAATTGCCCCCGGCGCATGTGCAAAAAAGACCGCATCGATAGTAGGAAGCGCCTATGCGGGGAAATCAGTCTACTGGGCTGATTTCTGATCCCGCTTCGATGCGTTGGATAAGGCGTGAAAATAAAGAAATAGGGCGGGGGCCGCCAGAACGCCGCTTTGCCTAAAGTGGCTTGAAGCAGACTTTGGTGTGCCCGGCGCCGATGAAGCCCAGACGGCTTGCAGCGCCCTTGGAAAGATCGAGTACGCGCCCCTTGATGAACGGACCGCGACCATTGATGCGCACGACGAGCGATTTGCCGTTTTTCTGATTGGTGACCTTGACCTTGCTGCCAAGCGGCAGGGTGCGGTGGGCTGCGGTCAGTCCGGCCGGGTTCATGCGTTCGCCTGAAGCCGTGCGGGAAGTAAGGGCGTACCAGGAGGCACCGCCGCATTGCTCTGCTGAAGCCTCGATTGCGGTGGCGGCGAGAAGGCCGGTTGCCGCAACGGCAAGCATAGCCATACGGGTCTTGAAGTTCATACCAGATCCACTAGTTGTTTACGGGGTGTCTGCGCAGTCATTGCTGAGCAAGGCCCATGCGAACTGGAATCTAAATGTGGCACTGGCGTGGTTTGAATGAGAATATTGTGCGGTAATGTGATCTATAAATAGTCGGGAAAATTATCCTATACTATGTGTTGTTTACTTTATATGGCAAACAAAACCGAGGAATATTTAGAAAGATTCGCGCTATTCGCTGTAAAAGCGTTTATGATTCGTTAGGAATTGACGGCGGGCTTTGGTTGTGGTCGCTTGGCACAAGAAAAGCTGCTTGCGATCCGGGCAGTGGCGACGCCGAAGATTACAATTTTTATTTGCAGGGCAAGTTTTTTAGCAGGCTGCGAAAGTTGATATAATGCGGCATTTTATGGGCGAAATTACAATTTAAAGCTGTATTGCCGGTTGGTTTGGCGAAAGAAAATAGTTATCCACAGGCTGTCCCCTGGCTATATGAGGCGCCGGGCAGGTTCCCCATCCCTGCGGGAATGCTCTATAAGCATGTGGATCAATCGATGGAATATCATGCAGGATCATCCAGAACAGGACGAAAAAGCCGTAAGCGTTGCAGCCGTTTCTACGGGTAAGCGGATGCTTTACCTGTGCCTTGGCTTTCTCATGCTGGCGCTCGGTATTATCGGCGCTTTTCTGCCTGTCATGCCCACGACGATTTTCGTTATCCTTGCCGCCTGGTTCTTTGCGCGTTCTTCGCCCGTGCTGGAGGCGCGGCTTCTGGCCGACCCGCGTTTCGGGCCTCTGGTTATCAAGTGGCGTGAGCGGGGTGCCATTCCACCGCGGGCAAAACTCTATGCCTGCCTGGGCATGGCCTTCGGATATGGTTTCTTCTGGTGGGGCGCCCGTCCGGGGCTGGCTTTGGCGGCAATCGTTGCCGTTTTCATGCTGGGCTCGGCGGCCTATGTCCTGAGCCGCCCCAACGGGTGAATCCTATATTATTGGGATATGGTCCGCCGCCGCCCGCCCCCTGCCCATTTGCAACAAACCTGTAATATTCGTGTCATATAAGTGTAATATACGGCGCGTAGATGGCTGGTGACGCTTCCTCGTCATTTGTCTTTTACAACAGGAGCAGTTGCTCATGAACAAGATGATTTCCTCGACCGCGGCACTTGCCATTGCTGCCGTTCTGTCGGTTTCCGCTGCCCAGGCGCGCGATCAGATCCAGATCGCTGGTTCCTCCACGGTTCTGCCTTATGCCAAGATCGTTGCCGAAACTTTTGGCGAGACCTATCCGAACTTCAAGACGCCGGTTGTCGAATCGGGCGGTTCGGGCGCTGGCATCAAGGAATTCTGCAAGGGTGTAGGTGAAAACACCATCGACATTGCCAATGCTTCGCGCGCCATGAAGGATTCCGAGCTGAAGTCCTGCATCGATGCTGGCGTCAAGGACGTTCAGGAAGTGCGCTTCGGCTATGACGGCATTGTCTTCGCCACCGACGCCAAGGGCCCGGACTGGAAGCTGACGCCGGAAGACATTTATAAGGCGCTGGCGGCAAGGCTGGTCGTTGACGGCAAGCTGGTTGACAATCCCAATACCAAGTGGAACCAGGTCAATCCGAACCTGCCGGATTGGGACATCGCCGCCTATATTCCGGGCGAAAAGCACGGCACCCGCGAAGTGTTTGAAGAAAAGGTCCTGGCCGACGGCTGCAAGCATTCCGGCGCTCTGGACGAAATCAGGAAGACGGGCCTTGATGACAAGGCTGCGGCTTCGGCCTGCATCGCGGTGCGCAAGGATGGCAAGGCAGTCGATATCGACGGTGACTATGCTGAAACCCTTGCCCGCATTGCTTCCAACAAGACCGGCGTTGGCGTTTTTGGTCTCTACTTCTTTGAAAACAATGCCGACAAGCTGAAGGTCGCAACCGTCAACGGCGTCAAGCCATCGGCTGAAACTGTCGCCTCGGGTGAATATCCGGTTTCGCGCCCGCTTTATTTCTATGTGAAGAAGGCGCATCTGGGCGTTATTCCGGGCCTCAAGGAATATGTCGAGTTCTTCCTGAACGATCAGATGATCGGCCCGGATGGCCCGCTTGCCGAATATGGTCTGGTCCCGGCGCCCGATGCAGAACGTGAAGCACAGCGTACCGCCTTCAGCGAAGGCAAGACGCTTGCTGCAAAATAAGGCCCAGGCTGTGGAACGCGGGGACGATCCCTCCCCGCGTTCTTTTTCTTTCGCGCCTGTTCTGTAAAACAGGCGCATCCATGTGGAATAGTTTGAAAAGACAGGCTGCTCCGCTATTTCAAGGGCAACCGGGGAAATTGAATGTCCTTCTTTCTGGTTCTCGTCAGTGTCATTGCAATCGGGCTGATCGGATTCTTCATTGGCCGTCAGCGCGCCGTTGTGCTGGACAAGGCGCAGTTTGCGGCTGCCTCCGGGCCGGCTGGCGAAAAAATGCATTCCCGCCCGCATTATCACGGCTGGTGGGTTTTCCTCGTTTCCGCCCTGCCTGCATTGCTTTTCCTTGCGATCTGGGCTGTCGGCACTTCGGTCTATCTCGACCATAGTGCTGCCGCCCGCCTACCGGTTGAAGTGGAAGGATCCTACACCAATCGCAGCCTCCAGCTTGGCATGGTGCGCGGTCTCGCCAACGGGCTTGAGCACCTGACACCGGCTGAACTGGAAAATTTCCCCGCTTCCTATCACGATGCTCGCGCGGCCCTGGCTGCCAAGGGGGTGGCGCTCGCCACCGAAGGCCAGGACTATATGGTCCCGATCGCCCTCTATCTGAAAAAGACGATGGCGCTCACCCATACGATTGGCTCCGCCCTGGCGCTGGTGATCGCCGTGGCTGGCCTCATCTTCGGCCTGTCCACGATCAATCGCCGGATGCGTGCGCGCAACAATGTCGAGCGCATCGTGCTCTGGGGCCTCATTGCCGCATCGGGCATCGCCATTTTGACGACGGTTGGCATCATCTGCTCGATGCTTTTCCAGACCATCAGTTTCTTCCAGTCGGTTTCCCCGTGGGAATTCTTCTTCGGCACCGTTTGGGATCCGCGCTTTGCCGCTGCCGGTTCGGGTGGACAGGTAGGTCAGTTCGGCCTGATCCCGCTTCTGGCCGGCACACTCTATATCGCCCTTGTGGCCATGCTTTTCGCGGTGCCGGTCGGCCTGTTCTCGGCTATCTATATGGCGGAATATGCCTCGCCGCGGGTGCGCACCGTGGTGAAGCCGGTTCTGGAGCTTCTGGCTGGCATTCCCAGCATTGTTTACGGCTTCTTCGCGCTGGTGACGGTTGGGCCTTTCCTGCGCGATCTCGCGATTGCCATTGCAGGCGGTCAGGGCTTCATCATGGCGCAGAGCGTTTTGACGGCCGGTCTCGTCATGGGCGTCATGCTCATTCCCTTCGTCTCGTCGCTTTCCGACGATATCATCACCGCCGTTCCCCGCGCGCTGCGCGACGGGTCGCTCGGCCTTGGCGCGACACGTTCCGAAACGATCAGGCGCGTGGTTCTTCCGGCAGCCCTTCCGGGTATCGTGGGCGCGCTCCTGATGACTGCTTCCCGCGCCATCGGCGAAACCATGATCGTGGTTCTGGCGGCCGGTGTGGCGGCGCGCATCAATATCAATCCTTTCGAGGCGATGACCACCATCACGGTGAAGATCGTCAACCAGCTTACCGGCGATCTTGAGTTCAATTCGCCGCAGACGCTGGTGGCCTTCGCGCTTGGCATCACGCTTTTCGTTCTGACGCTGATCATGAACATCTTTGCGCTGCATATCGTGCGCAAGTACCGGGAGCAGTACGAATAATGACCGATACGACCTTAAACGCGGCCGCTGCACAGCCGCCGCGCCGCGATATCGGGCTGAAACGCCGCTATGCCGCCGAACGCCGTTTTCGCCTCTATGGCATTCTGGCAATCGCTGTCGGTGTGTTTTTCCTTTGCGCGCTTCTGTTCTCGGTCTTTTCCAAGGGCTACACCGCCTTCTGGCAGACGACGCTCTATCTTCCGGTAAAGCTGGAACAGCAGGTAATTGATCCCGGCAACAAGCATGAGACCGATCCCAATGTGCTGATCGCCGCCAATTATCCGCTTCTGGTGCGCAATGCGCTGGCTGAAAAGCTGGGAGTTGCCAGAACGGATCGTCCGGCCATGCGCGACATTGGCCGTTTCTATTCGGATGGCGTGCGCGTTCAGCTTCGTAAGATGGTGATGGACGATCCCTCACTTATCGGCACGACGCAGACCATTCCGGTTCTGGCGGGCGCGGATATCGATTCCGCCTTCAAGGGACAGATCGACCTTTCCGTGCCGGAAACGAACCGCAAGGTCTCCGACCGTCAGGTTGGCTGGATGAAGACGCTTTCAGATGAAGGCATCATGAAGCAGGCTTTCAATACCGGTCTCTTCACTTTCGGTGCGTCGAGCCGCCCGGAAACCTCCGGCCTCGGCGTCGCCCTTGTCGGCTCGCTCTATATGATGCTGATCGTGCTGGGCCTGTCGCTGCCCATCGGGGTGGCCGCTTCCATCTATCTGGAAGAGTTTGCCAGGAAGAACCGCTTCACCGATATGATCGAGGTGAATATCAACAATCTGGCCGCAGTGCCCTCTATTGTCTTCGGCCTTCTGGGGCTTGCCGTCTTCATCAACTTTTTCGGCCTGCCGCGCTCCGCATCGCTGGTCGGTGGCCTGGTGCTGACGCTGATGACGCTGCCCACCATCATCATCGCCACGCGCGCTGCGCTGCGCGCCGTGCCGCCTTCGATCCGCTCCGCAGCACTCGGCCTTGGCGCGTCGAAGACGCAGATGGTGTTCCACCATGTCCTGCCGCTGGCCGCCCCCGGCATTCTCACCGGCACGATCATCGGCCTTGCCCATGCGCTGGGGGAAACCGCGCCGCTTCTCCTGATCGGCATGGTGGCTTTCGTCGCCGATGTGCCTGCCACCCCGATGGACCCATCCACTGCCCGGCCGGTGCAGATTTATATGTGGGCCAATGAAGCAGAGCGCGCCTTTGTGGAACGCACGTCAGGCGCTATTATCGTCCTGCTTCTGTTTCTGGCCGTAATGAACATTGCTGCAATCATTCTACGCCGCCGCTTCGAGCGCCGCTGGTAAACGGGAGTCGAATGTGATGAATCTGATGGCCGAACGATCTCTCGAAAATGCCGTAGGAGAAAAAATGAACGCCACCGCCAGTTCCATCAAGATGCGCGGCGAAAAGGTCTGCGTGTTCTATGGCGAGAAACAGGCTCTTTTCGATGTCGATCTCGATATTCCTGAAAAGATGGTCACTGCACTGATCGGCCCGTCCGGCTGCGGCAAATCCACCTTCCTGCGTTCGCTTAACCGCATGAACGACACGATCGAAGGCTGCCGCATTGCTGGCCGGATCACCCTCGACAATGAGGATATCTACGATCCCCGCCTCGATGTGGTGGAACTGCGCGCCCGCGTCGGCATGGTGTTCCAGAAGCCGAACCCGTTCCCGAAATCGATCTATGAAAACGTGGCCTACGGCCCGCGCATTCACGGCCTTGCCCGCTCGAAGGCGGAGCTTGAGGAAATCGTGGTGACGAGCCTCCAGAAGGCGAGCCTGTTCGAGGAAGTGAAGGACCGTCTTCACGATGCGGGCACGGGCCTTTCCGGTGGCCAGCAGCAGCGCCTGTGCATTGCGCGCGCCATCGCCGTCAGCCCGGAAGTGATCCTGATGGATGAACCCTGCTCGGCGCTCGATCCCATCGCCACCGCGAAAGTGGAGGAACTGATCGACGAACTGCGCCAGAACTTCACCATCGTCATCGTGACGCACTCCATGCAGCAGGCCGCGCGCGTTTCGCAGCGCACCGCCATGTTCCATCTGGGCAATCTGGTGGAAGTGGGCGACACGGAGATGATGTTCACCGCGCCGACCGAAAAGCGCACGCAGGATTATATCACCGGACGCTTCGGCTGACCTGAAACTGCGCTTCAACAGATAGACAGTGCGGCTCCCCCGCAATTGATATTACGAGGTTTACCATGCCGTCCCAGCATACCGTTCGCGCTTATGACGAAGAGCTGAAATATCTCACGCACAAGATTGCCGAAATGGGCGGTCATGCGGAGCGTATGGTCGAGCAATCGGTCGCAGCCATTGTCAATGCCGACAATGCGCTGGCCCAGCGTGTCATTTCCGACGACCTCATCCTCGATGCGAGCGAGCGCGAGATCGACGACAAGGCTGTGATGATTATCGCCAAGCGCCAGCCCATGGCCGTGGACCTGCGGGAAATCATCGGCTCGATCCGCATTTCCGCCGATCTGGAGCGCGTGGGCGACCTTGGCAAGAATATCGCCAAGCGCGTTGCCGCCGTGTCGGAATCGCGCCAGCCGGTGAAACTCTATCGTGGCCTCGAAACCCTGGCAGAGCTTGCCCTCACCCAGCTCAAGGAAGTGCTGGACGCCTATGCCTCGCGTTCGGTGCAGCAGATCAATGTCGTGCGCGACCGCGACGACGAGATCGATGCAATGTATACTTCGCTCTTTCGTGAGCTGTTGACTTACATGATGGAAGATCCGCGCAATATTTCCGCCTGCACACATCTTCTGTTCTGCGCAAAGAATATCGAACGCATTGGCGATCACGCCACCAATATTGCCGAAACAGTTTATTATATCGTCACTGGCCTGCAAATGCCGGCCGAGCGCCCCAAGGAAGACCTGAGCCACGGCATCGTCGTGGACGAGGCGCGTAAACCCTGAACTGCACCGGCGGGGTCTTGAACCCGACGGCTGAGAATGAGTGTACGGCATGGCGGCACGCGGTCGATAGGGGCTGGTATCCTGCGCTCGCCTGAAATCTCGAGAGGGAAAGATTGCATGTCCCAAGTACCCCGAATTGCTGTGGTTGAAGACGAAGAAGCACTGAGCGTGCTGCTGCGCTATAATCTCGAAGCTGAGGGCTATCAGGTCGATACGATGTTGCGCGGGGATGAAGCCGAAATCGCGCTGCGTGAAAGCGTGCCCGATCTTCTGATCCTGGACTGGATGCTGCCGGGCGTCTCCGGCATCGAGCTTTGCCGCCGCCTGCGGCAAAGACCGGAAACGGAACGCCTGCCGATCATCATGCTGACGGCGCGCGGCGAGGAGAGCGAGCGTGTACGGGGCCTGAGTGTCGGCGCGGATGATTATGTGGTGAAGCCTTTCTCCACGCCGGAGCTGCTTGCCCGCGTCAAGGCGATGCTGCGCCGCGCGAACCCCAGCATCCTGTCCCATGTGCTGAAGGTCGGCGACCTTTTGCTGGACCGCCAGCAGCACCGCGTCTATCGGAAGGAAAAGGAAGTCCACCTTGGCCCGACGGAATTCCGTCTGCTCGAATATTTCATGATGTCGCCGGGCCGCGTTTTCTCGCGCAGCCAGCTTCTGGATGGTGTCTGGGGGCCGGATATCTACGTCGATGACCGCACGGTAGACGTCCATGTGGGCCGTCTGCGCAAGGCCATCAATGTCGGCCGCGCCGCCGATTCGATCCGCACCGTACGCGGCGCGGGATATTCGTTCGGCTGACGGGAGCGGTTCCCCCTTTCAGGCGGCCCGTTTTTCCTCCGGGAAGCGGGCTTGCACAGGCTTGCGATTCGCTTTTCCGGTGGGTGGAACTGGTGATTCAGGCCCGATCTCACGCAATGTTACGCAAGGCGGCATAAAGTTGACGGAACCGGATGCCTGCGTGGGAAACCAATTCCGCTACAGATTTTCCCGGCCCGCGAAGCGATGATTTGTCAAAGTTTTAAAGCATCTGCGAATTAAGGCGAAGCTATGGCCAGTATTTGCGCATAATGAATCACACCAAATCAATGGTTTATCGGCTGGTGTATGTTTTGTTAAAGAATTATTAATATTTTTGAATGGCTTGTTTTCTTTGTCACGCTTGTGATTCGGTTTTGAATTGTGGCTCTTCTGGCGGTCGCGCCAAGGCGGGGATTTGACCTTTCGCCTTTTTTTGGCCTAAAAATTCCAAAACCTTGCATGCGAAGAGAAATTGCCGGACGTTGATTTTGATCCTGTCCGCTTTGACTTGCACCCCAGCCGGATCGTTCGGATATTTCCGGGATGGCTGGATCAGTTAAGGGTCCTAACAATGAGAGTGAGCCATTGACGCGCGCTGTAACGTGGAAATTGCCCCTTCTTGCCGGGTTGATCGCAGCGCCTTTCGTGGTGACAGGCTGCACGACGACCGGAGGCGCTGGGAAGACCAGCTTCAGCGATCAGACGGCGGCAACCAGCCACGTCAAGACGGTTAACGGCGTCAAGACCTACACTTATACACCGCGCGACCGGGAATGCCTTGAACGCGCAATGTTCTTTGAATCCAACCGCTCCAGCCCCGATGGCCTTCTTGCCGTGGGCACCGTGGTGATGAACCGCCTCGCTTCGGGGAAATATCCCGATACGATCTGCGGTGTCGTCGGGCAGAAGAACCAGTTTGCGCCGGGCGTTCTCTCGCGCCGCATGGATTCCAGCACGCTGCCCGATGTGCGGGCGGCAGCCGAAGCCGTTCTGGAAGGCAAGCGCCACCCCAAGCTCAAGAACGCCATGTTCTTCCACACGGCCGGGCTGACCTTCCCATACCGCAACATGCATTACGTGCTGGTTGCGGGCGGAAACTCCTTCTATGAAAAGCGCAACCGCGACGGCTCGCTCCAGAGCCCGGTTCCGCAAGAGCCTTACAATCTGGCTCTGGCCTATTCGCCGCAAGCGCCGTCTGTCCCGCAGGAACTGTCTTATGACGTGACCCTGCCGCAGACCGTACCAATCCCGACCGAGGCGCCGACCGTGCAGGTTGCGCTGGCGCGGGCTTTGGATGCAGAACATAATTCCGGCCTTGGTCCGCAGGCCCGTGGCGACCGCCTGGTACGCCATCGCGGCGTTCGGGCGCAAGCACAGGGTCAGGCACAGGGCCAGACGCAGGCACAGACTCAGCTTGCCGCTTATCAGCCGATGCAGGCTCAGTTCGATACGTCTGCTCCGGCAAATTCCTCTGCGTCGCTTGGCTATGCAGCGGCGGACCAGAAACATGTCGATGCCATTGGCGCGCTTCTGCTCAAGCAGGATCGCCCCGAATCGCCTCTATAATTTTCCAGAGCATGTCTGCCAAAGTGGGAACATGCTCTAAATAGATGCCAAAACGCCGGTCTGGTTTTGTCAGACTGGCGTTTTTATTTTCGGCTGGAACGCGCGCGCGTCACTTTTTCGCAACCACCGGAACCGGGCGATAGATGGGTTGATAGATCACCATCGGCGGGTCGTAGAAATCGACCTGGTTCTGCCAGGCGCGGCGATCAGCCCTGCGATCAAGGTCAATCCGCATCAGGCAGTTGGCGAAGGCGTCCGTCTTCGGCTTGAAACCATAGCTGCGGCAGGTTTGTTCGTCGGCTGCGCGCCGCTGTTCGGGCGTCATGGTCACACAACCGGCAAGCAGGCTTGCAAGGCCCAGTAAAATAAGCATTTTTTTATTCATCGCCATTGCTTTCCTTATATAGATCGCAGCACTCTTACTATAACGCACTGGCCGGAAAAAAGGTGGTGAAATTGCACCTTCTGATAAACTGCCGGTGATTCTCGTTCAAAAAGGTTATCCGCTCATGGCTCATGATAAGCACAATTCCGCCGTCGATCCGGTCAAACTAGAGCGACTGGCGGAAGTCGCAGTCCGCGTTGGCTTGCAGCTTCGTGAAGGGCAGGATCTGGTGATTACCGTGCCGGTTGTCGCCCTGCCGCTGGTGCGCCTCATTGCCCGACATGCCTACAAGGCCGGAGCGGGGCTGGTGACGCCTTTCTTCGCCGATGATGCGATAACGCTTGCCCGTTATGCCAATGCCCCCGATGAGAGCTTCGACCGTGCCGCAGACTGGCTCTATGAAGGCATGGCGAAAGCCTATTCCGGCGGCGCTGCCCGTCTGGCGATAGCGGCGGATAATCCAATGCTGCTTTCCACGCAGGATGCAGGCAAGGTCTCACGCGCCAACCGCGCCAATTCGCGCGCCTACCAGCCCGCGCTGGAAAAGATCGCCGGTTTCGACATCAACTGGAATATCGTGTCCTACCCCAACCCGGATTGGGCCATGCTCGTCTTTCCCGGCGAGCCGGAGGAGGTCGCTACCCGCAAATTGGCCGAGGCGATCTTTGCCGCCTCGCGTGTCGATGTGGAGGATCCGATCGGGGCCTGGGCGGCGCATAATGCGGCGCTTCGCACACGCACGCGGTTCCTGAACGGCAAGGCATTCAGCGCGCTCCACTTCAAGGGGCCGGGCACCGATCTGACGGTCGGGCTTGCCGATGGTCATGAATGGCATGGCGGGGCATGCACTGGCAAGAACGGCATCACCTGCAATCCCAATATTCCGACGGAAGAAGTGTTCACCACGCCCCATGCACTGCGCGTGGACGGCCATGTGACAAGCACCAAGCCGCTCTCGCATCAGGGCACCCTGATTGAAAACATTGCTGTGCGGTTTGAAGGCGGGCGTATCGTGGAAGCCAGGGCAAGCCGTGGCGAGGAAGTGCTTTCCAAAGTGCTGGATACCGACGAGGGCGCATGCCGGCTGGGCGAAGTGGCGCTGGTGCCGCATTCCTCGCCGATCTCGCAAAGCGGGCTTTTGTTCTACAACACGCTGTTTGATGAAAATGCGGCAAGCCATATTGCGCTTGGCCAATGCTATTCCAAATGCTTCGTCGATGGCGCGACTCTCACGCCGGAAGAGATCAGGGCGCGAGGCGGCAATTCGAGCCTCATTCACATCGACTGGATGATTGGTTCGGGTGAAATCGACGTGGATGGCATCAATGCGGATGGAAGCCGCGAGCCTGTCATGCGCAAGGGCGAATGGGCCAGCTAAAGCATTTCCAGCAAAAGTGCGAAGCGCCTACGCGGGGAAATCAGTCCACTGGACTGATTTCTGATCCCGCTTCGATGCGTTGGATAATGCGATAAAATGAAAAGCCGGAGCATTCCGATGGAACTGCTCCGGCCTGATGCCTTGGGAGGCGATTTAAAACTTAATTGCTTTCCTGCACATGCGCTTCGAGGAACCAGAGTGCCTTGTCGAGGCTGCGCGATGCGGCGGTGAAAATATCTGCCGTGTCGTCGTCACCCGCGTCGTCTGCATCCTTGATCGATTTGCGCACCAGATTGGCAACATCACCATAGCGTTCGATCAGTGCCACCAGATGGTCGTGGACGGCATAAATGTCGGTCGGGTAAGGCTTCAGTCTGGATTCCTTCACCACGACCTGGGTTGTACCATAGGCCGTTCCGCCGATCTGCACGGCACGTTCGGCAATCGTGTCCACATGGTCGTCGAGTTCTGCGCGGAAACCATCGAGCATTTCATGCACGGCGATGAATTGCGGTCCCTTGAGGTTCCAGTGCGCCTGCTTGGTGATGAGGGCAAGATCGATTGTTGCGGCAAGATTCTCGTTGAGCAGCGCGATCATCGTCGTCTTGGTATTGGAGGGAAGATCGTTGCGGGTTGCATGCATCGACTTCTTCGGCATTTTATCCTCGTTTGGTTTGCATGATCCGGCAAATGGCGATCGCACATCGCTCAACAAGGGTCAGCTTCTTGGAACACAACTGAACCGGCCGGATCATTTCTGGTCCGTATTGACATGGGGCTGATCGCCACAGGGACAACAAGAAAAACTTCTCGCACCCGGCAAGAGTAACGCTGTCGGCGGCTTTTGGTTCCGCCAGTAAAGGCTAAAATCGCTGCCAACGCGCTGTTTGACCATGTCCCGGCTTGTCGCGGCGCGATTTCTGATTTACCCGGTTGGATCATGAAAATACTTGCCCTCGATACTGCCGCTTCCTGGTGCGCCGCCGCCGTCTATGATTCCGACAGCGGTGCTATGCTTGCCTATGTGAGCGAGAATATTGGCAAGGGCCATGCCGAAGTGCTGATGGATTATGTCGGCCAAGCCATGCGCGAGGCGCAAATTCCGCTGCGCGAAATTGAGCGTATCGCCATCAATATCGGGCCGGGTTCGTTTACCGGTGTCCGTATCGGTGTTTCGGCAGCGCGTGGTTTTGCGCTGGCGCTGGGTGTGCCCGCCATCGGGATCACCGCTTTCGAGGCGCTTGCCGCTGAAATACAGGCACAAATGCCAGAAAAGCCGGTCCTCGTTCTGCTCGATGCGCATCGCGGTGAAATCTATGCGCAGGGTTTCGATGCGAAAGGTGTTGCACAATCCGCGCCACTGGTTGTGTCGCGGGAGGAGGCCGAAAAGCTTGCAGCCGCACAAGCGGAGAACACGGTTCTTACAGGCTCGGCTGCGCTATCGATCAATGAGGCGCTGGGTGGACGGTTTGCGCTTGTCTTGCCGGAGCCGACAGCCCCGATCGGCACTTATGCGCGTCTGGCGGGCCTGCGGGCGCCGGGCGATGCGCCAAAGCCGCTTTATATGCGCGGACCCGATGCAAAGCCGCAGCTTGGTTTTGCCTTGCCACGCCGGCAGGGCGGAGAATAAAGCCATGATGGGCTTTCCGTTCGGCCGCTTTCGCCGCAGACCGGTTTCCATTGAGCCGCTTGGCGCGCAGGACAGCCACGCCATCCAGCGTATTCACGCCGTAGCTTTCCATCATGGCTGGAGTTCGGATGATTTTCGGTCGCTGATTGCGCAGGATACCATCTTCGGTTTTATCGCGCGGCCGCAGGGAAAGCCGAATGAAGCCTGCGGTTTCGTGCTGGCGCGCCTCGTGGCGGGAGAAGCGGAAATCCTGACCATTGCGGTTTCGCGCGATGTGCAGCGGCAGGGTGTCGGGCGTATGCTGATGGATGGGGTGCTGCGCCATCTTTATCAGGAACGTGCCGAAACGCTGTTTCTGGAAGTGGACGAGGCCAACATCGCGGCACAGGCGCTTTATCGCCGCCTCGGCTTCCAGAAAGTCGGCGACCGCCCCGCCTATTATGAAACGGCGAATGGCCGCTCTGCGGCGCTTATCCTGCGGCGCGACCTGAAGAGGGCGCAATGATCGGTACGATCAGGATATTTCTGGTCGTCGCGGCCATGGTTGCGCTCAGCCTGTCGCTGATCCCGTTTCAATATCTGTTCCTGAAACTGAAAAATGGCTGGAAGCGCCGCCTGCCCAATTTCTTCCACCGCATTGTTGCGCGCCTGTTCGGCTTTCGCATAAGAACGGTCGGTAAATTGCACGAGGGCTGCCCGCTTCTCCTTGTTTCCAATCATACGTCATGGAGTGATATCGTCGTGCTTTCGGCGGTGGGGCAGGTGTCGTTCATTGCTAAGTCCGAGGTGCGGGACTGGCCGGTTTTCGGCATGTTTGCCGTTTTGCAGCGCACGGTTTTCGTGGAGCGCGCGCGGCGCGGCAAAACCGTGCACCAGACCTCCGAAATCGCCAACAGGCTGATCGCGGGCGATGCAATGGTGCTTTTTGCCGAAGGCACCACATCGGACGGCAACCGGGTGCTGCCGTTCAAGACTGCGCTTTTCGGCGCTGCCCATGCCGCCATCCGTGAGGCGGGTGTCGCGGAGGTCGCGGTGCAGCCGGTGGCGATTGCCTATACCCGCGTGCATGGCATGGCGATGGGGCGTTATTTCCGCCCGCTGGTATCATGGCCGGGCGATGTCGAACTGATGCCGCACCTGAACGGCATCTTGCGTGAAGGCGCGATCGATGTGGAAGTGCGCTTCGGCGAACCTGTTTTCGTCACGGCGGAAACGGACCGCAAGGCGCTTGCCCGCACGATGGAAAATCGGGTGAGGGCGCTTTTGCAAAGCGCGCTTCTGGGGCGCGAAATCCCGGAGGCTTGAAAAGCCGAGCAGATTGTCACCTTCCAAAACGGCAACAAAAGCTGTAGATAGCCCCGCATGAGCGACGACACGACCCAGATTGAACCGGCAATGGCACAGGAAACGAGCCCGCGCGCCAATACGCGCAAGGTTTTCGTGAAGACCTATGGCTGCCAGATGAATGTCTATGACAGCCAGCGCATGGCCGACAGCCTTGCTGCGGAAGGCTATGTCGCGACCGATACGCCGGACGATGCCGATCTGGTGCTGCTCAACACCTGCCATATTCGCGAAAAGGCGTCGGAAAAACTCTATTCCGCGCTGGGCCGCCTGCGCAAGATGAAGGATGCGCGCGCGGCTGACGGCAAGGAATTGACCATTGGCGTCGCAGGCTGCGTCGCGCAGGCCGAGGGGCAGGAAATTTTGCGCCGTGCGCCGAATGTCGATCTCGTCATTGGCCCGCAGACATATCACCGCCTGCCCAATGCGCTGGCGCGGGTGCGTGGTGGCGAGAAGGTGGTGGAAACCGATTACGCCATTGAAGACAAGTTTGAGCATCTGCCGGCGCCCAGGCGCGAGGAGACCCGCAAGCGCGGCGTTTCCGCCTTCCTCACCGTGCAGGAAGGCTGCGACAAGTTCTGCACTTTCTGCGTGGTGCCCTATACGCGCGGCTCGGAAGTTTCGCGCAGCGTGAAGCAGATCGTGGCGGAGGCCGAGCGCCTTGCCGATAGCGGCGTGCGCGAGCTGACCCTGCTTGGCCAGAACGTCAATGCCTGGCATGGCGAAGGCGAGGATGGCCGCGAATGGGGCCTTGGCGAATTGCTGTTCCGCCTTGCGCGCATTCCCGGCATTGCGCATCTGCGCTACACAACCAGCCACCCGCGCGACATGGATGACAGCCTGATTGCGGCGCATCGCGACCTGCGGCAACTGATGCCCTATCTGCATCTGCCGGTGCAGTCCGGTTCCGACCGGATCTTGAAGGCGATGAACCGACGCCACAAGGCGGACGAATATCTGCGCCTGATCGAACGTATCCGTAACGTGCGCCCGGATATGGCGCTGTCGGGCGATTTCATCGTCGGTTTCCCCGGCGAAACCGATCAGGATTTCGAGGATACGATGCAGCTTGTGCGTGACGTCAATTATGCGCAGGCCTATTCGTTCAAATATTCGCCGCGCCCTGGAACACCCGGCGCCGATCTCGACGATCATGTCGAGGAGGCGGTGAAGGACGAGCGCCTCCAGCGCCTTCAGGCGCTCCTGTCGGCACAGCAATATGCTTTCCAGGATTCGATGATCGGCCGCAAGATGGATGTGCTTCTGGAGAAGCCCGGCCGCGAGGCGGGCCAGATGGTGGGCCGCTCGCCATGGCTCCTGCCTGTCATCATCGATGACAACAAGGACCGGGTCGGCGATATTATTCATGTAAAAATCGTGTCCACGGGCACCAACAGCCTTATTGCGCAAAAACTGGCCTGAAGGCATGATGATGCTGAGGCAGAAAATTTCGGCGTCCTGAGTCGTTTGCCGGTAATCCTGTCGAGACTGCGATCGCAAATGCGTGAAAGGTTTGTTTTCACGCATCATCTGGTCTGAAAAGTCTGCAACTTTCAGGATTGTGCTTTAAGGAGATACGGTTGAGCGCTACGGAAAAGCTGAAATCTGCCAAGCCAACCAATCAAACGCAAAAAAGCCCGACGACCGGGGCCTCGGATATGGCCCATATCGTGCTCACCTTCGACAATAATCGCCTTGCCAGCGCGCTTTACGGTCAGTTCGATGAAAATGCTCGCGCGGATCGAGCAGAAGCTTGGCGTGGATGTCCGTTCCAAGGGAAACCAGCTTTCGATAAGGGGTGAGCCGACCGCGACCGAACAGGCGCGCCGCGCGCTCGACCACCTTTATGAAACATTGCAAAAGGGCCATGAGCTGACGGTGTCCGATGTGGACGGCGCACTGCGCATGGCGATTGCCGCCGCCGACCAGCTCACCTTGCCGACGATGGAAAACAAGGGAAAACTTTCCGCCGCCCAGATTTCCACCCGCAAAAAGACGATCTTCGCCCGCACGCCCACGCAGGACGCCTATATGCGTGCGCTGGACCGCTCGGAACTGGTGTTCGGTGTCGGCCCCGCCGGTACCGGCAAGACCTATCTGGCGGTTGCCCATGCGGCCATGCTTCTGGAGCGCGGCCTTGTCGAGCGCATTATCCTTTCGCGCCCGGCAGTCGAGGCGGGCGAACGTCTGGGCTTCCTGCCGGGTGACATGAAGGAAAAGGTCGATCCCTATCTGCGTCCGCTTTACGATGCGCTTTACGACATGATGCCGGCGGAAAAGGTCGAACGCGCCATTACGGCGGGCGTGATCGAAATCGCACCGCTTGCCTTCATGCGCGGGCGCACGCTCGCCCATTCGGCGGTGATTCTCGATGAGGCGCAGAACACGACATCCATGCAGATGAAAATGTTCCTCACGCGCCTTGGCGAAGGCTCGCGCATGATCGTGACCGGCGATCCGAGCCAGATCGATTTGCCGCCCGGCCAGAAATCCGGTCTGGTTGAGGCGCTTCGCGTGCTGGACGATGTGGAAGGCGTCATCAAGGTGCGCTTCACGGAGAAGGATGTCGTGCGTCATCCGCTTGTGGCGGCAATCGTCGGCGCTTATGACCGCGACGGAAAACAGTACGCCGGTCCGGAATAGGGCAGGCAGGCGGATTGCTCTTGCAATTGCCTGTCGGAAACACGATTTAAAAAAATGCTGTCTGCCTTTTGAGCAGACAGCTTTTATCCAATTGAAAGGACGAAGCGGTCTGCTGGAAGGCGATCGCTGCATAACGTGTCAGACAACGCGATCCATATTGATATCATGATCGAAGCCGGCAACTGGCCGGACGAAGCGAGCCTTGAAAGCCTCGTGAGCAAGTCGGTTGCCGCCGCCTGGAACAATCTGGGCCTCAAGAGTGCTACAAGCGAACTGAGCGTGGTTTTTACCGACGATGCCTCCATTCAGCTGTTGAACGGCGAATGGCGCGGCAAGGACAAGCCGACCAATGTTTTGTCCTTTCCAGCCTTTCCGGTAAAGGCTGGTTCCCAGCCGGGGCCGATGCTGGGCGATATCGTCATCGCGCGCGAAACGGTGGAGCGCGAGGCGAAGGAAGAGGGCAAGCCGATCGAAAATCACCTCTCCCACCTCGTTGTACATGGCTTTCTGCATCTTTTGGGGTACGATCATGAAACGGATGAGGAAGCGGAAGTGATGGAAGCGCGCGAGCGTGAAATCCTTCATGCTCTTGCCATTCCCGACCCTTATGCTGTATCCGATGAGGACATTAACAACGATTGACCATGGCTGAACAGACTTTGCACCCTCCGTCCGCTGGCGATAATCGCGGCGAGACCCAAGATTCAGAAGGACAAAGTACGCAGCGGTCGTCTGTGACCGAGAAGCGTTCCCTTTTGTCGAATATTTTCCCCTTTATGCGCGCGCGCCAGGCATCTTCCCTGCGCGAAGATCTGGCCGATGCGCTTTCCAGCGCCACCAGCGAGGACGGTGCTGCATTTTCGCCCGAAGAAAAGGCGATGCTGCACAATATCCTGCGCCTGCGCGAAATCCGCGTCGAGGACGTGATGATTCCCCGCGCCGACGTTGAAGCGGTCGAGATCACCACGCCGCTGTGGGAAGTGCTGGAACTTTTTGAAAAATCCGGCCATTCCCGTATGCCGGTCTATGCCGAGACGCTGGATGATCCGCGCGGCATGATCCATATCCGCGATGTTTTGAACTATATCACCCGTCAGGCGCGCCAGAAGGCACGGCGGCGCACGACGGCGAAATCTGCGGCGACGGAAGTGGCGCCGAAATTCGATATGAGCCGCATCGATCTGGCCAAGACCATCGGCGAGCTCAATCTCATGCGCAAGGTGCTGTTCGTGCCGCCGTCCATGATGGCAAGCGGATTGATGGCGCGTATGCAGGCCAGCCATATCCAGATGGCGCTGGTCATCGATGAATATGGCGGCACCGACGGTCTGGTTTCGCTGGAAGACATTGTTGAAATGGTCGTCGGCGATATCGAAGACGAACATGACGACGAAGAAATCATGATCGCGGAAGATGCCGATGGCGTTTTCGTGGTCGATGCGCGCGCCGATCTGGAAGAACTGGCCGCCAGGATCGGCCCGGGCTTCGCAGTGGGCGAGCATGGCGAGGACGTGGACACGGTCGGTGGCCTTATCTTCTCCGTTCTGGGACGCATCCCGGTGCGCGGTGAAGTGGTTCAGGCCATTCCGGATTATGAATTCCACGTATTGGAGGTTGACCCGCGCCGGGTGAAGAAGGTGCGCATCGTGCCGCTTTCCGCTGCCGATCGCCGGCGCCAGCAGCGCGCTGTGGTTTCGGCCAGGCCGGAAGACCATGCGGCTGATGCGGCGCACGCCGCGCAAAACTCCAAAGAAGCCGGATGATCGCAAGGCTCGCGGGCAGGATCATTCTTCTTAACGGCTGGCGTCGCGCGCTGGCCGCTTTTTTGAGTGGCGCTTTCGCAACCCTGACCCAGCCGCCTTTTGATATTTTCGTCGCAGGCTTCGTCTCGTTTCCGGTCCTTGTCTGGCTGATCGACGGTGCGATAGCCAGAACGGATGCCGGGCCGCTTCGCCGTCTGCTGCTCGCCGCCAAGGTCGGCTGGTGGTTCGGCTTCGGCTATTTCGTTTCCGGCCTCTGGTGGATAGGAACGGCCCTTCTGGTCGATGCGGATCAATTTGCCTGGGCATTGCCGCTGGCCGTGTTGGGCCTGCCCGCCTTTCTGGCGCTTTTCTACGCATTTGCGGCTATGATCGCGCGGCTCTTGTGGTCGGACGGGCTTGGACGCATCCTTGCATTTGCCTTCGGTTTTGCGCTTGCGGAATGGCTCCGCACCTTCATCTTCACCGGCTTTCCATGGAACCTCATCGGCTATGCGGCCATGCCTGTACCGCTTCTGATGCAATCGGTTGCGGTTATTGGCCTCGTCGGGATGAGTGCGCTGGCAGTTTTCGTCTTTGCCGCCCCCGCCTTGCTCACCGGCGGACATTTCGCCCGAACGGGCATCGGGCTTGCGATTTTTCTGGCACTGGCCCATGTGGGGTTCGGCGCATGGACGCTTTCGCGCGCGCCAGCCATTGTTGACGAGAATGGCCCGCTTGCGGTCCGCATCGTGCAGCCCTCCATTGCCCAGGCGATGAAATGGGACAATGCCGAGCGCCGCGCGATCTTCGACAAGCTGGTGGGCCTGACCGAAGAGGCGCCGGCTGAAGGCAAGCCGCGGCCTGATGTGATTGTCTGGCCGGAAACGGCCATACCCTACATACTGGAATCGACACCTCAGGCGCTGGCGCATATCGGCGATGCCTTGCAGGAAGGGCAGGTTCTGCTCGCCGGGGCAGTGCGCGAGGAAAAGGGAGCCGATGGCGGCGAGCCACGCTACTACAATTCGATTTACACGATTGATGATCGCGGCCGGATTGTGAGCACAGCCGACAAGGTGCATCTGGTGCCCTTCGGCGAATATCTGCCGTTTGAAAGCTTCCTGCGTGGGTTAGGCCTTCAGGAAGTGGTGGAAATGCCGGGCGGTTTCACCGCAGGAACAACACGCCATGCGCTCGCCGTGAAGGATGGCCGGTCTTTCCTGCCGCTCATCTGCTACGAGGCGATTTTCCCGGATGAGCTTGGCTATGAGGGAGCCGGAGCGAGCGCCATCATCAATGTCACCAACGATGCGTGGTATGGCGATACGCCGGGACCTTACCAGCATTTCCGGCAGGCGCAGGTGCGCGCGGTGGAGCAGGGGCTTCCTCTCATCCGCGCGGCGAATAACGGCTTGTCGGCTATTGTTGATACCTATGGTCGAATCACCGGAAGCCTTGCGCTCGATGCGGTTGGGGTGGTGGATTCTTACCTACCGTCACCTCGTGACCCATTTTGGGGCAGGCCGCCCGGCTGGATACAAACAGTTTTAATCCTGTTAACCCTACTCGCGGCAAGCGTGGGACTGATATTATATTCGCGCAGGCGTTTTCATTGACACGGCAATATTGTTAAGATGTTATGCATCAATGGTGGCGGTTCCTCGTGCGAAATCGTCTGACTACCTCCCAAAACGTGATGTTACGCCTGTTCCGATGAACAGAACATGAATGAAAGCTCGCAGATGCGAGGAGTGATACTTGTATGATTGAGAATAAAAAGAAACCCAATCCCATCGACATGCATGTCGGCAGCCGTATCCGTCTGCGTCGCAACATGCTGGGTCTCAGTCAGGAAAAACTCGGTGAAAATCTGGGCATCACGTTTCAGCAAATCCAGAAATACGAGAAGGGCACCAACCGGGTCGGTGCAAGCCGCCTTCAGGCTATTTCCTCGATCCTGAACGTTCCAGTTTCGTTTTTCTTTGAAGATGCGCCAGGCTCCGGCTCCAGCGGCGGGGACGGATTTGCCGAGGACAATGAAGCGACCTATGTGGTCGATTTCCTGAATTCCAACGAGGGTGTCCAGCTTACCCGCGCCTTCACGAAGATTTCCGACCCCAAGGTACGTCGCAAGATCATCGATCTGGTAAAATCGCTCGCAGCCGACGCTGAGTGATCGGCCTCTTACGCTTTGCGGTAAGGCCGCTTCGGCGGGGAAAATCGCGTGCCCGGAACGAAATTTTCCGGGCCGGTGGCAGCGTTAACACGAATATGCCACGAATATGCATTGACGGTTTAATCCCAACTTCGCTAACACATCTATGCGCCCGGTGAAGTCCGGGCGCTACTGTGTTTCCAAGGCGGAGCATTTTTCTCCGCTGGATTTTCAAGAGGGGTTACCCGTGTCGCGCAGTTCTTATCTCTTCACCAGCGAATCTGTGTCCGAAGGACACCCGGACAAGGTTTGCGACCGCATTTCCGATGAAATCGTTGATATGATCTACAAGGAGGCACGTCGCACCGGCGTCGATCCGTGGTCTGTCCGCATTGCCTGCGAAACGCTTGCCACAACCAATCGTGTGGTCATTGCCGGCGAAGTACGCGTGCCGGAAACCTTCCTGAAGAAGAATAAGGACGGCTCCATCGCCCATGATGCAGCCGGTCATCCGCTCATCAACCCGTCCCGTTTCCGTTCGGCGGCGCGCAAGGCGATCCGCGAGATCGGCTATGAGCAGGATGGCTTCAACTGGCGCACGGTGAAGGTCGATGTTCTCCTGCATCCCCAATCGGCCGATATTGCGCAGGGCGTGGACAATGCCGCCGACCGTCAGGGTGAGGAAGGCGCAGGCGATCAGGGCATCATGTTCGGCTATGCCTGCCGCGAAACCCTGGACCTCATGCCGGCTCCGATCTATTATTCGCACAAGATTCTCGAAAAGCTCGCAGAAGCCCGCCACAAGGGCGAGGGTGATGCCCGCAAGCTCGGCCCCGATGCCAAGAGCCAGGTGACGGTGCGTTATGAAAACGGCAAGGCTGCCGAAGTCACGCAGATCGTCCTTTCCACGCAGCATCTCGATGCGTCCTGGGATTCCAGGAAGGTGCGTTCGGTCGTGGAACCCTATATCCGCGAAGCCTTGGGCGATCTGCCGATTGCCGAAAACTGCAACTGGTACATCAATCCGACCGGCAAGTTCGTTATCGGTGGACCGGACGGTGATGCGGGCCTGACAGGCCGCAAGATCATCGTTGACACCTATGGCGGCGCGGCCCCGCATGGCGGGGGCGCTTTCTTCGGCAAGGATACGACCAAGGTGGATCGCTCCGCGGCCTATGCCGCGCGCTATCTCGCCAAGAATGTGGTTGCCGCCGGCCTTGCCGACCGTTGCACCATCCAACTTTCCTACGCCATCGGCGTTGCCCAGCCGCTTTCGGTCTATGTGGACCTGCACGGCACGGGCAAGGTCGCCGAATCCGCTGTCGAGGATGCGTTGCGCAAGGTGATGGACCTGTCCCCCACCGGCATTCGCAAGCATCTCGACCTCAACAAGCCGATCTACGCCAAGACCTCGTTCTACGGCCATTTTGGCCGCAAGCCGGGCCGTGATGGTTCCTTCTCCTGGGAGAAGACCGATCTCATCAAGGCGTTGAAAGCGGCTGTTTCAGCCTGATTGACCCTATGATCGATGAAAATCATCCCATGCGCGCGGCCGGAAATTTTTTCGGCCGCCGCCACGGCAAGCCGCTCCGTCCGCACCAGAGCAATCTGTTCGAGGATTTGCTGCCGCGCCTGAAACTCGACCTTGCCACGCCGGCGCCGCAGGATTTGCGCAGCTTGTTTGAGGCTCCGGTGGAGACGGTGCGAATGGAAATCGGCTTTGGCGGGGGCGAGCACCTCCATCACGAGAGCGGCCGTTATCCGCAGTCCGGCTTCATCGGCGTAGAGCCTTTCATCAATGGCATGGCCAAGATGCTGGCAGCGCTTGATCAGGCGCCACGCCCCAATCTGCGCCTTTATGACGAGGACGCGACGGCGGTTCTGGACTGGCTGCCTGATGCTTCGCTTGCGGGGATCGATCTTTTTTATCCCGATCCATGGCACAAGCGCCGCCACTGGAAGCGCCGTTTCGTGAGCGATGCCAATCTCGACCGTTTCGCCCGTGTGCTGAAACCCGGCGCGAAGTTCCGCTTCGCCTCGGATATCGAGCATTATGTCAACTGGACGCTCCAGCATTGCCGCCGTCATGCGGCGTTTGACTGGCAGGCGGAAAGCCCGGCTGACTGGAATGACGCCTATGAGGGATGGCCCGGCACACGCTACGAGGCCAAGGCCTTTCGCGAGGGGCGCCGCGCCGCTTATCTGACTTTTATCCGGCGCTGACGGCAAGGCTGCAAGCAGGCCTTGAAAAAATCAGCTTCCGCTGGTATATACGTCTCAAATTCTTGGTCGTTAGAACAAGAGTGGGTCCACCCGGTCCCGCTCTTTTTTGTTACTTGCGACCTGGCAAAAGGCTTGCGGGCCCATGAGCGGGTCCTTGAGCAGGCCCTTGAGAGGTTGATTTGACGGAACAGGTTCAGGCAAACGAAACAGAGACGCCCGTAGCGGTCGCGGACGAACGTATCATCCGCGAAACGGGCATCGATGCGAAAGTGGCAGGCATTGTGGAGCCTGTCATCAACACGCTGGGTTTTCGCCTGGTGCGCGTTCGCCTTTCCGGCCTCAACGGTCAGACCTTGCAGATCATGGCCGAGCGCCCCGACGGCACGATGACGGTTGATGATTGCGAGCTGGTAAGCCGCACGGTCGCGCCTGTTCTCGATGTCGAAGACCCGATCAGCGGCAAGTATCATCTGGAGATTTCCTCGCCGGGCATTGACCGCCCTCTGGTGCGCAAGTCGGACTTTTCCGATTGGGCCGGTCATATCGCAAAGGTTGAGACCTCGATCGTGCATGAAGGCCGCAAGAAATTCCGTGGCCGCATCGTTGTCGGCGAGGCGGATTCCGTCACCATCGAAAGCGACCAGATTTCCTACGGCAACGAGCCGGTGGTGCGCATTCCCTTTGATCTGATTTCGGATGCGCGCCTGGTGCTGACCGACGACCTCATCCGTGATGCGCTTCGCAAGGACAAGGCTTTGCGCGAAGGCCGCATTCCCGGTGACGATCTGGGGGCAGAGCCGGAAGACGCCGCATCTACCGAAACGCAAGAGAAGAAATAAGTTTCAGGCATCCGCGCAGGAAAAAGCCGGATGCGACACCAAGGAGAGACCTATGGCAGTCAGTGCTAACAGGCTGGAGCTTCTGCAGATCGCCGATGCGGTCGCCCGCGAGAAGTCGATTGACCGTGAGATCGTTCTTGCGGCCATGGCCGATGCGATCCAGAAGGCCGCGCGTTCGCGCTATGGCCAGGAAAGCAATATCCGCGCCGACATCAATGCGAAGTCCGGCGAGATCAAGTTGCAGCGCCTGCTGGAAGTCGTGGAGAATGTCGAGGATTACGCAACGCAGATTTCGCTGTTCATGGCGCGCGACCGTAATCCCGATGCGCAGGTTGGCGACTTCATTGCCGATCAGCTTCCGCCGATGGATTTCGGCCGCATCGCAGCCCAGTCTGCCAAGCAGGTTATTGTGCAGAAAGTGCGCGAAGCCGAACGTGACCGCCAGTATGACGAATACAAGGATCGCGTTGGCGAAATCGTCAACGGCACCGTCAAGCGTGTCGAATATGGCAATGTGATCGTGGATCTGGGCCGTGGCGAAGCGATCGTGCGCCGCGACGAACTGATCCCGCGCGAAGCCTTCCGCTATGGCGACCGCATCCGCGCCTATGTCTATGATGTGCGCCGCGAACAGCGTGGCCCGCAGATTTTCCTGTCGCGCACCCATCCGCAATTCATGGCGAAGCTCTTCACCATGGAAGTGCCGGAAATCTATGACGGCATCATCGAGATCAAGTCGGTCGCTCGCGATCCGGGTTCCCGCGCCAAGATCGCCGTCGTCTCGCGCGATGCGTCCATTGACCCGGTCGGCGCCTGCGTCGGTATGCGCGGCTCCCGCGTTCAGGCTGTTGTGGCCGAGTTGCAGGGCGAAAAGATCGATATCATTCCGTGGTCGCCGGATGCGGCTTCCTTCATCGTCAACGCGCTTCAGCCCGCTGAAGTTGCCAAGGTTGTTCTCGATGAAGATGCCGAACGTATTGAAGTTGTCGTTCCGAATGACCAACTATCACTTGCAATCGGTCGTCGCGGCCAGAACGTCCGCCTCGCCTCGCAGCTTACCGGCTGGGACATCGACATCCTGACGGAAGACGAGGAATCCGAACGTCGCCAGAAGGAATTCGCAGAACGTTCAAACCTGTTCATGGAAGCCCTCAACGTTGACGAAATGGTCGGTCAGGTTCTTGCCTCCGAAGGTTTCGCCTCCGTTGAAGAACTGGCCTATGTGGATGCAGGCGAAATTTCGTCCATTGACGGTTTCGACGAAGACACGGCAGGCGAAATCCAGGATCGCGCCCGCGAATATCTGGAGCGTATCGAAGCCGAGCAGGATGCCCGCCGCAAGGAACTGGGCGTTGCCGACGAACTGCGCGAACTGCCGGGCATGACCACGGCCATGCTGGTTGCCGTTGGTGAAGACGGCGTGAAGACCATGGAAGATTTCGCCGGTTATGCGGTGGACGATCTGGTCGGCTGGCGCGAGCGCAAGGATGGCGACACCATCAACCATAGTGGTGTTCTGACGCCGTTCGACCTTTCGCGTGTCGATGCGGAGCAGATGGTGCTGGCAGCGCGCTTGAAAGCGGGCTGGATCACCGAAGAGGAACTGGCTGCGGCTTCCGAAGACGTGGAAGCTGAAGAAGCTGGCGACGAGGAAGCTGCGTCGTAACAATGACGCACCGTAATAGTCTTACGCCTGATAGATTTCAGGCGTAAACTTGGTGCGGCGACAGGCCCTGGATCGCTCCCTTCGTGGGGAAACAGGGGTTGAAGCCTCCGGGCTTCGATCCGGCATGATTTGAGCCGCTACCGAGACCCATATGGTTGAAGTGCGGTTCGGGCTCTGCTAGAGCATTTCCAGCAAAAGTGCGAAGCAGTTTTGCGTTGGATAATGCGACAAAACAAAGAGGTAGAGCGGTTTCAGCGTTTGTGTTGAAACAGAAACTGCTCCAGGGGCCTCGCGAGATTGTTGCGAAGCCGCATTGCGGCTTTGAAGTTTGATGATGGTCCGCGTCAGGACAAAACAGAGGTTCCGCGTGGGGCAACAGGAAATGAATGACAGAACCTGTATCGTCACGCGGGAGAGCGGTTCTGCCGATGACATGATCCGCTTTGTGGCGGGGCCGGATGGTTCGGTCGTGCCGGATTTGAAGCAGACGTTGCCGGGCAGGGGATGCTGGGTCAAGGCCGAGCGCCGTCTGGTGGATGAAGCGGTCAAGCGCAAGCTTTTTGCGCGGGCGCTGAAAGAAGGTGTGACGCCGCAGGCGGATCTTGGCGCGCTGGTTGACCAGCTGCTGACGAAATCTGCACTCGGCAGCCTTGCTCTGGCGCGAAAGGCAGGCGCTGTGGTGACAGGCTCGACCAAGGTGGATCAGGCGATCCGCACCGGGGCAGCCGCCATGGTGCTCCACGCTCGGGAAGCCGCCGCCGATGGCGTGCGCAAGCTTGATCAGGCGCGCCGTGCCGTGGTGCATCTGGAAGGCCCTGAAATTCCATCCTTCACTCTTTTTTCGGGAGAAGAAATGGATTTGGCATTTGGGGGCGGAAATGTGATACATGCAGCCGTGCTTGAAGGAAAGGCGGCGGCCGGGTTCGTAAAGCGGGCGCTTTTGTTACATCGCTATCGCGGTGAAAGCGCATCGAATCTGGATTAGAGCATAATCCCGGAGAGGCCGGAAGCCTTGGACCGGATTATGCGTTGAAGTGTGACTGGAGCATTATCCAACCTGACCCTGTCCTGTTGGATAATGCTCGAGTAGGGCGGCCGGAGCCGCGAAGGAAACGGAAACTAATGAGCGATAAAACAAACGACGATAAGACGCTGAGCGTCAATCCAAAGAAGACGCTAACCCTGAAGCGGCCGGGCGTCGAACAGAGCACCGTGCGCCAGAATTTCAGCCACGGCCGCACGAAGGCTGTCGTCGTTGAAACCAAGAAGCGCAAATTCTCTCGCCCGGATGAGAAGCCGGAAGTTGAAGCCGCGGCAGCGCCCAAGCCCGCAGCTCCGGCTGCTGCTCCGCAGCAGGCACCGGCATCGGCGCCAGTATCGGCGTCGGCCGCACAGGCTTCCGCCCCGCAGCCGGCACCCGTAAAGGCCCCGGCAACGAAGGCGCCCGCAGCCCCGTCTGCTCCGGTAACGAAGCCGCATGTCGCGCAGCAACGCCCGGTGCATCAGCGCCCCGGCGGCCAGCAGGCACAGCGTCCGCGCCCGGCGGATCGTTCCGGCATGGTGCTGAACACGCTGTCGCGCTCCGAAATGGATGCCCGCCGCCGCGCGCTTGAAGAAGCGCAGATCCGCGAAGTGGAAGAACGCGCCCGCGCTGTCGAGGAAGCCAAGCGCCGCGCCGAGGAAGATGCGCGCCGCGCCAAGGAACATGAAGAATCTGCCCGTCGCCAGGCGGAAGAGGAAGCGCGCCTGAAAGCGGAAGCTGAAGCGCGCCGCAAAGCCGAGGAAGAAGCTGCCAAGCGTATGCCGCAGCCGGAAGCCCGTAGCGAGCGCCGTGACGATGCGCGCCCTGCACCATATGGTGCACGTCCGCAGCAGGCTGGCCGCCCGCAAGGTGGTCGCCCGCAGCCGGCCGGAAGGCCGCAGCAGGGCAGCCCGCGTCCGGCCCCCATTATTGCCGATGCCGCTCCGATCGCTGGCAAGCCGCTTCCGCAGAGCCAGCTTCGCAAGCCCGGCCAGTCCGACGATGACGACGATCGCCGCAGTGGCGCAGCCCGCCGTGGCGTCGCGGCAAAGCCGGAAGTGCGCGCACCGAAGGTTGTGAAGGGCGAAGACGATCGCCGTCGCGGCAAGCTCACCCTCACGAGCAATCTTGAGGAAGAGGGCCGTTCGCGCTCGCTTTCCGCGATGCGCCGCCGTCAGGAAAAATTCAAGCGCTCGCAGATGCAGGAAACGCGCGAGAAGATTTCGCGTGAAGTCACCATTCCTGAAACCATCACGCTTCAGGAACTGGCACAGCGCATGGCCGAGCGTTCCGTGGACATCATCAAGTACCTGATGAAGCAGGGCCAGATGATGAAGCCGGGCGACGTGATCGATGCCGATACCGCGCAGCTCATTGCCGAGGAATTCGGCCATACTGTCAAGCGCGTTGCTGAATCGGACGTGGAAGAAGGCATCTTCGACGTTGCCGACAACGAATCCGCAATGGTTTCGCGTCCGCCGGTCGTGACCATCATGGGTCACGTTGACCACGGCAAGACCTCGCTTCTCGACGCCATCCGCCACGCCAATGTCGTTTCCGGCGAAGCGGGCGGCATCACGCAGCATATCGGCGCCTATCAGGTCGTACAGAACGGCCAGAAGATCACCTTCATCGATACGCCGGGCCACGCCGCCTTTACGGCAATGCGTGCCCGTGGCGCACAGGCAACCGATATTGCCATTCTGGTGGTTGCGGCTGATGACAGCGTCATGCCGCAGACGATTGAATCCATCAATCACGCCAAGGCAGCCGGTGTTCCGATCATCGTTGCGATCAACAAGATCGACAAGCCTGCGGCCGACCCGCAGAAGGTGCGCACCGCACTGTTGCAGCACGAAGTCTTCGTGGAATCGATGGGCGGTGAAGTGCTCGACGTCGAAGTGTCGGCCAAGAACAAGATCAATCTGGACAAGCTGCTCGATGCCGTTCTGCTTCAGGCTGAAATGCTCGATCTGAAGGCCGATCCGGACCGTACCGCGGAAGGTGTGGTCATCGAAGCCCAGCTCGATCGCGGTCGTGGTTCGGTTGCCACCGTTCTCATCCAGAAGGGCACGCTGCATCCCGGCGATATTCTGGTGGCGGGCAGTGAATGGGGTCGCGTGCGCGCCCTCGTCAATGACCGTGGCGAGCATGTGAAGGAAGCTGGTCCTGCAATGCCGGTGGAAATCCTCGGCCTTCAGGGCACGCCGCAGGCGGGCGACCGTTTCGCAGTCGTGGCCAATGAAGCCAAGGCCCGTGAAATCGCGGAATATCGTCAGCGTCTGGCGCGCGACAAGGCCGTTGCACGCCAATCCGGTGCGCGCGGTTCGCTGGAGCAGATGATGAACCAGTTGCAGGTGTCGGGCACGAAGGAATTCCCGCTCGTCATCAAGGGCGACGTGCAGGGCTCCATCGAAGCGATCACCAACGCGCTGGACAAGCTGGGCACCGACGAAGTGCGCGCGCGCATCGTCCATTCGGGCGCGGGCGGCATCACGGAAAGCGACGTATCGCTGGCCGAAGCCTCCAATGCCGCGATCATCGGCTTCAACGTTCGTGCCAACAAGCAGGCGCGGGATTCTGCCGAGCAGCAGGGTATCGAAATCCGCTACTACAACATCATCTATGATCTCATCGATGACGTTAAAGCGGCCATGTCGGGCCTTCTGTCGCCGGAACGCCGTGAAACCTTCCTTGGCAATGCGGAGATTCTCGAAGTCTTCAACATCACCAAGGTTGGCAAGGTGGCCGGTTGCCGCGTCACCGAAGGCAAGGTCGAGCGTGGTGCAGGCGTTCGCCTCATCCGCGACAACGTGGTCATCCACGAAGGCAAGCTCAAGACGCTCAAGCGCTTCAAGGATGAAGTCGCCGAAGTGCCGAGCGGCCAGGAATGCGGTATGGCGTTCGAGAACTACGACGATATTCGCGCAGGCGACGTCATCGAAGCTTTCCGCGTCGAACACGTTTCGCGTACGCTCTAGGAACGCATGCCGGGCTGTCGAAAGGCGGCCCGGCTTTTCATGTCATCCGGTCCAGAGGGTCTGACTCCCGGCTGGATTGCGATAGATTGCGCCCCGGCATTTCCATCAAAAGCGCAAAGCGGTTTTGTGTGAAAATGCTTTGAAAGGTGTTTTTCCGTTCGCGGTTCTTTTATCCGAAAGGCTTGTCGGCCTCTTCGGTTTTGTGCTGTGCGAACATGTACCGGCCAATCTGGGCGGGCATGTCGAAACAAGAAGAGATAAGGCAATGGCACGTTCTCATGATACGAAAGGCTCCGGCGGTCTTTCCCAGCGCCAGCTTCGCGTGGGCGAACAGGTCCGCCACGCTCTGGCGCAGGTACTTCAGCGCGGTGAAATCCGTGACGACCTGATCGAGCGCACCGTCATTTCCGTTTCGGAAGTGCGTATGTCGCCCGATCTCAAGATCGCGACCTGCTTCATCACGCCACTTGGCAGCGCCGACCCGCAGGCTGTCATCAAGGCGCTTGCCTCCCATGCGAAATTCATTCGCGGCCGTGTGGCGCCGAGCCTTGCCCAAATGAAATATATGCCGGAATTCCGGTTCCGGCCTGATACGAGCTTTGACAATTTCTCGAAGATCGATGCGCTTCTCCGCTTCCCGGAAGTGGCGCGCGATCTGTCGCATGACGATGATGAAGATGGCGGAGCGGATGAAGCCCCGCGCAATGGAGACGAATAAAGCATGGCAAGACGGGGCAAGAAAAAAGGTCGCCCGATATCCGGCTGGGTCATTTTTGACAAGCCGAAGGGAATGGGATCGACCGAGGCGGTCTCGAAGATCAAGTGGCTTTTCAGTGCTGAAAAGGCTGGCCATGCGGGCACGCTCGATCCGCTTGCTTCGGGCATGTTGCCCATCGCGCTTGGCGAAGCCACGAAGACGGTGCCTTATGCCATGGACGGAACCAAGGTCTATCGTTTTACGGTGACATGGGGCGAGGAGCGTTCCACGGACGATCTGGAAGGCCAGCCCACCAAAACTTCCGACAAGCGTCCGTCGCGTGAGGAAGTGGAAGCACTCCTGCCGGATTATACCGGCGTGATCTCGCAGGTTCCGCCGCAGTTTTCCGCAATCAAGATCGATGGCGAGCGCGCTTATGATCTGGCCCGCGAGGGTGAAACCGTGGAAATTCCCGCCCGTGAGGTCGAGATCGACCGCCTTGAGATCGTAGGCTTTCCCGATGCCGACCGTACCGAATTTGAGGTGGAATGCTCCAAGGGTACCTATGTGCGCTCGCTTGCGCGCGACATGGGGCGCGATCTCGGCTGCTATGGTCATATTTCCGATCTGCGCCGTGTGGAAGTTGCGCCCTTCACCGATGAAGATATGGTGACGCTCGCAAAGCTTGAGGCTGTCTGGCCGCCGCTTCCGCCGAAGGATGAGGACGGCAATGTGATCGAGCCTGCACCGCGGCGCGATTTCTCCGCGCTTGATGCGCTGGTGATCGATACGGGTGCGGCACTTGATTGTCTGCCGCAAGTGCCGCTCTCCGACGATCAGGCCCAGCGGGTGCGCCTTGGCAATCCGGTCATCCTGCGCGGGCGCGATGCGCCGCTGGAAGCCGACGAGGCCTGCGTTACCACGCGCGGCAAGCTTCTCGCCATCGGCTATATCGAGCACGGGCAGTTCAAGCCGAAACGGGTTTTCACCGCCGGCTGACCGGCGCGCCGGGGGGCGGAATTTATTTCAGACTGGCATTCTTGTCGTTTTTGGACTATATGCCCCTGATCGATTGCGTGAAAGAGCGTTCAAATCGTGTAAATGACCCGCGCTGGACGACATCCCGGCCCGGGCGTCAGGTTTTCCTCTCATTCAGAAAGGGTGTTACGATGTCGATTACTGCTGAGCGCAAGCAAGCACTTATCAAGGAATATGCCACCAAGGAAGGCGACACCGGTTCACCGGAAGTACAGGTTGCCGTTCTTTCCGAGCGTATTGCCAACCTCACCGAGCACTTCAAGGGCCACAAGAATGACAATCATTCGCGTCGCGGCCTGCTGAAGCTGGTTTCGCAGCGTCGTCGTCTCCTTGACTATGTCAAGGGCGTGGACCATGCGCGTTACCAGGCGCTGATTACCCGTCTGGGCCTGCGCCGCTAAGGTTGAAATCGGGCGACACGTTAAAAACGTCGCCCGTTTGATTTTGAACAGGGCTACTCGTAGCCCATGAAACCCGACCCGGCGGCATGGTGCTCCCGGATCGGATGCCCGAGAGCCAAACGGCTCAAGACTGGACCAGTCATGGGGCAGGATTGCAGGCAGTTCGTTTTGATTTTCCACGAGCTTCCCGTTGTCTTGCCCGTGGCCTGTCCGCCAACCCGGCAACGCTTTCATGCGCTTTTGTCTAGCGCATTTTCACCGCGTTGCCACATGAGGACAAGATATGTTCAATACCCATAAAGTTGAAATCGAATGGGGCGGACGTCCGCTCACACTCGAAACCGGCAAGATTGCCCGTCAGGCTGACGGCGCTGTTCTCGCCACCTATGGCGAAACCGCCGTTCTCGCAACTGTCGTTTCTGCCAAGGAACCGAAGCCGGGCCAGGACTTCTTCCCGCTGACCGTCAATTATCAGGAAAAGACCTATGCAGCCGGCAAGATTCCCGGCGGCTATTTCAAGCGTGAAGGCCGTCCGAGCGAAAACGAAACCCTCGTTTCGCGCCTGATCGACCGTCCGATCCGCCCGCTTTTCGTTGACGGCTACAAGAACGACACGCAGGTCGTCATTACCGTTCTCCAGCACGATCTGGAAAACAACCCGGACATCCTGTCAATGGTTGCGGCATCTGCCGCCCTCACCATTTCGGGCGTGCCTTTCATGGGTCCGATCAGCGGCGCGCGCGTTGGTTATATCGATGGCGAATATGTCCTGAACCCGAATATCGATGAAATGCCGGAATCCAAGCTCGATCTGGTGGTTGCCGGTACGTCGGAAGCGGTTCTGATGGTCGAATCGGAAGCGCAGGAACTGCCCGAAGATGTCATGCTCGGCGCCGTCATGTTTGGCCACAAGAGCTTCCAGCCGGTGATCGATGCGATCATCAAGCTTGCCGAAGTTGCCGCCAAGGAACCGCGTGACTTCCAGCCGGAAGACCTGTCGGAACTGGAAGCCAAGGTGCTGGCCGTTGTGGAAAACGACCTGCGCGAAGCTTACAAGATCACTGAAAAGCAGGCGCGCTACGCAGCCGTTGATGCCGCCAAGGCCAAAGCCGAGGAACATTTCTTCCCCGAAGGCGTGGAAGAAACCGAAATGTCGGCGGAACAGTTCGCGACCATTTTCAAGCATCTGCAGGCCAAGATCGTTCGCTGGAACATTCTCGACACGGGCAACCGTATCGATGGCCGTGACCTTTCGACCGTTCGTCCGATCGTTTCGGAAGTCGGCATCCTGCCGCGCACCCACGGTTCCGCGCTCTTCACCCGCGGTGAAACGCAGGCCATCGTCGTTGCCACGCTCGGCACCGGCGAAGACGAACAGATGATCGATGCGCTGACGGGAACCTACAAGGAATCCTTCATGCTGCATTACAATTTCCCGCCCTATTCGGTCGGTGAAACGGGCCGCATGGGTTCTCCGGGCCGCCGCGAAATCGGCCATGGCAAGCTTGCCTGGCGCGCAATCCATCCGATGCTGCCTGCCGCCGAACAGTTCCCCTATACGATCCGCGCTGTTTCCGAAATCACGGAATCGAACGGCTCTTCCTCGATGGCAACCGTTTGCGGCACCTCGCTGGCGCTGATGGATGCCGGTGTGCCGATCGTGCGCCCCGTCGCCGGTATCGCCATGGGTCTCATCAAGGAAGGCGAACGTTTCGCCGTTCTTTCCGACATTCTCGGCGATGAAGATCACCTCGGCGACATGGACTTCAAGGTGGCCGGTACCGAATTCGGCATCACATCGCTACAGATGGACATCAAGATCGACGGTATCACCGAAGAGATCATGAAGGTCGCTCTGGAACAGGCAAAGGGTGGCCGCGTTCACATTCTCGGCGAAATGGCCAAGGCCATCTCCTCCTCGCGCGCTGAACTGGGCGAGTTTGCCCCGCGCATCGAAGTGATGAACATTCCGACCGACAAGATCCGCGACGTGATTGGCTCCGGCGGCAAGGTTATCCGCGAGATCGTGGAAAAGACCGGCGCCAAGATCAACATCGAGGACGATGGTACGGTCAAGATCGCGTCGTCGAACGGCAAGGAAATCGAAGCCGCCAAGAAGTGGATTCACTCCATTGTGGCTGAACCGGAAGTCGGCGAAATCTATGAAGGCACGGTCGTCAAGACCGCCGATTTCGGCGCTTTCGTGAACTTCTTCGGCCCGCGTGACGGTCTGGTTCATATCTCGCAGCTCGCTGCCGACCGTGTTGCCAAGACCACCGATGTGGTCAAGGAAGGCCAGAAGGTCTGGGTCAAGCTCATGGGCTTCGACGAACGCGGCAAGGTTCGCCTGTCGATGAAGGTCGTCGATCAGGAAACCGGCAAGGAAATCGTTGCTGAAAAGAAGAAGGAAGAAGTTGACGCTGAATAAGCGTTGCATCTCTTCTGAAAACCGGAAAGCGCGCCTTTTGGCGCGCTTTTTGTTATTTCAGGGGATTGAGCGGACTTTTCGGAAGCGATCTTGCGGGGTAAAGAACGGCCATGACGACACCAGCACAGAAAACACTTTTTCTTCCCTTCGAGCAGGGCATTCTCGATATGCCGGACCCGGGCCAATCCTTCCTCGCCTGCGGCCTGGCGGCAGACCGGCTTCTGGAGCCGGAATGGAAGCAGGCGCTGACCTGCCTTCAACCATGGCGGCCCGACTGGCTGGCCTTGCAGAAAGAGGGCTTTCACGCAGAGCCGAGATTAGCCACGGACAGAAATTTTTCCGGTGGGCTCCTGCTTCTTGGAAAACACCGCGGGCGTAATGAGGCCTGGTTTGCACAGCTTTTGGCACGGGTTCAGCCCGGTGGCTGGATCGTCGTGTCTGGCGACAAGAAGCTTGGCATAGACAGTTTCCGCAAATGGGCCGGCAATATTGCCGAAATCAGCGACCGCATGTCGAAGAATCATGCGGTCGTCTTCTGGCTGCGCCGGCCAGACGATCTGGATGAGGCCTTCATTGCGGATCTGAAGCCGCTCGCTGCCGACATTGAAGGCGGCTTCCGTACCGAACCCGGCATGTTTTCGCATGGCGCCATCGACAAGGGATCGGCACTGCTGGCCCGGCATATGGAAAAGATCGTCTTCGGGAATGTGGCTGATCTTGGGGCGGGCTGGGGCTATCTTGCCGCGCAATGCCTCAAATATGCCGACCGGATAAAGAACATCGATCTTTACGAGGCTGATTATGAGGCGCTGGAAGCCGCGCGCGGCAATCTGGAACGTCTGGGGGGCGTCAATCCCCATCAGCTTCAACTGGTTTGATGTAACAAGCGAAAAGATCGCCGGCATTTATGATACCGTCATCATGAACCCGCCCTTCCATGAGGGGCGTGTAACGGATGTGTCGCTCGGCCAGAGTTTCATTGCCGCAGCCGCCTCGCGCCTGAAGCCCGGTGGCCGTCTGCTCATGGTCGCAAACCGCCAATTGCCTTATGAACTTACGCTCAAGGGTCTGTTCAAGACGGTTACGCTTCTCGAAGAGGCGGAAGGCTTCAAGATATTCGACGCCAAAAAGTAAATAAAAAGGCCGCCCCGAAGAGCGGCCTTTTTATAAGATGTTTCGGCTTATTCTCCGCGTTCGGAGTCCGAACTTTTCAGCTCTTCCAGCGTCGGCATCGAAACGATGTTATAGCCGGAATCAACGAAATGGATTTCGCCGGTCACACCGCTTGAAAGATCGGACAGAAGATAGACTGCCGATTTGCCGACATCATCGATATCGACGGTGCGGCGCAGCGGCGAGTTGCGGCGCTGGTAGCTGAAAATCGCGCGGGCATCACCGATCCCGGCGCCAGCAAGCGTGCGCACGGGGCCTGCGGAAATCGCGTTGACGCGGATGCCCTGCGGGCCGTAATCGGCTGCAAGATAGCGCACCATGGCCTCGAGAGCGGCCTTGGCAACACCCATCACGTTGTAATTGGGGATCGTTCGGGTCGATCCGCCATAGGTCAGCGTCAGGATCGAGCCGCCGTCCTTCATGAGCTTTTCAGCGCGCTGCGCCACTTCTGTGAAGGAATAGGCGGAGATGACCATCGTGCGGCTGAAATTCTCGCGCGTGGTGACATCTGCATAGCGGCCCTTCAATTCCGTCTTGTCGGAAAAACCGATAGCGTGCACGAGGAAATCGAGACCGCCCCACTTCTTCTCGATTTCTTCGAAAACGGCATCGACGGTGGCGATGTCCTCCACGTCGCAAGGCAGCACGAAATCCGAGCCGACCTGTTCGGCAAGAGGTTTCACGCGCTTGCCCAGCGCATCACCCTGATAGGTGAAGGCCAGTTCGGCGCCCTGTGCGGCGAGCTGTTTTGCAATGCCCCAGGCCAGTGAGTGATTGTTCGCGACCCCCATGATGAGGCCGCGTTTTCCTTGCATCAAACCTTCCATATTATCCCTCTCCGTCAGCCCTGATACCGCTGAAACACCAGCGTGGCGTTGGTGCCGCCAAACCCGAAGGAATTGGAGAGCACGGTGTTGAGCTGAACATTATCGATGCGCTTGCGAACGATGGGCATATCCGCGAAGGCGGGGTCCAGTTCTTCGATATGCGCGCTTTCGCAAATGAAATTGTTCTGCATCATCAAAAGCGAATAGATCGCTTCCTGCACGCCCGTTGCGCCCAGCGAATGGCCGGTGAGCGATTTGGTGGCGGCGATTGGCGGGCAGACGTCGCCCGCGCCGAAAATCTGGCGGATCGCTTCGATTTCCGGGGCGTCGCCCGCAGGCGTCGATGTTGCGTGCGGATTGATGTAATCGATCTTCGACGTGACGGTCGAAAGCGCCATTTTCATGCAGCGGATTGCGCCTTCGCCAGACGGTGCAACCATGTCGTAGCCGTCGGAGGTTGCGCCATAGCCCACGATTTCGCCGTAGATCTTCGCACCGCGTGCAAGTGCCGTTTCGAGGTCTTCAAGAACCAGAACGCCTGCGCCGCCAGCGATGACGAAGCCGTCGCGGTTCTTGTCATAGGCGCGTGAAGCGGTGGAAGGCGTGTCGTTATATTTGGACGACATGGCGCCCATGGCGTCGAACAGAACCGAAAGTGTCCAGTCGAGGTCTTCGCAGCCGCCGGCAAACATACGGTCCTGCTTGCCATACTGGATCATCTCATAGGCATTGCCGATGCAATGATTCGATGTCGCGCAGGCCGAAGAAATCGAATAGTTGATGCCCTTGATCTTGAAGAAGGTCGCAAGTGTTGCCGAAGCTGTCGAGCTCATGGCTTTTGGCACGGCGAATGGGCCGACGCGCTTTGGGCCTTTTTCGCGGGTGATATCGGCGGAATCGACAATGGTGCGGGTGGACGGGCCGCCGGAACCCATGATGATGCCGGTACGCTCGTTGGAGACTTCCTCCTCGGTCAGCCCCGCATCTGCAATCGCCTGATCCATGGCGATATGATTCCATGCCGTGCCCCGCCCGTGGAAGCGCATGGCGCGGCGGTCTACAAGTGATTCGATATCAATGTCCGGCGCGCCGTGAACCTGGCAGCGGAAGCCCAGTTTCGCATATTCTTCCGCGCGGGAGATGCCGGATTTGGCTTCGCGCACCGAGGCCGTGACCTCTTCGGTGTTGCTACCAATTGAGGATACGATCCCCATACCCGTTACGACCACACGCCGCATCGCGTTCTCCTTTACACCTATGCCGTGAAAGCGGCTCTCCCTTGAGGGGGGCAGCCTCGTCTTCGCGGTTACATAGGTGCGATCTTCGCATGTTTTGAGCGCGGCCGCATGAAAACTCTTCGTTTTTTGCAGTCGCGCCCGTGGATTTTTAGTGGTTCAGGCAGCTTATTGCGCGCTGCCTTCCTTGGACAGGCCGACCCGCAGATCGGTTGCCTGATAGATGAGCTCGCCATCGGCCTTCAGCCAGCCGTCAGCCGTGCCGAGCACGAGGCGACCGCGCATCACGCGCTTGAAGTCGATGCCATATTCCAGAAGCTTGGTGTGCGGGCGAACCATGCCCTTGAACTTTACCTCGCCGGTGGAAAGGGCCATGCCGCGGCCCGGCTCGCCCAGCCAGCCGAGGAAGAAGCCCGTGAGCTGCCACATGCCGTCGAGGCCGAGACAGCCCGGCATGATCGGGTTGCCCTGAAAGTGGCAAGGGAAATACCAGTCATCGGGACGCACATCATATTCCGCGCGGATATAGCCCTTGTCGAAGGCACCGCCCGTTTCAGAGATCTCGGTGATGCGGTGGATCATCAGCATCGGAGGCAGAGGAAGCTGCGCGTTGCCGGGTCCGAACATCTCGCCGCGGCCGCAGGCCAGGAGTTCTTCATACCCGTAGCTCGATTTCTGTTCTGCCATTACGCCTCCCTGAGGTTCATTCTGTAACGGCCGGCGATCCGGCCCGGTTGTAGTTTCACCGGAACATCCCTACCACAAACTGTTTCCGGCAGTAAAATCATGCAATGTGTTTTCCCGAAAAACCGGGTATTTCCCAAACCTATTGATACTTATTTCGCAACGGCATATATCAATGTCAGTATGCAATGGGCAACAGCCCGTTCAATCTTTGACCATTTTGCTACAAGCTTGTAACGGAACCAACGGTGAATATGCATTCTTCACATACCCACTCGACGGTCTCGATGGAAGAGCGGCTTCGCGAAGCCGGTCTGCGCCCCACGCGCCAGCGCGTTGCACTTGCGAGCCTGATTTTCGCTCAGGGCGACCGCCACCTGTCCGCGGAAGACCTTCACGAGGAAGCCGTCATGGCTGACGTTCCGGTCTCGCTCGCCACCGTATACAACACGCTGCACCAGTTTACGGAAGCGGGCATGTTGCGCATCATCGCGGTGGAAGGGTCCAAAACCTATTTCGACACCAATATCTCCGATCACCAGCACTTCTTCCTCGAAGGGGAAAATGTGGTCTTCGATATTCCGCATGGCGAGCATGGACAGCCGACCGTTTCCAATATGCCGGAGGCGCCGGAGGGCATGGAAATCGTCAATGTGGATATCATTGTGCGTCTGCGCCGTCAGGCCCGCTGACCCCGCACCCGCTTGCAAGGCGGGGCACAGGGGATTGAAAGAAGCGGCTTCGGCCGCTTTTTTGTTGCGTATTTTCCCGTTTGGCTGTGAAAGGGAAAAAGCTTTCTTGCGCAGTGCCGACCAAGGCTTTCATAAAGCTTGGGGAGCAAATTTCACGGAGACATCATGCGTAAACTACTCGTCGCAGCGACCATTCTTGCCCTTTGCACGGCAGGAAGCGCCTTCGCCAAAACCCTCCGCGTAGGCGTGACGCCTGGCCCCCACGCCCAGATCATGGAAAAGGTGAAGGAAGTCGCGGCCAAAAAGGGCATCGAGATCGAGATACAGGAGTTTTCGGACTATGTGATGCCGAACATGGCGCTGGCGGATGGCGCGCTTGAGGCCAATTGCTTCCAGCACAAGCCCTATCTCGACAATCAGGTTGCCGATCGCGGCTTCGAGATTGTGAGCGTGGCCGAGACGGTCAATTTTCCCATGGCGATGTATTCCAGGAAATTGAAGACGATTGCCGAGCTTGCCGATGGTTCCACCATTGCCATCCCCAACGACCCGACCAATGGCGGACGTGCGCTTCTGGTCTTGGCCGATAATGGCCTTATCAAGCTGGATAGCACCAAAGGCCTGAAAGTCAGCCCGGCGGATGTCACGGAAAATCCGAAGAATTTGAAATTCGTGGAACTTGACGCTGCACAGTTGCCGCGTTCTCTGGAAGATGTGGATGGGGCGGTTATCAATACCAATTATGCGCTTGAAGCAGGCCTTGATCCGAAAGCCGATGCGCTGGTCCGGGAAGGCGAGAAAGCGCCCTACACCAATATTCTGGTGGTGCGCACAGCCGATAAGGATGCCGATTGGGTCAAGACCCTGATCGAGTCTTATCACAGCGACGAGGTGAAGGATTTCATCGCCAAGACCTTCAAGGGTTCGGTTAGCCCGGCCTGGTAAATCATCAAAAAAGGCCTTGGCATCGTTGCCAAGGCCTTGTCCCGTCAGTCAAAAACTTCTCCGGGATAAACCCCCCATAATTCCGATTGCTTGATCCAGCCGCGCACGCCGCTCATGTCCAAGCGGCACCACTGTCCGGTGCATTCGCGCACGGTTCCGACGACGCCCGGCTCGACTTCGGCAGTAACGCCCGCCGTTTCGGCCGCCTCGCGGCGCATGGCAATCATCGTGCCTTTGTCGTTTTTCAGCCATGGCGCGGTAATGGCCGTGCGCTTGCCCGAAAGAAGCGACTGATAGACCCAGCCTTCCGTGCCGTCGGCATCGCGGATGCGCCGCCAGTTGTCATATTCCTGAACGATCTCGACCGGCAGGCCTGCCTTCATGAAAAGCCATGACACGGCATAATCGCGTCCGGGGCCGACGCGCAGATTGACGCGGGCAGGCTTGAGGCTCGCAAAGCGCGGTACGGGACGGCCGCTTGCGCCAATGGTCGTTCCGGCGGGGGCTGCGGCATGAGTCGTGTGGATTTGCGGGGCGCCAAGCGGCACCAGAAAAAGCAAAAATGCCAGACTGCCGAAGATGGCAATCATGAAGCGTTGCGAAAGTACTCTGTACAAACTGCGACCTCTCGCCGTCCTGTTATTCCAGAACGGCTCTGCCTTCGGCAGTTGGCAGCCTGCGAGGCGCCGTGGCCGTCCTGTTTCTTTCGGTCCTGTTTTTCTTTGTCTTTGCCGCGCCGCCTTGATAGAGATGAGCAGTCGAAGCAATATCCCATATTGCACCTTCCTGGTTAAGGAGGTCTCAACATGAAGCTTCGGTTAACGCATTTCCGGGAAAAGTGGGATTCCGTTTCCATGGGGAAATGTGCAGGAAATTATCGGGACGTCCGTTTGGTCATTGTGGCGGCGTTCTGAAGGCATTCTCAAATGACGGGGTGGAAATGTCGAACAAGAAGAAGCCGATGGTCGTTCTTACGAGAAAACTGCCGGACCCGGTGGAAACCCGAATGAGGGAACTGTTCGATGCGCGTCTGAACATAGACGATCACCGCATGAGCCAGCCGGAAATCATCGCTGCCCTGAAGGAAGCTGATGTTCTGGTGCCCTGCATCACCGATGTCATCGACGCAGCGGTCATCGAACAGGCAGGACCAAATCTGAAGCTGATCGCCAATTTTGGCAACGGCGTGGATAATATCGATGTAGCTGCCGCCGCCAGGCGCGGCATCACCGTCACCAATACGCCCAATGTTCTGACCGAAGACACTGCCGACATGACGCTGGCGCTGCTTTTGTCGGTGCCGCGCCGCCTCGTGGAAGGTGCAAATGTCATCAATGAGCGCCATGGCCAGTGGCCGGGCTGGTCGCCCACATGGATGCTCGGACGCCGCATCTGGGGCAAACGTCTCGGCATTGTGGGCATGGGGCGCATCGGAACGGCGGTTGCCCGCCGCGCCAAGGCCTTTGGCCTCTCGATCCATTATCACAATCGCAAGCGCGTCAGCCCGCAGGTTGAGGAAGAGCTGGAGGCGACCTATTGGGACAGCCTCGACCAGATGCTGGCCCGCATGGACATCATCTCGGTCAATTGCCCGTCCACGCCCGCGACCTTCCACCTGCTTTCCGCCCGCCACATTGCGCTGATGCAGCCGACCGCCTATCTGGTCAACACGGCGCGCGGCCAGATCATCGATGAAAATGCGCTGATCGACCTTATCGAAGAGGGCAGGCTGGCCGGTGCCGGGCTGGATGTCTTCGAGCATGAGCCAGCCGTCAATCCGCGCCTGCTGGCACTGGCCGAAAAGGGCAAGGTGGTGCTTCTGCCGCATATGGGATCGGCCACGATAGAAGGCCGTATCGATATGGGCGACAAGGTCATCATCAATATTCGTGCCTTCGTGGACGGCCACCGTTCGCCCGATCGCGTGCTGCCCAACCGGGTCTGAGGCCGGGTCGGAGACGGGATCAGCTTATGGCCCGTCGATGAATCGCAGCACCGCACGGGTCACGACGGTATCATGATCCCCGATCACGATAGCGGTGCGAACGCGGATGGCCGCCAGGTCTTCGTCGGTATAATTGGGTTCGTTCGCCCATAATGCACGAATTTCACGCTCGATATTCTCGTAATGGCGAAGCTCCGGCAGCGGTTTTCCTGCCGCGCGCGCCTCGATATAGCCCGCATTGCCCGCAGGCGAGACATTGGCAGCCTGTGCGAAAAGACTGTTCAGCCGGTCTGGATAGCGCATGGCTATATCCAGACCGATAATGCCACCATCGCTCCAGCCAACGAGATCCACCTTGTCGATATGCAGATAATCGAGCAGCGCCACGTAATCATCGGCCATCAGCCGGTAAGTGATAGGCTCGTCGGTCCGGGTGGAACGGCCCTGTCCGCGACTGTCGGCGACGATGACGGAATGATGGCGGGCGAGAATGGGAAGCTGGGCATCCCAGACGTGCTGGTCGGAAAGGCCGCCATGGATCAGCAGGATCGGCGGCCCCTTGCCCACGACCCGGTAATACATTTCAATGCCATTGACTTCGGCAAAGGCGGCAGGCGAAGCGGGAATGGTCATGCGTGCATGGCTTTCAACAGAAACCGCCGAGGGGAAGAACGCAGCAAGACCGAGGGCGAAACCTGCAATCCATAATGTCGCTTTCCCTTTCATAGGCTTGGCTTTTCTGACCCGCTACGGCCTGCGGATCAATGTTGGCAGGTCGTAGAGATAGGCAATGCGCTTGATGGCGTCCTGCAACGGTTCCAGCGTCACGGTCATGGTGTGGCCGTTCGCATGGATCAGCATGTCGGGCGAGGTGCAGATCGCGACATGCCCCTTCCAGAAGACAAGGTCGCCGCGCCGCAGATTGGCGTAGGCACCATCAGGCTGCACGACTTCACCAAGGGTTTTCTGCTGCATGTCGGAATCGCGCAGGACATTCCGGCCTGCCACAAACATGCAAAGCTGCACCAGGCCGGAACAATCGATGCCGAAACCGGAACTGCCGCCCCACAGATAGGGCGTGTAAAGCAGGGTTTCCGCAACCGCTACATAATCGGAAGCATATTGGCCAAGCGGTGCGACATGGCTGGCGATCAGGGCCTCGCCGCTTGCCAGAAGCACATATTTCGTGCCGCGTGTTTCGGCCTCGCCGACAATCTTCACGCGGGAGCCGAGCGATAGCGCCATTGTGTGCGGAAAGTGCAGATCGGAACCGGGATAGACAAAGGTGCGCGGCACGACGACCATATGTGTTGCATCACCGTCCGGCCTTTCGAGTGAAGCCGCCGAAACATAGCCGACATAACCGTCGCGTTCGGCCTGCACCCAGCACCAGCCGTCCATATCCTCGAAAACGCGAACCTTGTCGCCAAAGATCATCTGCGTCTGCGGGCCGCTATCCATGCGCGGTTCTGCGCGCAGATCGACGACCGGAGCCGAAACCTGCATCGGCGTTCCCGCAACGAAGCGGGATGCCTCCACCTGACCACGCAGCCGCTCATCGGCAAGATCGGGGCGATAGGCATTGAGGCGGCGGTCGAGCGTGGTCGCGTTGATACTCATAAGGGCAATTCTCTGGCTTTGGCGATCATCAGGTCGCCGAGTTTTTCGACATAAAGCGCACCGGTGACGGTTCTCTTTATTAGCACATTTCGCCGGTCTTTTTCATCACGATGCCGGGAGACGAGGCCAAGCGCCCCCATCGTGTCGAGCGCGCGGGTGATTACCGGCTTGGTGACGTTCAATTTGGCTGCAAGCCCCCGGACCGTATGCGGCGGGGGCTCCAGATAGATGGTCAGCAGAATGGCTGCCTGCCGCGTGGTGAGGTCGGGCATCTCGCCCCGCACCTGTTCCAGCGACAGGGTTCTCAGCAATGTCAGCGCCTGTAACGGCTTCAGCTCTATCGGCATCCGGCTCCATCAAAACAGGGATTGTTTCGGAACCGTTTTATTCAACCCGCTTTTGGCCGCGCAGGCAAGCATTTTCAGCGGGCCGGATAACGTTCCTTCAAAAGCTGGTAAAGGGCGCGGATGGCCTGCGCTTCGCCGCCAACGGGGGAGGCAGGCTTTTCGACCGGCACCCAGCCGAAAATGTCGAAATGCGCCCATTGGCGTGCCCTCTTGACGAATTTGGCGAGAAACAGTGCCGCTGTCACGGAACCGGCGAAACCGTCCGTGGTGACATTGTTGATATCGGCCACGCGCGAGGAAAGCTTTTGCGCATAGGGCTGCCAGAGCGGCATCCGCCATAGAGGGTCGGCGGTCTCTCTGGCCTTTACGGCGATTTCGCCCGCAAGCTGGTCGTCATGCGTATAGAAGGGCGGAAGATCCGGCCCCAGCGCCACGCGGGCCGCGCCCGTCAGCGTTGCCATGTCGATCAGCATTTCCGGCTCTTCTTCGTCGGCAAGCGCCAGCGCATCGGCCAGAACCAGACGGCCCTCGGCATCGGTATTGCCGATTTCAACGGTCAGCCCCTTGCGGCTTTGCAGAATGTCGCCGGGGCGGAAAGCATTGCCCGCGATTGCGTTTTCTATCGCGGGAATGAGCACGCGCAGCCGTACCGGCAGTTTCGCATCCATGATGAGTGCGGCAAGACCCAGCACATTGGCCGCGCCGCCCATGTCCTTCTTCATCAGCAGCATCCCGCTTGCGGATTTGATGTCGAGACCGCCCGTATCGAAACAGACGCCCTTGCCGACAAGCGTGATCTTCGGATCGCTGTCCCGCCCCCATTGAAGGTCGATCAGGCGCGGGGCCACGGCACCTGCACGGCCAACCGCATGGATCATGGGGAAATTCTTTTCCAGAAGCGCTTCGCCTTCCGTGGTTGCCACCCGCGCGCCATGCTGTGCCGCCAGATCGCGTGCGGCCTGCTCCAGCGCCGCCGGCCCCATGTCGTTGGCGGGTGTGTTGATGAGATCGCGCACGAGCGTGACGGCTTCTGCCAGACGGCGTGTTTCAGAAGCGTCCGCGCCTTCGGGCAGGGCCAGGCGGACCGTCTTGCCATTAGCCTTGCGATAGCGTGTGAAACTATAACCGCCCATCAGGAAAGCGAGTGCGGCAAGACCGGCATCGCCCGGCTTGCCTTCAATATGCCAATCGCCTTCCGGCAGGTTGCGGGCAAGCTTTCCGGCGATAAGCTGCGGCTGGCCGTTCTCCGGCGCCTCGCCGGTGCCAAACAGGGCGCCCGCAATCGCGCCATCGCGCCCCGGCAGCACCAGCACACGCCCGGCTTCACCATCGAAGCCATTGGCCTTCGCCCAGGCAGCGGCGCTTTCGGGAAGGGCGGCTTCATCCAGCGCGTTCTTGGCGACAAACCAGATGGGGCGGCTGGCGGCGGATTTTTGGGAAATGATTTCGGCGGACATCGCAAATCTCTCGGCAATGGAAAGTTGGATTCAAGGGAAAACACAAAAGCCGGCCTGCATATGCAAACCGGCTTGAACCTAGTTTCTTATTGTCGCGAAGGAAATGCCGCTTTCAGCAAAGAAAGATCAATATTGGGAGAAGGCAGAAAGAAAGATGGTTTATCGCTGCGAAAGGAATTCGATCTGCGCGGTGGGCTGGTTGTGTGCTGCGACGGGGTTGCCTGCAAAAAGTGCCAGCCCGCTGATGACTGCAATCGTCATCAGGGCGCCAATGAGCGTGCATTCGATCAGGGCAGCGCCCGATCTGTTCTTCAAAAAACGCATCATCAAAGCCGGCATCGCAGATTACCTTGTTTGCGGGGAGTGTCTCGATGGTGCTCATTTTAATGTCTGCCAATTGTGAGGAGTTTAAGAAACAGGGCAAACAAAGAGTTAATAGGCCGATTGATGGGCTGGATTGGCATTTGGGTTAACGGATGGCAAACGGACGTGGCGCGGTTTTCACCTGTGTTGAAAATGCCTATATGTGCCTCACCCTTTTGAACGGAAAGAAACCCTATGCCGGAACTGCCAGAGGTCGAAACGGTTCGCCGTGGTCTGCAACCCTTCATGGAAGGGGCAACCGTTGTGCGGGTGGAGCAGAATCGGCCCGACCTGCGCTTTGCCTTTCCTGAAAATTTTGCCGAACGCCTTTCCGGCAGGCGCATCGAGGCGCTTGGCCGCCGTGCGAAATATCTGACCGTCCATCTCGATGACGGGCTTTCGATCATCAGCCATCTCGGCATGTCCGGCTCGTTTCGCATTGAGGCGGAGGATGCGCAAGGTTTGCCGGGCGGGTTTCATCACGAGCGCTCCAAGAACAGCCTGCATGACCATGTGGTCTTTCACCTCATGCGCCCGGACGGTGCGTCTGCACGCATTATTTATAATGATCCGCGCCGCTTCGGTTTCATGCTCTTTGCCGAAAAGGGCGCGCTGGAGGAACATCCGCTCCTGAAAGACCTTGGTGTGGAGCCGACCGGCAATCTCCTGTCGGGCGAGGTTCTGGCCGCGCTTTTCAAGGGACGCCGCACGCCCCTGAAGGCCGCCTTGCTCGACCAGAGGCTTATCGCGGGGCTTGGCAATATCTATGTCTGCGAGGCGCTCTGGCGCCCAGGGCTTTCGCCGATGCGCGCGGCAGGCTCGGTTGCAGGCGAAATGGACGTGATGGAGCGGCTTGCCGGGGCCATTCGCTCCGTCATTGCGCAGGCGATTGCAGCCGGAGGCTCCAGCCTTAAGGATTACATTCAGGCCGACGGTGCGCTCGGCTATTTCCAGCACTCTTTTTCCGTCTATGGCCGCGAGGGTAAGCCATGCAGAAACCCCGCCTGCGGCGGCACTGTCGAGCGCGTGGTGCAATCTGGTCGTTCGACTTTTTTCTGTGCCTCTTGCCAGACATGAGCCCTTGCCAAAGTCTGGATGCCGGTCCAATTTGCGCCACGGAATTTTAAGGCGGGGCAGCCTTGCCGGCACATTATCCCGGATGAGCCGGGCTGTCACGCGCTGATGAAGGAGGAACGGGTTTACATGGCCTATGAAACAATCATCGTTGAGACGCGTGACAGCGTTGGTCTCATCCGTCTCAACCGTCCGCAGGCGCTCAACGCGCTCAATCGCGCCGTGCTTGAGGAGCTGACCGATGCGCTTGCCGCCTTCGACGCGGATGGCAAGGTCGGCGCCGTGGTGCTGACCGGCTCGGAAAAGGCTTTCGCCGCCGGGGCCGACATCAAGGAAATGCAGTTGATCAATTTCGTCGATGCCTATTTGCAGGACATGTTCGCCGACTGGCAGAAGGTGGATCGTATCCGCAAGCCGATTATCGCGGCTGTTTCGGGCTATGCGCTGGGCGGCGGCTGCGAACTCGCCATGATGTGCGATTTCATCATCGCGGGCAGCAATGCGAAATTCGGCCAGCCGGAAATCACGCTGGGCGCCATTCCTGGCATGGGCGGCTCGCAGCGCCTGACGCGCTATGTCGGCAAGTCCAAGGCTATGGATATGTGCCTGACGGGCCGCATGATGGATGCAGCCGAAGCGGAGCGTTGCGGCCTTGTTTCCCGCGTTGTCGCACCGGAGGCTCTTCTGGAAGAGGCACTGAAAGCAGCCGAACGCATCGCATCCTTCTCGCGCGTCTCGGTCTATATGGCCAAGGAAGCGGTCAACCGCGCCTATGAAACGACGCTGGACGAGGGCCTGCGTTTCGAGCGCCGCCTGTTCCATTCGCTTTTCGCGACCGAAGACCAGAAGGAAGGCATGTCCGCTTTCGTTGATAAACGTACCCCTTCCTTCAAGAACCGCTGAAGAACAGAGATGTCGGGGCGTTTCCCTCCGGCGTGAAACGGCTTTCGGATGGGATGCGCGTCGACGGCAGGAAGTGTTCCAGAATCGTTGATGGTCTTTGCGGGCAAAGCCTCGTGCTTTGCCCGCCAAAAGCAGGTTTGGCGCCAGAAGCGGTGCTGCAAGGCCGCAATTGCGTCTTTTTTCATTGGCTTGCGCGGCAGAATCCACGTTGACGCGCGCCCAAAGCTGCTCTATAAGCCCGCCCACGGATAGGCGGCCCTGCATTGTGGCTGCCCTAGTGGTTTTGTGCCTGCGGTTTCAGTCCGCTGGCTAGCTGACAGAAAAAGAGAGGCATTTATGGCCAATACTCCTTCGGCCAAGAAGGCAGTGCGCAAGATCGCTGCCCGCACCGAGATCAACAAGTCCCGCCGTTCGCGCGTGCGCACTTTCGTGCGCAAGCTGGAAGACGCTCTGCTGAGCGGCGACAAGCAGGCAGCGGAAGTTGCGTTCAAGGCTGTTGAGCCTGAACTGATGCGCGCCGCCTCCAAGGGCGTGGTGCACAAGAACACCGCGGCCCGCAAGGTTTCGCGTCTTGCCAAGCGCGTGAAGGCTCTGAACGCCTGATTGCCAGCCTGATTTTATATTTGAATTTTGAAGCCCGGCTCATTGTTAGCCGGGTTTCTTTTTGTCTTATAGCAGGCCCAAAAAAGGCCGCTAAAAAGCAGCCCGTCAAATACACAGATTTTTCAATGCCAAGTGCTCATTTTGGGTAGCTAATGGTTTTGGCGGCGCTATAATTTTCATGCATGTTTTCAATCCCTTGGGCGATATTTTCCACACTTATCCACAGGGTGCGGGCGGGACTCGGTTGCCCCTCTGAGTCAAGCATATTTTTTAAAATTATTTTTCCGGCAGAACATATCAGGATCGCCTAAAAATTGTAGCTGCGAAACACCTTGAATCCTAAGGTGTTATTTCGCTGGCATCCGATTCCCCAACAATGGTCCGTCTTCATGCAAGCCCTTTGCAGGAAAAAAATGAACGATCTGAGGCTTGCTCTTTGTGACGAGGCTTCGCTAAAGTCTGAGCCATAAGAGGGGTTGCCTACTGGCCCGGAGTTAGCAACAAATTATGTCATTACTGGCGTGGATGCATGGAATCCGCGGATGCTGAACTCTGGTCTTAAAGGCTCCTCCTCAAGGTTGATTGCTTACCATTCATTAACTGGAATGCCGTTTAGGGCATCTCCGCGTCATTTGAGTGGTTGTCGTGGAATGCGTTCCGGGCAATCAGCCTCCAGTAGATGATGTTATGAGTCGTAAACGGATAGTCAAAAGGAGTATCCCGCTACTGGTTGTGACCGACCGATTGAGTTTGTGTGTGGCCCGCTTTGAAGGGCTGCGATGTGTAAATACCCGCCAGGGCCCGCGGTCGGAAGATTTAGGGTTCTATGCAGGATAAAAATGACAAGCGCCCGAACAATGGCGCGTACGAATGTGAAGGCAGGCGAGACGATGGCAATGATGACCGGTAAATCGACGGCAACGATAGGTGATAATGCACATGCGAACCGTATCCATGGATCTTCTGCTACCGGAAATGACAAGAGCCTGATGAAAATGGACAGTGCCGTCAGCGAGGAAGCTTTCGAGCGTTTGACGGCCAAGCTCAAGGCACGGGTTGGCGGCGAGATTTATTCGAGCTGGTTTGGCCGGCTGAAGCTGGACGATATTTCCAAGAGCATCGTGCGCCTTTCGGTTCCCACCGCATTTTTGCGCTCCTGGATCAACAATCATTATTCCGAACTGCTGACCGAGCTTTGGCAGGAAGAAAATCCGCAGATCCTGAAGGTCGAGGTCGTGGTGCGTGGCGTAAGCCGCGTGGTGCGCAGTGCAGCACCCGCCGAAACCTGCGACAATGCCGAAGCAAAGCCCGCCGTCACCCCGCGTGAAAAGATGGTGTTCCCTGTTGGGCAGTCTTTTGGCGGCCAGTCGCTTGGCGAAAAGCGCGGCTCCGCCGTGGTCGCAGAATCGGCTGCCGCCACCGGCGCCGTTCTGGGCTCCCCGCTTGATCCGCGCTATACGTTCGACACATTTGTCGATGGCGCCTCCAACCGCGTCGCCCTTGCCGCCGCCCGCACCATCGCGGAAGCCGGTTCCAGTGCCGTTCGCTTCAATCCGCTTTTCATTCATGCCTCCGTCGGCCTCGGCAAGACACATCTTTTGCAGGCCATTGCCGCCGCCGCTCTCCAGCGCCAGGAAAAGGCCCGCGTCGTCTATCTGACGGCTGAATATTTCATGTGGCGCTTTGCCACCGCTATCCGCGATAACAATGCGCTCTCCTTCAAGGAACAGCTTCGCGATATCGACCTTCTGGTGATCGACGACATGCAGTTCCTGCAGGGCAAGTCGATCCAGCACGAGTTCTGCCATCTTCTGAATACGCTGCTCGACAGCGCAAAACAGGTCGTGGTTGCCGCCGACCGCGCCCCTTCGGAACTGGAATCGCTCGACGTTCGCGTCCGTTCCCGCCTTCAGGGCGGTGTCGCTCTGGAAGTGGCCGCACCCGATTATGAAATGCGCCTGGAAATGCTGCGTCGCCGTCTGGCCAGCGCACAGTGCGAGGATGCAAGCCTCGATATCGGTGAAGAGATTCTCGCCCATGTCGCGCGCACGGTCACGGGTTCCGGCCGTGAACTGGAAGGCGCATTCAACCAGCTTCTGTTCCGCCAGTCTTTCGAGCCGAATATTTCCATCGACCGCGTGGACGAGTTGCTCGGCCATCTGACCCGCGCAGGCGAGCCGAAGCGCATCCGTATCGAGGAAATCCAGCGCATCGTGGCGCGCCATTATAATGTGTCGAAGCAGGATCTGCTGTCGAACCGCCGCACGCGCACCATCGTAAAGCCGCGTCAGGTGGCAATGTATCTCGCCAAGATGATGACGCCGCGTTCCCTGCCGGAAATTGGCCGCCGCTTCGGTGGGCGCGACCATACCACCGTTCTTCATGCCGTGCGCAAGATTGAGGATCTGGTCGGTGCCGACACCAAGCTGGCGCAGGAGCTGGAGCTTTTGAAGCGCCTCATCAACGATCAGGCTGCCTGACCGGCGGACTTGCACCTCGTAGCGGGCGGTTATCAACAAAAAGCCCACGCCTTGACGTTTTGCGGCATGGCGCGGGCTTGCTTTTCTCCTTAAAAATCTGCCACTTTAGAGCGCATCCCGAAAAGTGCGAAACGGTTTTCGGATAAGATGCGCGTCAAAATAAATAGTTAGAGCATGGGTCTGGTGCATTCAGATCGAAACCTGCTCTAACGGACCTTCTGGCGCCCTGTGCGCCTTATCGACAAGGGCCGTCTGCCCCTCGGATGCAGTCGCCCCGGTCCTAGCGAGCGAGTGCGTTTCAAGATGCGTGTTACCCTAGAGCGATCGAACCTTCTTAAATCTCTCAACCACGTCCATCGCGTCGTGGAGCGCCGCAACACGATTCCAATTCTGTCGAATGTGCTTTTGCAGGCCGAAGGCGCAAGCCTCGCCATGAAGGCAACCGACCTGGATCTCGAAGTGAACGAGGCGACCGCCGCCATGGTAGAGCAGGCGGGCGCCACCACGGTCCCGGCGCATCTTCTCTATGATATTGTTCGCAAGCTGCCGGATGGCGCGGAAGTGATGCTGTCCACCAATCCCGATGGCGGCTCCATGTCGGTCATTTCGGGCAAGTCTTCTTTCCGCCTGCAATGCCTGCCGCAATCCGATTTCCCGGAACTGACCGCTGGCGCCTTCACCCATTCCTTCCGCATCGAGGCGCAGGCTCTCAAGCGCCTCATCGACCGCACGCAGTTTGCAATCTCGACGGAAGAAACCCGTTATTACCTGAACGGTATCTTCTTCCATGCGATTGAAAGCGATGGCGCGTTGAAGCTTCGGGCGGTTGCAACCGACGGGCACCGTCTGGCGCGCGCCGAACTGGAGGCGCCCTCCGGCACGGAAGGCATGCCGGGCATCATCATCCCGCGCAAGACGGTTGCTGAATTGCAGAAGCTGGTCGATGTGCCGGATGTGGTTGTGACCGTTGAGCTTTCCGATGCCAAGATCCGCTTCACCGTCGGCTCGGTGGTGCTCACCTCCAAGCTTATCGACGGCACTTTCCCGGATTATCAGCGCGTCATTCCATCAGGCAACGACAAGAAGCTCACCATTGACCGGCAGGATTTTGCTGCTTCCGTTGACCGCGTTTCGACGATTTCGAGTGAGCGTGGCCGCGCGGTGAAGCTTTCGATTGCCGATGGACAATTGACGCTCACCGTCAACAATCCCGATTCGGGCAGTGCGACCGATGAGCTTGCCGCCGATTATGATGGCGATCCGCTCGATATCGGCTTCAACTCCAAATATCTGCTTGATATCACCGGCCAGCTTTCCGGTACCGATGCGGTTTTCATGCTGGCCGATGCCGGCTCTCCGACGCTGGTGCGCGATACGGGCGATGAAGATGTGCTCTATGTCCTCATGCCGATGCGCGTCTAATGGGGCTGGGATATTTCGGTTCTGACGGCCTGCAAATGGCGCGGGTTTTTGCTTCCGGTGCTCGTGTAGCCCAAACTACATTCTGCTCCGGTTTTCAAACCCCGCCATTTTTGGCTCGTCATCACCAAAATCTCGACAGCCTCCGGCGCCTCGCTGGAAAAGCCCCGCAAAGAACCCGATTGTGGAAGCAAAAGATCACATAGAACGCCGCCCGGATCGCGTTTCGATCCGGCGGCTCAAGCTTGTCAATTTCCGCAACTATGCAGAATTGTCGCTGCCGCTGGGACCGGGCCATGTGGTGCTGACGGGCGAAAACGGCTCCGGCAAAACCAATCTCATCGAAGCCATTTCCTTCCTGTCGCCGGGGCGGGGCCTGCGTCGCGCCGCCTATGACGATGTGGCGCGTGCCAATGCCGAAGGCGGTTTTGCGATCCACGCCGCACTCGACTGCATGATTTATGGCGACGCGGAAATCGGAACCGGCACGGCGGGCGGCGGCGAAGGCGGGCGCAAGGTGCGTATCAACCGTATTGCCGCTTCTGCCGATGATCTTCTCGATTATGCGCGCATTCTCTGGGTGGTGCCATCCATGGATGGGCTTTTCACCGGCGGCGCTTCCGACCGGCGGCGTTTTCTCGACCGTATGGTGCTCGCCATCGATACCGCCCATGGCAAGCGGGTGCTTGATTATGAAAAAGCAATGCGCAGCCGCAACCGGCTGTTGAATGATGGCAGCAATGACGATCAATGGCTGGACGCCATCGAGAACCAGATGGCTGAACTGGGCACGGCCATTGCAGCAGCGCGTGCGCAAGCCATGCGCCTGATTGCGGCGATGATCGAACGGCTTCCCGCCGAGGGACCATTTCCCAAAGCCGATTGCTTTCTGGAAGGGGCGCTGGAAAGCCGCATCGGTGTGGAGGCGGCGCTTGATCTTGAAGAGGATTTTCGCCGTACCCTGCGCGATGGCCGCGCGCGCGACCGGGCGGCAGGCCGCACGCTCGATGGTCCGCATCGCACTGACCTGATTGTCCAGCACAGGCCCAAATCCATGCCGGCCGCACTGTGCTCGACGGGCGAGCAGAAGGCGCTTCTGATCGGCCTCATTCTCGCCCATGCACGGCTGACGGCGGAACTTTCCGGCATGGCGCCGATCCTCCTGCTCGATGAAATTGCGGCGCATCTCGATATGGGGCGCCGTGCAGCCCTTTTCGGCATTCTCGACGAGCTTGGTGGGCAGGCTTTCATGACTGGCACCGATCGTGCGCTTTTTGATGCGCTTGCTGGCGATGCGCAGTTTTTCAACGTGTCGGCCGGGCAATTGACAGGGATATAAGGCAAAATAGTTGCTGACAGCGCGGTTCGGGCAGCCTATGTTTGCAGGCATGAATGTATCATCCAGACCATTTTCGCCCGAAGAACTTGAACGCTATGCACGCCATATCGTGCTGCCGGTAATTGGCGGTCCGGGCCAGCAAAAGCTGAAGGCTGCCCGTGTGCTTGTCGTTGGCGCAGGCGGACTGGGCGCGCCGGTGCTGCAATATCTGGCGGCGGCAGGCGTCGGCACGCTCGGCATCGTCGATGACGATACGGTGTCGCTGTCGAACCTGCAACGGCAGATCATCCATGATACGGACAGTATCGGGCAGCCCAAGGTGGAAAGCGCGCTTGCCTCCATCGCGCGCATCAACCCGCATGTGAAGGTGGAAGGCCACCAGCTGCGTCTCGACGCGCATAATGCCGAGGCGCTCATTGCCGGTTTCGATGTCGTGGTGGACGGTTCGGACAATTTCGCCACGCGCTATGTGCTGGCCGATGCTGCTGCCAAGGTGGGAAGGCCCCTCGTAACGGGCGCCATGGGCCGTTTCGATGGCACGGTGACGGTGTTGATGCCCTATGCGAACGGCCCGGACGGCGCAAAGAACCCGTCCTATCGCGATCTTTTCCCGGATGCGCCGCCGCCGGGAACGGTCCCTTCCTGCGCCGAAGCGGGTGTGCTGGGTGTCCTGCCGGGTGTGATCGGCAGCCTGCAGGCCATGGAAGTCATCAAGCTTGTCACCGGCATCGGCGAACCGCTGGTCGGGCGGCTTCTTCTCTACAATGCGCTGAATGTCCGTTTTGAAACCATCCGCTACAAGGCCCGCAAACCAAAATAATTGAGCATTTTCAGGCTCAATACTGGGTTGAACGGTCCACCACATGCTCCAGGGTGCCGTCGCGCTCGAATGCCTCGATCTGGCGGATGATCTGGGGCACGAGAACGGTAGCGGACGAGATTGCCGCCACATGTGGCGTGATCGTTACCTTGGGGTGGTCCCAAAGCGGGCTGTTGGCCGGCAGCGGTTCCTGATTGAAGACATCGAGCGTAACGGCGGAAAGAAGCCCACGGTCGAGTGCGGCCAGAATATCCGGCTCATTCTGTAAACTGCCGCGTCCGGCATTGATGAGAACCGGCTCGCCGAGTGGCCCGTCGCTTTTCAGTTGCGCAAACATCGACATGGACAGGATGACCTTCGTGTCCGGCGTCAGTGGCAGCAGGCAGACGAAAATATCGGCTGTCTTGAGAAATTCGGTAAAACCATCCCCGCCGTGATAGGTCTTTACACCGTCTATTTTCTGCGGGCGGCGGCTCCAGCCGGTAATATTGAAGCCGAGAATTTTCAGTTTTTCCGCCGCATCGCGGCCAAGCACACCAAGGCCCATAATGCCGACCGTCACTTCATGCGCGGCGGGCTGGCGGCGATCCTCGTGCCAGACATGATTTTGCTGCTGCTTGCGATAGCGCGACCCAAGGCGGTGATGATCCAGGACCTGCCAGACCACATATTCGGTCATCCGCATGGTGAGATCGTCGGAAATGATTCGCACCAGCGGCACATCGGGAACCTGCGGATCACGGAAGACATGATCCACGCCCGCGCCGAGAGAGAAAATGACCTTGAGATTGGGGAGGTTGGCAAGCGAGCCCGGCTTCTGCTTCCATACAAGCGCATATTCGATGGAAGGGTCGTTTTCGGCCCGCTCCGTCACGACCTTGCGATTGCTTGCACTTTCCTTGAACGTCTTCAGCCAGATTTCCGGGTCCCAGTCGGTGGTTGCAAGAAGGATATTTCCCTTCGTATCGCTCATTGTTTTATTCCTCCTTCCCTGGTCTCCATATGGAAAGCCGCCGCCATCAAAGCCTTGGTATAGTCGGTTTGCGGATTGGCAAAGATATCCTTTGCCGGGCCATATTCCACTATCTTGCCATTGCGCATCACCAGCACGTCATTGGCCAGCGCCCGCACGACCTTCAGGTCGTGGCTGATGAAAAGATAGGCGAGATCATGCTTCTTCTGCAATGCGCGCAGGAGATCGACCACCTGCGCCTGCACACTCATGTCGAGTGCGGAGGTCGGTTCGTCCAGCATGACGAATTTCGGGTTCAGCACCATGGCGCGTGCAATGGCGATGCGCTGGCGCTGGCCACCGGAAAATTCATGCGGGTAGCGAAAGCGGGTTTCAGGATCGAGATTCACCTCGTTGAGCGCGGCAATGACGCGCGCATCGCGGTCGTCGGCAGAGAGCCTGGGTTCATGCACCAGAAGCCCTTCGGCGATGATGTCGGCAATGGTCATGCGCGGGGAAAGCGAGCCGAACGGATCCTGAAACACGATCTGCATTTCGCGGCGCAGCGGGCGCATATCCTTGAAGCTGAACCGGGCAATGTCGCGCCCTTCAAACCTGATCTCGCCGCGGGATGAAATCATGCGCGAAAGCGCCAGGCCAAGCGTGGTCTTGCCGGAACCCGATTCGCCGACAACGCCGAGCGTCTGCCCGGCGCGCAGATTGACATTGATGCCGTCCACCGCCTTCACATGGTCAACGGTCCTGCGCATGAAACCCTTCTTGATGGGGAACCAGACGCGGATATCCTTGCCCTCCATCACCACCTTTGTGGTCGGGTCGGCAAGGGGCGGCTCGCCCTTCGGCTCGGCTGCAAGCAGATGCTTTGTGTAAGGGTGTTGGGGGTTGTCGAAAATATCCCTTGTCCGTCCCGCCTCGACGATCTCGCCCTTGTTCATCACGCAAACCTTGTCGGCGATCTTGCGCACGATGCCGAGGTCGTGGGTGATGAAGAGCATGGACATGCCCTGCGCGGCTTTAAGTTCGGCAAGCAGATTTAAAATCTGTGCCTGCACCGTAACGTCGAGTGCTGTGGTCGGCTCGTCGGCGATCAGCAGTTTGGGCTTGTTGGCCAGCGCCATGGCAATCATCACGCGCTGGCGCTGCCCGCCCGATAGCTGGTGGGGAAAAGCATTAAGCCGCTTTTCCGGTTCGCGGATGCCGACTTCATGCAGGAGTTGCAGTGTGCGTGCTCGCGCCGCCTGCTCGCCCATGCCCTGATGCACGCGCAGGATTTCACTGACCTGACGCTCGATCGTGTGAAGCGGATTGAGCGATGTCATCGGCTCCTGAAAGATCATGGTGATGTCATTGCCGCGCACGCGCCGCAGCTCCGGCTCGGATGCCCGCATGAGATCCGTGCCGTTGAACAGGATTTCCCCCGAAGGGTGGCTTGCCGCCGGATAGGGCAGGAGCTTCAACACGGAAAGTGCTGAAACGGATTTTCCCGATCCCGATTCGCCCACAAGGGCTACGGTTTCGCCTTCTGCAATATCGAAGGATATGAGATTGACCGCGATGCGGTCCTCACCGTCCTGGTGGAATGCGACGGAAAGATCGCGGACGGACAGCAGGACGTTGTTCATCGATCCGCTACTCATTGACCCATTCATAAAAATGCCTTTCGCGGATCGAAAGCGTCGCGCGTTGCTTCGCCGATAAAGATCAGGAGCGATAGCATTGCCGATATGACCACGAAGCCGGTAATGCCGAGCCAAGGGGCTTGCAGGTTGTTTTTGCCCTGGGCGAGAAGCTCGCCAAGTGAAGCCGAACCGGGCGGCAGGCCAAAGCCGAGGAAGTCGAGCGAGGTGAGCGTGGTGATCGAACCGTTCAGAATGAAGGGCAGGAAGGTCAGGGTCGCCACCATGGCATTGGGCAGAAGATGGCGCCACATGATGGTGCCGTTCTTCACGCCGAGTGCGCGCGCCGCATTCACATATTCAAAATTGCGCGCGCGCAGGAATTCCGCACGCACGACGCCCACAAAGGCTACCCAAGAGAAGAGCAGCATGATCCCCAACAGCACCCAGAAGCCGGGCGGCAAAATGGCTGCGATAATCAGCAACAGGTAGAGAACTGGGATTGACGACCAGATTTCGATGAAACGCTGGAACAGAAGATCGACCCAGCCGCCGAAATAGCCCTGCACCGCACCCGCCGTCACGCCGATGATGGCCGAGAAGAAGGTGAGGATGAGGCCGAACAGCACTGAAATGCGGAAGCCATAGAGCGCGCGTGCAAAGACGTCGCGCGCCTGATCGTCGGTTCCCAGCAGGTTGAAGTTGCCAAAACGGCAATTGGGGTCGTTTATGCCGAGCGGATAACGCTGGCAGCGCACCTGCGGCGAATAGAGCCAGAACGGTTTCGAGGGAGCCGCTTCCGGAATTTCGTTATTGACGGTGTTGTAGGAATAGCGCACCGGCGGCCAGATGGCCCAGCCATGGGCGTTGATCTCGTCCTGTATCACCGGATCGCGATAGTCGGTAATGGCATAAAAGCCGCCGAATTTATCTTCCGGGTAATCGACGAAAACCGGCATCAGCAACTCGCCCTTGTAGGAGACGAGGATGGGCCTGTCATTGGCGATGAATTCCGAGCAAAGTGCTGCGGCAAGCAGGAACAGGAAAATCCACAGCGACCAGTAACCGCGCCGGTTGGCCTTGAAATTCTGCCAGCGGCGCTTGTTGAGCGGCGAGAGCCATGGCCGTTTTACCGGCTTTGCGGCGGGGGTGAGTGCGGTGTCGGTCATCACACGTCCCTCCGGTCGAAATCGATGCGCGGATCGATCCACGTATAGGTAAGATCGGACAGGAGGCCGACCAGAAGGCCAATCAGCGAAAAGATGAAGAGATTGGCGAAAACCACCGGATAGTCGCGGTTGATGACCGACTGGTAGCCGAGCAGGCCAAGCCCGTCGAGCGAGAAGATCGTCTCGATCAAAAGCGAACCGGTGAAGAAGGCGGAAATGAACGCACCGGGAAAACCGGCGATCACGATCAGCATCGCATTGCGGAAGACGTGGCGATAGAGAACCTGGTTCTCGGTCAGCCCCTTGGCGCGTGCGGTCGTCACATATTGCTTGCGGATTTCTTCCAGAAACGAATTCTTGGTGAGAAGTGTCGTCGTTGCAAAGGCCGAAAGCACCAGTGCCGTTACCGGCAGGACCATGTGCCAGAGATAATCCTTGATCTTCTCGAACCATGTCATCTGCGCGAAATCGGGCGAGGTGAGGCCGCGCAAGGGGAACCAGTCAAAGAAGGAACCGCCCGCAAAGACCACGATCAGAAGAATGGCGAAAAGGAAGCTTGGAATGGCATAGCCGATGATGATGACGGCGCTGGTCCATGTGTCGAAGCGCGAACCATCCTTGATCGCCTTGCGAATGCCGAGTGGAATCGAGATCATGTAGGACAGAAAGGTCAGCCATAGACCGAGCGAGATCGAAACCGGCATTTTTTCCTTGATAAGATCGATCACGCTGATGTCGCGGAAATAGCTGCGGCCGAAATCGAAGCGCATATAGTTCCACAACATCTGGCCGAAACGCTCCAGCGGAGGCTTGTCGAAACCGAACTGCTTCTCCAGATCTGCGATGAATTGCGGATCAAGGCCCTGAGCGCCGCGATATTTGGAATTGACCGAACCGCTATCGATAGCACTTTGGCCGAAATCGCTGCCTGCGCCGGAAAGACGGTCGAGCGCATCGCCGCCCTGGCCGGAAAGCTGCGCGATTACGCGCTCGACCGGGCCGCCGGGGGCGAATTGTACGACAGCGAAGGAAATGGCCATAATACCCAGTAGGGTGGGGACCATCAGAAGCAGGCGGCGAAGAATATATGCGCCCATCAGCTGGACCTTATCCGGGAGTTCAGGTTTTTCTTATAGCTTGCCAATAGCTTTTGCCTTTTCATTGCAGAGCATGATCTTTTCCGAAAACGGATCGCCACTTTCCGGTAATCATGCCTTAATCCACCACAGCGTCTCCACGGGGAAGCCGTAATCGGGTTTCGGCTCCTTGAAGCCGAAGCGATCCCAATAGGCCACGAAGTGATTCGCTGCCGTCCAATTTGGAATCCAGTCACGCCGGATACGCAAGTACCGGTCAAGGACGCGCAGTGTGGCCACCAGTTCTTCACGGCTTTCGGCCTTTCCCGCATCCTCGATCAGCGCATCGATCAGCGGGTCGTTCGTGCCCGGCAGATTATGGCTGCCGGGTATTTTCGCAGAATCGGACCCGAATATGCCGGCGAGCGATTCCTTTGTCGGCGTTGCTGAAAATTGCAGCGCCACGCCAACCATGTCGAACTGGAAATCCTGTAGCCGGGCCTGATACTGGCTCGCATCCACCAGCCGCAGGCTGGTGTCGATGCCGATGGCGCGCAGCTTCTGTGCGAAGGGATTGTAGATACGGGTGACGGCTTCGGAATTGCAGAGGATTTCGAGCGCAAAATTCGATCCGTCATGATCGTGGAAGTGGCCGTGCCGGCGCTCAAACCCTGCTTCTTCCATCAGTTTGATGGCCTGCGTGAACTGTTTCCGGTCACGCCCCGTTCCATCCGATACCGGCACGAGCACCGCTTCGCCAAAGACGGCCTCGGGCAGTTTACCGCGATAGCGCGCGAGAATTTTCATTTCATCCGGCGAGGGCAGGCCATTTGCCTGAAAATCCGATCCGTTGAAGCAGGATTGTGACCGGGTATAGGCTTCGTAGAAAAGATTTTTGTTGCTCCATTCAAAATCGAAGCAGAGGCCGATGGCCTCGCGCACGCGCGGGTCGCGAAAACGCTCGCGGCGCTGGTTGACCGCCCAGGCCTGCATGAGCGGGCGCTTTTCGCGCGGGAATGTCCGCCGGATCACCTTCTTTTGGTGGATTGCAGGGAAGTCGTAGGCTGTCGCCCAGTTTTTGGCGACGTTCTCCTCACAAAAATCGATGCTGCCTTTCTTGAAGGCTTCAAACGCCGGCTGGCGGTCGTGGAAAAATTCAATGCGGATACGGTCGAAGTGGTTGGACCCTTTTTGCACCGGCAGGTCTTTCGCCCAGTAATCGTCCACCCGGTCATATTCGATGAAATGCCCGGCGGAGAAATTGCCGACCTTGTAAGCACCGGAACCGAGCACCGGCTCCATGGAGGTTGCCTCGAAATTGCGTCCCTTGAACCATTTTTCGGAAATGATCGGAAGTGTCACCGCATCCAGGATAGCATTCGGGCCGCGCCCTGCCGCAAAGTGCATCTGCACCTCGTGTTTGGCCGTCGCTTCAACCTTTTGGAGACCGGCAAGCGATTGCCGCAGGGTGGGATGGCCCTTTTCCTTGAATGTTTTATAGGTGAATGCCACATCGCTTGCCTCGATGGGCGAACCATCGTGAAACCGTGCTTCCTTGCGCAATTTGAATGTGCAGGTTTTCCGGTCCTTGGAAAGTGTGACGCTTTCCGCGATCAGGCCATAGACGGAATCCGGCTCGTCCAGCGCCGACACCATCAGCGAGTCGAAGGTCAGTTCCATGCGCGGCGGCGCATCGCCCTTGAGGGTGAGCGTGTTGAAGGTAAGCGTGTTCTGATTCCATATCCATCCCAAAGGGGCCAGCGTGAAACAGCCGCCCTTTGGGGCATCTGGATTGGCATAGTCGAAATGGGAGAAATCGGGGCCGTATTTCACGTCGCCGAAAGCCGACAGGCCGTGCAGCGCCTTGCCCGTAGGCTGATCGGCAAAGGCTTGCCCCGGAAGACAGGCCACAAGGGCAGCACTGCCGGAAAGTCCCATAAAATGGCGGCGGTTCATGCAAAGGAATGTCATTCTCGTTCAGGCCTCATGCACCGCCGGTCTTGAGCTTAGCTTCCTTCGCAGGATCTATCCACCAGGAGTAAGGGTCAATCCCAAGATAGTCGGGCTGCTTTTCCGGCATTCCGAACTTGTTCCAGTAAGCCACGTTGATGTGGTCGGAATACCATTGTGGGATGACGTAATAGTTCCATAAAAGTGCGCGGTCGAGCGCGTGGGCTGCCGCCTCCAGCTCCTCATGGTCCTTGGCATAGACGACAAGGTCGATAAGCTTGTCTATGGCCGGATTCCGGATGCCGGCATAGTTGCGGCTGCCTTTGAAATCGGCTGCCTTGGAGCCCCACATATCGCGCTGCTCATTGCCGGGAGAGGCTGTCTGCGCAATGACGGCGGTGATGACATCATAGTCGAAATCATTGACGCGGGCCTGGTATTGCGCGGCGTCCACAATACGCACGGTCGCATTGATGCCGATCTTGCGCAGGCTGGCTGCGAAAGGATTATAGATACGCTCGTCCGTCGGGTCCTGGCCGAGAAATTCGATGGTGAACGGATTGCCCTTGGCATCGACAAGCGTGTTGCCTTTGAGTGTCCAGCCCGCTTGCGAAAAGAGCTTCAGCGCGGTGCGCAGGTTTTCGCGAGTTGCCTGCGGCGTGTCATAGACCGGCAGCTTGAATTCCTTGGTCAGCGCGTCGGCGGGAAGTGCGTCCTTCACCGTTTCCAGAATAGCCTGTTCTGCCGGTGTCGGCGGGCCGCTCAATGCCAGTTCGTTTCCGGCGAAATAGCTGTTGATGCGCTTGTACTGGTTATAGAACATGAGGCGGTTCATCGATTCAAAATCGAAGGCGTAGGTCAGCGCCTCACGCACCTTCGGATCCTTGAACTTGTCGCGGCGGGTGTTGAGGAAATAGCCCTGCATTCGCCCGACCGCATGGAAGGGGAAGGAAGCTTTCACGACATCGCCGCGCTGCACTGCCGGGAAATTATACTGTTCAGCCCAGCGCTGGGCACGGTTTTCATTGCGATAGTCGTATTGGCCGCCCTTCTTGAAGGCTTCCCAGGTTGCATCCTCATTGAAATAATATTCGTAAGCAACATGATCGAAATTGTTGCGCCCGACATTCACAGGCAGATCCTTGCCCCAGTAATCCTCCACGCGCGCCCAGATGATGGAGTGGCCCGGCTTCATGCTTTCGATCTTGTAGGCAGAGGAGCCAAGCGGGATTTCAAGCGTCGGGCGGGTGATATCGCGCTGCTTGCCCCGTGCATCCTTTGCCGTCCACCAATGCTTGGGCAAAATGGCAAGCTGCCCCATAATCTGCGGAAGTTCGCGATTGCCCTTCCGGCTGAAGGTGAATTTCACTTCATGCTCGCCGGTTTTTTCCGCGCTTTCCACATCGCTATAATATTGGTTGTACATCGGCGACTGCTTTTTCAGCACATTGAACGACCAGATCACGTCATCGACGGTGATCGGCTGGCCGTCATGCCATTTCGCATCGGGATTGAGCTTGAATTTGACCCAGGAGAAATCGTCGGGATATTGCAGGGCGCTGGCGATGAGCGGATATTGCGTCGATCCCTGATCCTGCGAATCCGCCATCAGCGTATCGTAAAGCATCCCGCCACCGAAATCGGACAGGCCAGCGGCGGAAACACCCTGCACCACATATGGATTGAGGTTGTCGAAAGTGCCGACGGCGACCAGGTTCAGCGTACCGCCCTTCGGCGCATCGGGGTTCACATAGTCGTAATGCTTGAAATCGGCCGGATATTTGGGCTCATCAAGCAGGCTGGAGGAATATCGCCATTGGGGTTCGGCATTGTCCGCACGACTGGCCGGCATGGCGCTTGCAAGCATGGCCACCGCGAATGCACTCACCCAAAAAGCTTTCATCCAGTTTCTCCACGTTTTGTTCCAGGCTGTAGAGACGAATTAATTTACGATTCGCTATGAACGAAAATGCTCCATCCTTGCGGTGCAAAACCGCGATGAGGGAACAAACCCACCTTCGGTTTTGCTCCTGAAGCTGAACCATAAGTTTATGCATCTCTACAGCATTAACCTATCGTTTTGATAGTTTTATGGTAGTTTGCGGAGGAAGAAAGGCGTACGGCCAACAAAAATCAGGCCGGTGAGAAAATTCCAGCCGTAAAGGAAGCCCTTTCAGAAAACGAAAAAGGTCGGGGGGCAACCCGACCTTCCGCTTTCACCCGAGTTGCGCCAGTACATCCGTGGTCGCTACCCTCAAGTGAAAATTCCAAATGAAATCTCGAATAAATCCCGATCTGCTGACCAAGATAGCTCCGCTGCATTTCAGAAATATGACATATCCCGAAGAGCTCCGTCGCTCCAAACTGCCCGGACGACCGTAACAGGAGCAGGATCGTCGATCCGCTCACAGTCTCTGTTGCGCCACCCTTGGGGCTCTGCCGAAGGGATTCAAGCAAGAAAACCTTGGCCTGATCCTTTGTAATCGTCTGCCTTTTATCCCGTCAGGCAGCCATCTGTGTGGCCGCCAATTCGGGATGATTGTAGTTCCACACTTCAATCAGGCATTCCTGCATCAGATCAAGATCAACCGGGCCGATCCGGCTTAAAACAAGATCAAGGTCTTCAGGTTCGATCCCCTGATTGAGAAGTTCTACAATCGCTTCTGTCAGAATTCTCTTGTCGTCAAATCTGTAGCGCTGCATTTACCAGCTCCGCTATCCGCCCACCCCAATACATGCAGATTAATCAATCATGGTTAACCGAAGCTTAAGCCTCGATAACCGGTGAGGCTTTGCCCGAACCATCTGGAAATATGAGAAATCCAGATTGAATATTTTTGGCAGTGCGCCGAGAATGAAAGTAAAATACTTATGAAGTAATAATAAAATTCTTGATTTCATCATATATAGTATCATCCAAGTTATAATTGTATTTTTACGCGAATCCAAGCGGAAATTTTCAAGACTATTTATTTCATAATCTTGTTTTTTAGAGCATTTCCAGAAAAAGTACGAAGAACCTACGTGGAGAAGCCAGTCCAGTGGACTGATTTCTGGTCTCGCTTCGATGCGTCGGATAATACGTAAAAACAAAGATATAGAGCTTTTCCAACGATTCTATTTTAACCAGAATCGCTCTATAACATTTCTAGCAAAAGTGCAAAGCGGTTTTGCGTTGGAAAATGCAACAAAACAAATAATTAGAACAGTTCTAGCAATTCTGTTACAGGACCCGTCTCGGTGTGTTGTATGAATTTTATAAAATTTGACATGCTTTATTTTTATGGAGCCGGGAAATACAAAATGCCGGGGCGTTTTCCCGCCCCGGCATTTCATATCACGTCAAGTCAGTAAAACTTATTCAAGACCGACGATCTTGCCGTCATCCCACTTGAAGATATCAAAGCTTGGCGAGCTAAGGTCGCCGGTTTCGCTATAGGTCAGCGTGCCGATTGCGGTTTCGATCGGCTTGCCGTCATGCAGCGCCTTGGCGACGGCAGCGGAATCGTCAGTCGAACCGGCGCGTTCGATGCCGGCCTTGATGACTTCCACAGCCGCATAGGCGTTCATCGTGAAAGCTTCAGCCGGGATGTTCTTCGCCTTCAGGGCTTGGATAGCGTCCTTGGCAGCCGGGTTCTTCGTGGCATCCTTGGCGTTGGTGAAGAGCGTACCCTGTGCGTTTGTGCCGCCGATTGCCCAATATTCGGTGTTGGAGAGGCCTTCGCCGCCGAGCACCAGGGCCTGCATGCCAGCATCGTGGAGCTGGCGCGACAGGAGACCGCCTTCAGCATGGTAGCCGCCGAAATAGACCACTTCAGCACCGGCAGACTTCAGCTTGGTGACGAGCGCGGAAAAATCCTTGTCGCCCGGTGTGACCGAATCATAATGGACTTCGGTGATGCCGCCCTTGTTGATGGCCGCCTTGAACGCATCGGCAAGACCCTTGCCATAAGCGCCCTTGTCGTGGATCACGGCAACCTTCTTGTCCTTCATGTTTTTCAGGACGTAATCAGCCATGACTTCAGCCTGCTGGCCGTCGCGGCCGCAGGTACGGAACACGTTTTCCAGGCCGCGCGCGGTCAGGTCCGGGCCGGTAGCCGTCGGGGTGACCATGAGGACGCCGTTTTCAGACAAAACGTCGGAAACGGGGACGGCAACGCCGGTCGTAACCAGGCCGACGACAAACTTGATGCCATCGCCAACGATCTGGTTGGCAGCGGAAACGCCCTGCTTCGGCTCGCCCGCATCGTCGGCAAACTTCAGGACGACTTTCTCACCCTTGATGCCGCCAGCCTTGTTGATGACTTCCACGGCGGTTTCCGCGCCCTTTTTCACCTGATCGCCGAAAGCGGCAACCGGGCCCGTCAGCGGTGCAATCACACCGATGGTGATGTCTGCGTAAGCGGCGCTGGCAAAGCCGATGGTAGCGGCAAAAGCCACGCTGGACAGAAGTTTCAGGTTCATTCTTTTTCTCCTTTGGTGGGGCGGCATTGTCCGCACAGCCCCGAAACAACCCATGCCGGTCAATTTTCAGCGCCTGCGCGCTGCCGAATTGCCGGGCCCTCCCTTTTGTTCATCGCGTGATCTCAAAGGGTCAATCCAAAAGCGCCCTCTCTGCTCATCGAAGAGGCCAGAGCCATAATATTATCCGAAATTGCATCCGCTCTTTCGGAATCATGCTCCAGACCGGGAGCGCGCTTTCATGATGTAATAAGAATGCATTTCCGGCTTTCGATTGCAAGCGCCAAGTACCCGCAACTACAACGAAAATCGGCTCCTCCTAAAGTCAGAGAGTCTGTTCCAAAAGCCGCCATGCCGGTCTGCAAATGGCGCTTTTCAGCGTTCCGGTGCTCATGTACGTTCAGTACACTCCGCTCCGGTACTCGAAAATCACCATTTTCGCCTCGGCCTGCCGCTTTTTGATTCAGACTCTTAGTCCCCTCCCTTCCATGCTGGTGCTCGTTTCGCAAAAAGGCCGCGATTCCTTCCGCGGCCTCCGGTGTTTCCCATGTATCGGCAAGGCGAGTGAGCGTCATGTCGATCACCGCCTCGTCTATCGATGCGCCCAGCGCATGAACCAGCCGCTTGGAGGCGGCAACCGCTGCGGGCGCGGTGGAAAAGTATGGTTTTATCTCTGCTTCCACCGCCGCATCGAGCCTTTCCGCCTCGACCACATCATGCAGGAGGCCGATGCGCCGCCCTTCCTCGGCATCGAAAAGGCGGGCGGATGTGAAGGTGCGCAACGCATTGGCCTCACCGATGCGCGCCACGACATAGGGGCTGATGGTAGCGGGTATCAGACCAAGCTTGTCTCCGTCAGGCCAAAGCGCGCGCCGGAAATGCTGATCGCCGCATCGCATACACTGATAAGGCCCACACCGCCGCCATAGGCCTGCCCGTTGATGCGCCCGATCAGTGGTTTTGGCAGGTCGCGCAGGGCTTTCAGCATGAGGGCGAGTTTGCGCGCCTCCTCAATGCGTTGCGCGCGGGTGGCATTCACCTGTTCGCGCATCCAGCCAAGGTCGCCGCCCGCACAAAAGCTTGTGCCTGCGCCGGTCAGGATCACGATGCGCACGGCTTCATTGTCCGCCAGATGCAGTGCTGCCGTCGTCAGTTCATCAATCATCCGACCAGAAAGCGCATTGTGCTGTTCGGGCCGGTTGAGCGTCAGCCTGGCCACGCCGCGCTGATCGACGGCAATATGGAGCGTCTCAAAGTCATTCATGCCGCTTTATCCTGACGCAAAGCTTGTGTAAACAAACCCGCCGACCGAAGCCTGTCCAGATCGAGGCCGGTTTCAAAACCCATTTCATGCAGCATTTCCACCACCGCTACCGTGTCGACATTACCCTTGGCGCCCGGCGCGAAGGGACAGCCGCCAAGACCGCCGACCGAAGCATCGAACACGCGCAGACCTTTTTCCAGACTGACGCGGATATTGTCGAGCGCCCGCCCGCCGGTGTCGTGATAATGGCCGGCAAGGCTGTGCGCGGGCGCAATCGCCAGCACGGCATCCAGCATGGCTGCTACCGTGTCCGGCGTGCCGCGCCCGATCGTGTCGCCAAGGCTCACCTCATGACAGCCGAGCGAGAAGAGTTGCTCGGTCACGCTGGCAACCGCCTGTGGGGTAACCGGCCCGTCATAAGGGCATTCCACCACGCAGCTCACATAGCCGCGAATGGCAAGGCCATCATTGATGGCAGCGCCGATGACCGGAGACAGCCGCTCGATACTTTCCGCAATCGTGCAATTGATATTGGCTTTGGAAAAGCCTTCGGATGCGGAAATAAAAACCGCGATTTCATCCGCATGGGCTGCCGCTGCCGCCTCATATCCCTTCATATTGGGCACGAGAACCGAATAACGCACGCCATCGGCACGGCGGATTCCAGCCATGACTTCCCGGCTATCCGCCAGTTGCGGCACCCATTTGGGGCTGACGAAGCTCGTCGCCTCGATGCGGGCATAGCCGCAATCCGAAAGGCGGTTGATCAGCGCGATCTTGTCGGCTGTCGGCACAAAACGCTTTTCGTTTTGCAGGCCATCACGCGCAGCCATTTCAACGATTTCCACGTGTTCAGCCATGTTGCTCCTCCAGCTCGACTAGCAATGCGCCTTCATTGACCTGATCGCCTGCCGCAACTGTCACGGAGGCAACCTTGCCATCGCGCGGCGCGGTCAGTGACAGTTCCATCTTCATGGCTTCCATCGTCACCAGCGGATCGCCCTTGGCGACGCTCGCACCTTCCACGACGGAAACCAGCCGCACCAGCCCCGGCATCGGCGACAGGATGCGGCTTTCGCTGGAGGCATCCTCCTCCGCGCCTGTCGCCAGCACATGATGGAATATGGTGTCGTGCCCTTCGATTTGCACCGTCACATCATGCCCGATGCGTGAGACCGATGCTTCCGACACGCGACCATCAATGGCAAAGCGAACCAGTCCGTTCTTGTGCGCGCGAATGTCCATGGTGCCGAAAGCAAAGCCGAAATGCCTGTCGCCCCTGGCCGTGAAGCTGACCGTGCGGCGCTCGCCATGATGCTCGATGAGAACCGAGCGCGATGCCTCGCCCCACAGGCGGAACCCACGCAGGCCCGACCATGGATCGCTTTTTTCTGGCGCATCCAGAAGATCGAGTGCGCCAAGTGCGGCCAGCGCAAAGGCGATGTCCGAAGGCTGTGCATCGGTGAAAAGCGCCGCCGTCTCGCGCCCGATCAGCCCGGTATCGACATCGCCGGTGCGGAAAGCTTCGAGATTACAGAGCGCCGACAGGAACTGACGATTGGTGACAAGCCCGGCAATGCGGGTCTTGTTCAGGGCCGCGTCCAGCCGGTTCAGCGCCTCGTCGCGCGTGGCTCCATGCGTGATGATCTTGGCGATCATGGGATCGTAGAACGGCGTGATCGTATCGCCGGTGCGCACGCCGGAATCGACACGCGCATTTTCAGGCGGGACAAAGAGCGCAAGCTTGCCGGTCGCGGGCAGGAAATCGCGCGCCGGGTCTTCCGCATAAAGCCGCGCCTCGAAAGCCCAGCCGTTTATGGACAGTTCGTCCTGACGCTTCGGCAGCGCTTCGCCGGAGGCCACACGCAATTGCCATTCGACAAGGTCGAGGCCGGTGATTGCTTCCGTCACCGGATGTTCCACCTGCAAGCGCGTGTTCATTTCCATGAAGAAGAAGCGGTCGGGCCTGAGGCCCTCCGACACATCGGCGATGAATTCCACCGTGCCCGCGCCGGAATAGCCAATGGTCAAGGCCGCCTTCACCGCCGCTTCGCCCATGGCGGCACGCATTTCTTCCGTCATGCCGGGCGCTGGCGCTTCTTCGATCACCTTCTGGTGGCGGCGTTGCAGTGAGCAATCGCGCTCGAACAGATGCACGGCATTGCCGTGATTATCGCCAAAGACCTGCACTTCGATATGGCGCGGTTTCGCCATATATTTTTCGACCAGCACCGCGCCATCGCCGAACGAGGCTTCCGCCTCGCGCCGGGCACTTTCCAGCGCCGCAGCAAAATCGGCAGCGCTATCGACCCGGCGCATGCCCTTGCCGCCGCCGCCAGCCCGCGCCTTGATGAGGACGGGATAGGTGATCCGGTCCGCCTCGCTTTTGAGAAAGGCGCCATCCTGATTGTCGCCGTGATAGCCCGGCACGACCGGCACGCCTGCCTTTTCCATCAGCGCCTTGGCGGCATCCTTCAGCCCCATGGCGCGGATGGCCTTGGCCGATGGGCCGATGAAGATGAGGCCCGCTTCTTCGACCGCATCCACGAAAGCCGGGTTTTCCGAAAGGAAGCCATAGCCCGGATGGATCGCCTCCGCGCCTGTTTCCTTCGCGGCCTTGATGATCGCATCGACGTTCAGATAGCTTTGCGCGGATGCAGCCGGGCCGACACGCACCGCCTCGTCGGCCATTTCCACATGCAACGCCCGTGCATCCGCATCGGAATAAATCGCCACCGTGGCAATGCCAAGCTTGCGCGCCGTGCGAATGACCCGGCAGGCGATTTCTCCGCGATTGGCAATCAGTATTTTCTGAAACATCACATTTTTTCCTCGCGGGATGCGGGCGGAAAACCGCTTCACACTTTTCCTCATCCCGCGCTTCCTCACATTCTGAAGATGCCAAAACGCGTCGGCTCGACCGGCGCGTTCAGCGTGGCGGAAAGCGACAGGCCAAGCACTTCGCGGCTCTTGCGCGGATCGACGATGCCGTCATCCCAAAGCCGCGCCGAGGCATAGAGCGGGTGGCTCTGGCGCTCGAACATTTCGAGCGTCGGGCGCTTGAACTCCGCTTCCTCTTCCGCCGACCATGTGCCGCCGGTGCGCTCGATCCCGTCGCGCTTGACGGTTGCCAGCACGCCTGCCGCCTGCTCGCCGCCCATCACCGCAATGCGGCTGTTCGGCCAGGTCCACAGGAAGCGCGGCGAATAGGCCCGTCCCGCCATGCCGTAATTGCCCGCGCCATAGGACGCGCCGATCAGCATGGTGATCTTCGGCACATTGGCGGTCGCCACCGCCGTCACCAGTTTGGCGCCGTGCTTGGCAATGCCTTCGGCCTCATATTTGCGCCCGACCATAAAGCCGGTGATATTTTGCAAAAACACCAGCGGAATATTGCGCTGGCAGCAAAGCTCGATGAAATGCGCGCCCTTGAGTGCTGCTTCGGAAAACAGCACGCCATTATTGGTAATAATGCTGACCGGCATGCCGTAGACGCTGGCAAAACTGCAGACCAAAGTTGTGCCGTAGCGCGCCTTGAACTCATCGAAATCGGAGCCATCGACCAGCCGCGCGATCACCTCGCGCACATCATAGGGAATGCGCGTATCGGCGGAAACGACGCCGAGCAGTTCTTCCGGGTCGTAAAGCGGGGCAGCGCCGTCGCCTCTTGGAATGAACGAGCGCTTCTCGCTAGCCAGATTAGCGGCAATGGCGCGTGCGATCTGCAAGGCGTGTGCATCGTCATTGGCAAGATGATCCGCCACGCCGGAAAGCCGGGTGTGTACATCGCCACCGCCAAGATCTTCCGCGCTCACCACTTCGCCGGTTGCAGCCTTGACCAGAGGGGGGCCTGCCAGAAAGATCGTGCCTTGGCCCCGCACGATCACCGTCTCGTCGCTCATGGCGGGTACGTAAGCGCCGCCTGCCGTGCATGATCCCATGACCACGGCCACCTGCGGAATGCCTGCCGCCGACATCTGCGCCTGATTGTAGAAAATGCGTCCGAAATGGTCGCGATCCGGGAAAACCTCATCCTGATTGGGCAGGTTCGCGCCGCCGGAATCGACCAGATAAATGCAGGGCAGGCGATTTTCGCCTGCAATCTCCTGCGCGCGCAGATGCTTTTTCACCGTCATCGGATAATAGGTGCCACCCTTTACCGTCGCATCATTGCAGACGATCATGCATTCGCGGCCCGATACGCGCCCGATGCCGGTGATGAAGCCAGCGGCGGGCGCTGGCCCGCCATACATGCCATGCGCTGCCGTCAGCCCCAGTTCCAGAAAGGGGGAACCCGGATCGAGCAATTGCGCCACGCGCTCACGAGGCAGAAGTTTTCCGCGCGAAACATGGCGGTCGCGCGCTTTCTCGCCGCCGCCGTCAATGGCAATGCGCGAGGCTTCCGCCACCACGTCGATTGCCGCCAGCATGGCCTTGCGGTTGGCCTCGAAGCTTGTGCTGCGCGTCGAGATTTCAGATTTCAGAACCGGCATCAACGGGTCTCCTGAAAGAGTTCCCGTCCGATCAGCATACGCCGGATTTCCGACGTGCCCGCGCCGATTTCATAAAGCTTGGCATCGCGCAAAAGGCGGCCCGTCGGATAATCGTTGATATAGCCGTTGCCGCCGAGAGACTGGATCGCCTGCAAGGCCATCTGCGTGGCATTTTCCGCAGAGTAAAGAATGCAGCCCGCCGCATCCTTGCGCGTCGTCTCACCCCGGTCGCAGGCTGCGGCCATGGCATAGACATAAGCGCGTGAAGCGTTGAAGGTCACATACATGTCGGCAAGCTTGCACTGCATGAGCTGGAATTCACCGATTGGCTGGTCGAACTGCTTGCGCTCATGCACATAGGGCACCACGACATCGAGGCAGGCCGCCATGATGCCGAGCGGCCCACCCGCCAGCACCACGCGCTCATAATCGAGGCCGGACATCAGCACATTGACGCCCTTGCCCTCGGTTCCGAGCAGGTTTTCGGCTGGCACTTCGCAATCCTCGAACACCAGTTCGCAGGTGTTGGAACCGCGCATACCGAGTTTGTCGAGCTTTTGCGCGGTCGAAAAACCCTTGAACCCTTTTTCAATGATAAAGGCGCTGATCCCGCGCGGGCCAGCCGACAGGTCTGTCTTGGCATAGACCACCAGCACATCGGCATCCGGGCCATTGGTGATCCACATCTTGTTGCCGTTGAGGACGTAACGGTCCCCGCGCTTTTCGGCGGCAAGCTTCATGGAAACAACATCGGACCCCGCGCCCGGCTCAGACATGGCCAGCGCGCCGACATGCTCACCGGAAATGAGTTTCGGCAGATATTTCGCGCGCTGTTCGGGCGAACCGTTGCGGGTGATCTGGTTGACGCAGAGATTGGAATGGGCGCCGTAGCTAAGGCCGATGGAGGCGGAAGCACGGCTGATCTCCTCCATGGCGATGCAATGGGCGAGATAGCCCATGCCTGCGCCACCATAGTCTTCCGGCGCCGTAATGCCGAGTACGCCAAGCTCACCAAATTCACGCCAAAGATGCATGGGAAATTGATTATTGCGGTCGGTTTCAGCGGCAAGCGGCGCAATGCGGCTTTCGGCGAAACGGCGCACAGTGTCACGAAGGGCTTCGATCTCCTCGCCAAGACCGAAGTTCATACCCCCTCCATTTTGACCCAAAGCAAACATACTCGTCCTCCACAAGTTCTGCCCGGCTGCTGTTTTTCGAGAACAGCTATGTCCCGGCCAGAGTGTCCCGTAGCGGCCAAATACGCAATGGTTTTGCGTGGCGTTCTGTGGCTATTTATTGCCCAATAAAGAAATTTTATTTCGCATCAATCCTGCTGCAACTCGGCTATGTCGCGATAAAATTCCAGCGCTTCCGGGTTGGCCAATGCTTCACGGTTCTTCACCTCGCGACCATGCACGATATCGCGGACGGCAAGTTCCACGATCTTTCCCGATTTGGTGCGCGGAATATCGCGGACGGCAATGATTTTCGCCGGTACATGGCGCGGTGTGGCGCCGGTGCGGATTTTGGTCCTGATGCGCGCCTTGAGGTCGCCATCCAGCACCACCCCTTCGGCAAGCCGTACGAAAAGCACCACCCGCACATCCCTGTCCCAATCCTGTCCGATGCAGAGCGCCTCGGCAATTTCCGGCATCTGCTCGACCTGATTATAGATCTCCGCCGTGCCGATGCGCACGCCGCCGGGGTTCAGCGTCGCGTCCGAGCGGCCATGGATGACGATGCCGCCATGTTCGGTCCATTCGGCAAAATCGCCATGGCACCAGATATTGTCGAAACGCTCGAAATAGGCGGCCTGATATTTTTCGCCTTGCGCGTCGTTCCAGAATTGCAGCGGCATGGAAGGAAATGCCTTCGTGCAGACCAGTTCACCCTTTTCGCCCCGCACCGGCTTGCCGTCATCGTTCCAGACATCGACAGCCATGCCGAGCCCGGCACCCTGTATCTCGCCCTGCCAGACAGGCTCGGTCGGAACGCCCAGCACGAAGCAGGACACAATGTCCGTTCCGCCCGAAATGGAGGCGAGATGCACATCCTTCTTGATCGCATCATAGACGAAGGCAAAGCCTTCCGGCGACAGCGGCGAGCCGGTGGAGGAAATGGTGCGCAGAGCCGAAAGGTCGTGCGTTTCTCCGGGCTTCAATCCCGCTTTCAGCACGGCATCGATGAATTTTGCCGACGTGCCGAAATAGGTCATGCCCTCAGCAGCGGCATAATCGAACAGCACATTGCCGTCCGGATAGAAGGGCGAGCCGTCATAGAGCATAAGCGTGGCGCCGGAGGCGATGCCAGAAGCCAGCCAGTTCCACATCATCTAGCCGCAGGTGGTGAAATAGAAGAAGCGGTCGCCATCGCGCAGGTCGGCATGAAGGCGATGTTCCTTCAGGTGTTGCAGCAGCACGCCGCCAGCCCGATGCACGATGCATTTCGGAATGCCGGTCGTGCCCGACGAAAACAGGATATAAAGCGGATGATCGAAGGGAAGCTGCGTGAATTCCACGGGCTTGGCCTTGAATGGCTCCAGCGCCGCATAAAGTGCAATGCCCTTTTCCGCCTTGTCGGCGACGGCTTCCGCTTCGCCAAGATAGGTGACGATGACCGCGCGCTTCAGTCCCGGCAGTTTTGCCGTCACTTCAGCCACCTTGTCGGCAACCGCGATGCGCTTGCCATTATACCAGTAGCCATCGCAGGCGAAGAACAGTTTCGGCTCGATCTGGCCGAAACGGTCAAGCACGCCCTGCACGCCAAAATCCGGCGAGCATGACGACCAGACCGCACCGATGGACGAGGCCGCCAGCATCAGCGCCACCGCCTCCGGCATGTTGGGCATCATGCCCGCCACACGGTCGCCCGGCTGCACACCCTCGGAAAGCATGAATTGCTGTAGCTTCGAGACCAGCGCATGAAGATCGTTCCAGGTCAGGCGGCGCTCGACCTTATTCTCCCCGCGAAAGACAATGGCCTCCCCATCGCCCTTGTGGCGCAACAGGTTTTCGGCAAAGTTGAGCCGCGCCTCGGGGAAGAATTTTGCCGCGCGCATATGGCCCCTGTCGGTAAGGGCCGTATTGCCACGCTCTCCGATAACCGCGCAGAAATCCCATACAAGTTGCCAGAACCCGGCGCGATCCTCTACAGACCAGCGATGCAGCGCGGCATAATCCGGCAGGCTGAGGCCGGTATGCCGTTCGGCGCGAATGCGGAATTGTTCGAGATTGCTGGCCGCAATGCGCGCGCCATCCGGTTGCCACAGCGGATTGTCATGCGAAGACTGTCTGGAGATCGCCTCGGTGCTCATCATTCCTCCCAGAAATCAAGCTGAGCCGATGAGGGTTCATCAACTCATTCCAATATTTTCTATGAGAGACTTTCAGGCACGTCCATAGGCTTTGCGAAAACTATCGGTATGTGATGCTGCAAAGGACATTGTCCCGAAATGCCTGATGCGTTCCGGGACAACGTGAATGAAAGCGATGTGACTATTATTGCTTCACACGCAGAACTTGTCCGCGAATTTCACCGCCGGGGTGCGCTTTCGTGTGATAATTGAAGTACCAAAGCCCGTCCATCAGTTGCTTCGCCTGTTCATTGGTCAGCTTCACATCGCCCCTGCCTTTATGACCGAGTTGACCGGCAGAAACAGGAATCTGAACATTCGCGTTCTTTGTCGGATCGGCCGGACCATGGAAGTGCGCCATTGTTGCCGGGCCGGAAAGGCCCGATTGTTCGCTCTGCCATACAAGGCGCCTCGTCCTGGTATCGAAGTGCACCTCGACAGACCCTTTGCCTCTGGAATTGTGCACAGCCGGAACTTCGGCCTGCGGCGTCAGTTCTGCCTTGAAATGAAGCACTTCCGCCATGGCTGGCATGGTGAAAACTGATGCGATGCCAAGCAAAAAGATAAATCTGTATTTCATAATAAAATTCCTTTGGTTATGGTGCGCAATAAATATAAACATAAATAAACAAACTCTATAAAATTCAACAAACTATATTAATTCTAAATTAGGATACTATTTTCAAAAATACAGAAACTTTCTATTATTGGAGATTGTATTCATGCCATGCGGCTGCGGAGCCTGCTTGAAAAAGCTCAGGCGGACCCCGTGTGTGAGAGGACTGCCGGCTGAGGCTCCTCCCGGTTCAGCCACTGGTCAATCCGCGTCACCAGCCAGCGGTGGACCGGATTTTCAAATAGATGGTAAGCCGCAATAGCGGTCAACACACTCGCGAAAGCGCCTGCGCCAATAAGCATGAGCGCACCAGCCGTCGTCTCCCCCCACTGCTCCGGGGTGGCTTTGAAGAAGAACAGCGCCACCAGCGGGTGAAGAATGAAGATGGTGAAGCTGTAGCGGGCATTTTTCACGAAAATATTCCAGCGAAACGGCGTAGAAATATTCTGCGTGCTGGCCGCATAAAGCAGATAGGTACAGCAATAGAGGAAACCAAGGCGCCACGGGCCTTCCAGTGTGCCGTTCCCGTCTGTGCTGTTTGCCGGATGACAGAACAGGAATATGGCCAGACAGATGGCAAGACCCGCCCGGATTGACCATTTTGGCATCCGGGTGGGCTGGCTGTGAGCAATCCACATGCCGAACAGGAAGGATGGCAGCGTGCGGAAAACCCCGATATCGGCTAACTGGATGCGCGTGATCGTGGAGGCGCCAAGCAGCCCGGCCAGATACTCCCCGCCAAGCGCGGCCACGACAACGACCGCAAGCACCCCGTTGCCAAGCCGCCTGCACAGGAGGTCGAAAAACGGAAAGGCCAGATACATGAAAAACAGCGCGCTCAGCGACCAGCTTACATAATTGTAGGAAAATGTCTTTCCCATGCCCCAGTCATGAATAAGCAGAAGCTGGGTCAGGCCATCCCACCAGCTCATATTCGGTGGGGTTGACGGGTGAAGCAGCCCCTTGGCCGTCAGGATCGACAAAAGTGCGTAACAGGAGAATGCCGCCACATGCAGCGGATAGATTCGCGCCAGCCGCTTGCCCACGAAAGCCACATAATGACGGGCATCCCAGATGTAATTGCGACGACGAGCGAGAAACAGGCCGGATACGATAAAAAAGACATCGGTAAAATAAGCAAATGTTAATATAAATCCCTGAAGTGCTTCATTCTTCACCGGAATCCGAAAGGAATAATGAAAACAGGCAATTCCGAGACATAGTACAAAGCGCAGGCCATCAAAATCAGGAAGTCTTTTCATTTAAGTAATCTCGAATATTGCTGTTAAAATATTTCTAGCAATATTGTGGAGAAAGTCGAGATCGGATTTTCGTTGGAGCGTAACGACTTTGGATCAAGTTTTTGTTTCAGCATGATTCCGAAAACCGCTTACCCCTTTCGGGATCATGCTACGGAACGCCGCGCGTTAACCTGAACGCATAAAGGTCGCTTCAAAAATCTCAATCAAAAAGGAGGGAAATTTGGTGGAGCCAAGCGGGATCGAACCGCTGACCTCCTGCATGCCATGCAGGCGCTCTCCCAGCTGAGCTATGGCCCCATCAGGCTTCTTTCGAGGTTCATCAGGCAGGACTTGCTGCCCGGTGTGGCGGCTTATTAAATGGCGTTTGTCAGAAGATCAAGAGCTAAATCGCAACTCTTTTCACATCTGCCGAAAATAATTCACAAGATCACGCCTGGTGCCCCTGTGGGATGCGCTCGAAACGAAACGAGGCGACCCGAAGGCCGCCTCGCAAAAATCTTCAGGCTCGCATCCGCGATTGAATCAGCCTTCTTCGTCGTCACCGCCGACGCCACCGCCGAGGATGCCCGACACGTCGTCGTCCTCGTCTTCCTCTTCTTCGAGGAAGGTGTCGTCATCGTCGTCACCCAGATCGACATCATCGTCGAGATCCGGCAGGTCGTCGCTGCCCTTTGTTTCGTCATCGGCATCTTCGAGCGAGACGAATTCAGGCTTTTCCAGCGCCGTATCCAGTTCTTCCTCTTCGGCTTCCTCTTCAGCCGCGCGGCTTTCTACCGTCGCTTCAAAGTAGGAGCGCGGATAGGAAATGCCGGTATAAGGCGAAATGATCGGATCGCGGTTAAGATCGTAAAATTTCTTGCCGGTTTCCGGGTCGATACGCTTGGTACCAAGTTCAGCTTTTGCCACGTTTAGCCTCGCGAGTTTTTAATTCCCTGTGGTGCCGCCGGCACTCCACGCCTTGATATCTGTTTCCCGTTTTGCCCGCAGCCTTCAGACATTGCCTGTCTGTCGATCTGCCCGGTATCGTCATCCCACTGTGCAGTCAATTGAAATGCCGGACAAGTGGTTAAAGCGGGCGTAGGGCGCGCTTTTACAGTGTTGTCCGGTCCATAAACGCAATTTGGCGCGTTTGTCAAAGCGAAACACGCCAGTATATGCAGACTCTTCGCACAGCGTGTCGTCTGCGCCGCTTATTCACGGATGACCACACAATATTACTATGCTAGGAAGACTGCGCTTATCTCTCAATCCCGGCGCGTGTCCGCGCCAAAATGTGACTGTGAAAAATCCATGTCCCATTCCGCATGCCCGAAACCAGCAACCGCCCGCCATTCGCAGGCACTTACGGGCGAAATCCGCATTCCGGGCGATAAATCCATTTCCCACCGCTCCTTCATGTTTGGTGGCCTTGCATCGGGTAAAACCCGCATCACCGGCCTGCTTGAGGGCGAAGACGTTATCAACACCGGGCGTGCCATGCAGGCCATGGGTGCCAGGATTCGCAAGGAAGGCGATGTCTGGATCATCAATGGTGTCGGCAATGGCTGCCTGTTGCAGCCCGAAGCGCCGCTTGATTTCGGCAATGCCGGAACCGGCGCGCGCCTGACCATGGGCCTCGTCGGCACGTATGATATGAAGACGTCCTTTATCGGCGATGCCTCGCTTTCCAAGCGCCCGATGGGCCGCGTGCTGAACCCGCTGCGTGAAATGGGTGTTCAGGTTGAGGCCGCCGAAGGCGACCGGATGCCGCTGACGCTGATTGGCCCAAGGACGGCCAACCCGATCGCCTATCGCGTGCCGATGGCTTCCGCACAGGTGAAATCCGCCGTTCTGCTCGCTGGTCTTAACACCCCGGGCGTCACCACCGTGATCGAGCCGGTCATGACGCGCGATCATACGGAAAAGATGCTGCAAGGCTTTGGCGCAGACCTGACGGTTGAAACCGATAAGGATGGTGTGCGCCATATCCGTATTGTCGGCCAGGGCAAGCTTACCGGCCAGACCATCGACGTGCCGGGTGATCCCTCGTCAACGGCTTTTCCGCTGGTGGCCGCCCTTCTGGTCGAAGGTTCGGACGTCACCATCCGCAATGTGCTGATGAACCCGACCCGCACCGGCCTGATCCTGACGTTGCAGGAAATGGGGGCGGATATCGAGATCATCGATCCACGCCTTGCCGGCGGCGAGGATGTCGCCGATCTGCGCGTCAAGGCCTCGAAGCTGAAAGGCGTTGTCGTTCCGCCGGAACGTGCGCCTTCGATGATCGATGAATATCCGGTTCTGGCCATTGCCGCGTCTTTTGCGGAAGGCGAAACCGTGATGGACGGTCTCGATGAACTGCGCGTCAAGGAATCGGATCGTCTGGCGGCCGTTGCGCGCGGCCTTGAAGCCAATGGTGTCGATTGTACCGAAGGCGAGATGTCGCTGACGGTTCGTGGCCGCCCCGGCGGCAAGGGGCTGGGCGGTGGCACGGTTGGAACCCACCTCGACCACCGCATCGCGATGAGTTTCCTCGTCATGGGCCTTGCATCGGAAAAGCCGGTTACGGTGGATGACAGCACCATGATCGCCACCTCTTTCCCGGAATTCATGGGCATGATGGCGGGGCTGGGGGCGAAGATTGCCGAAAGCGGTGCAGAATGAAATCGTTCGTCGTCGCCCCGTTCATTGTCGTCATTGACGGACCGGCCGCCTCGGGCAAGGGAACCCTTGCCCGGCGGATCGCGACACATTACGGGATGCCGCATCTCGATACGGGCCTGACCTATCGCGCGGTCGCCAAGGCGCTTCTCGACAAGGGATTACCCCTTGACGACGAGGCGCTCGCCACCGATGCCGCGCTCAGCCTTGACCTGCTTGCAATGGACAAGGCCGTGCTTTCCGCCCATGCCATCGGCGAGGCGGCGTCGAAAGTGGCCGTCATGCCCGCTGTGCGCCGCGCGCTTGTGGAAGCGCAGCGCCATTTCGCCAATGCCCTGCCATCGAGCGTGCTCGACGGGCGCGATATCGGCACCGTGGTCTGCCCGGATGCGGCGATAAAGCTCTTCGTCACCGCTTCGCCGGAAGTTCGCGCCAGGCGCCGCTTCGACGAGGTTCTGGCCAGGGGCGACACGGCAGATTTTGCCGAAATTCTGGCAGACCTCAAAAAGCGCGACGAGCGCGACATGAACCGCACCGATTCCCCCTTGCGGCCCGCTGAAGACGCCCACTTGCTAGATACGAGTGAAATGAGTATAGAAGCGGCATTTCTGGCGGCAAAAAAGCTGATCGATCACGCTTTGGCGCAGCATAGGGGATAAAACCGATAAGTTTTGGCGCTTTTCGGACAATATTATGCCCTGAAATGCTGGATAATCTGGAGTTCGGCCCTATATAGGCTGCACTCATACTGAAAAGCCTGACTTCGCGTTCCACGCGCCGGTTGTCCGAATGGACGGAGCGGAGGTCTGGCATAGTTCAACACTAACCCCCGGCGCCGCATCCGATGGCTATTCCGGATGCACCAGGAGTATACATGTCTCAATCCAACCCTACCCGCGCAGATTTCGAGTCCCTGCTGGCAGAATCCTTTGCGGAACATGATCTTGCTGAAGGCTATGTCGTCAAGGGCCGCATCGTCGCCATCGAAAAGGACATGGCGATCATCGACGCCGGTCTGAAGGTCGAAGGTCGCGTGCCGTTGAAGGAATTTGGCGCAAAGGGCAAAGACGGCACGCTGAAGCCGGGCGACGAAGTGGAAGTTTACGTCGAGCGTATCGAAAACGCTCTGGGCGAAGCTGTCCTGTCGCGCGAAAAAGCACGCCGCGAAGAAAGCTGGGTCAAGCTCGAGCAGAAGTTTGCCAATGGCGAGCGCGTCGATGGTGTCATCTTCAATCAGGTCAAGGGTGGTTTCACCGTCGACCTCGATGGTGCTGTTGCCTTCCTGCCGCGCAGCCAGGTCGATATCCGTCCGATCCGCGACGTCACCCCACTCATGCACGTCCCGCAACCGTTTGAAATCCTCAAGATGGACAAGCGCCGCGGCAACATCGTTGTCTCGCGCCGTACCGTTCTTGAAGAAAGCCGTGCGGAACAGCGTTCGGAAATCGTCCAGAACCTTGAAGAAGGTCAGGTCGTTGAAGGCGTCGTCAAGAACATCACCGATTACGGTGCGTTCGTCGACCTCGGCGGCATTGACGGTCTCCTGCACGTGACCGACATGGCATGGCGCCGCGTCAACCATCCGTCGGAAATCCTCACCATCGGCCAGACGGTCAAGGTGCAGATCATCCGCATCAACCAGGAAACCCATCGTATCTCGCTCGGCATGAAGCAGCTTGAGAGCGATCCTTGGGATGGTATCGGCGCGAAGTACCCGATCGGCAAAAAGATCACCGGCACCGTCACGAACATCACCGATTACGGTGCGTTCGTCGAAATCGAGCCGGGCATCGAAGGCCTCATCCACGTTTCCGAAATGTCGTGGACCAAGAAGAATGTCCATCCGGGCAAGATTCTGTCCACCACGCAGGAAGTCGAAGTCGTTGTGCTCGAAGTTGATCCGGTCAAGCGCCGTATCTCGCTCGGCCTCAAGCAGACCCTCGACAATCCGTGGACGACCTTTGCCCAGAAGTACCCTGTCGGTACCGTCGTTGAAGGCGAAGTCAAGAACAAGACCGAATTCGGCCTGTTCATCGGCCTCGACGGCGACGTTGACGGCATGGTTCACCTCTCCGACCTCGACTGGAACCGTCCGGGCGAACAGGTCATCGAAGAGTACAACAAGGGTGAAGTGGTCAAGGCTGTCGTTCTCGACGTTGATGTCGAGAAGGAACGCATCTCGCTCGGCATCAAGCAGCTTTCCGGCGACAAGGTCGGCGAAGCAGCAGCTTCCGGCGAACTGCGCAAGAATGCCGTCGTCACCTGCGAAGTGACCGCCGTTACCGATGGTGGCCTTGAGGTCCGTCTGGTCGATCACGACCTCGACAGCTTCATCCGCCGTTCGGATCTGTCGCGTGACCGCGACGAACAGCGTCCGGAACGCTTCACGGTCGGTCAGAAGGTTGACGCCCGCGTCATCGCCTTCGACAAGAAGACCCGCAAGTTGCAGGTCTCGATCAAGGCGCTCGAAATCGCTGAAGAAAAGGAAGCAGTCGCTCAGTACGGTTCGTCCGACTCCGGCGCTTCGCTCGGCGACATTCTCGGCGCTGCCCTGAAGAAGCAGGAAAAGAACTGATTTTTCCCGCTTCGACTGAACATGGAAAAGCCCGCCATTCGGCGGGCTTTTTCGTATCGGGAGGACGATGGAAGTCGCAGGCAGCCTTAGAGACCTTGATGATAGAATAAAGCCATATTTTGTTATCAAGCCGGTTTGCTGTTAGAGCGCGTTTCGATCTGATTGAATCAGATCGGCGCTCTAATCCTTTGTTTTGACGCGCATCTTTTCCGAAAACCGTTTCACACTTTTCGGGATGCGCTCTAGCGCGTAAGCGGCAATCCTGTTCAAGCAGTATGATTTGTCGGAAGCCGTTCATTATCACGTAGGGGTCTTCTCTCCGGCGCGTCTTGATTGCGAACTTCTGCGTGGTCCGTTGAGGCGGGGGCGCTTTATTCCTTTGATCCGCTTCTGGATTTGCTCAAGATCTGAAATCTCTCACGCTACACCCAGCATATGGATGAGGCCGAGGCTGATGCAGCAAAGTGCAATCAGGGATAGAATGGCGGTCAGCGTCACCCTGCCGCCTGCCGACGCCACCGAGCGGATATCGACACCGAGGCCGAGGGCCGCCATGGAAATGATGGTGAGAAGCATCGAGGCATATTGGATGGCGGGCAGGATTGCTTCGGGGATCAGATGCAGCGAATGCAGCGCCATCATGGCGAGAAAGCCGATGATGAACCAGGGTACAAGCTGAAAGAAGCCGGGCTTCACGTCAGCATTCTTGTTGCCCGAAATCAGGGCGAAGACCAGAATGACCGGGCCAAGCATCAGCACGCGCACAAGCTTTACCAGCGTGCCGAGCTGCACGCTGAGGAGTGAAACCGGCGCGGTTGCGGCCAGAACCTGCGGAACGGCATAGACGGTAAGGCCCGCCAGAATGCCATATTGCGTAAAGGAAAGGCCGAGCAGCGGCACCAGCAAGGGCAGGGTGAGAACGACGATCACGCCGAGAATTGCCGTGAAGGCGATGGAAGCGGCAACGTCTTCGCTCTCTGCGCCGATGACCGGTGCCATGGCGGCGATTGCCGAGTTGCCGCAAATGGAATTGCCGCAGGCCACCAGAACCGCCATGCGATGGGGAAGTTTAAGCAGGCGCCCGATGCCATAGCTCAGCGTAATCGCCACGGCGACCACCGCCGCAATGCCGAAAATGAGGCCGGAGCCGGCCTCGATGACCGCGCTGGCGCTGATCGATGCACCGAGAAGCACGACGGCAATTTCCAGAAGCAGCTTGGCGGAAAAATTGATGCCCTTGTTGAACCGCGGGCCGGGGCGGGCCAGGCTGCGCACAGCAGTTCCCAAAAGGATTGCAATCACAAGCGCTTCCAGCCATGCCCGCCCCGCATAATGCTCCTCGATTTTCTCTAGCACCATTGCGGCGGCGGTAATGGCGACGCTTAAGCCAAGTCCGGGGAGGATATTCTGGATTTTTGAGTATGTCATCTTCGGCATTTCACATTGAGGGGGAATTATTTTCCGATCAGATGCCCGAATTTTTCTATTCATTCCATCGCATAATATGGCATAAATCATTCGATAAAATCGAACGGTTACGGTTATGACGCTGGAGCAATTGCGAATTTTCATCGAGGTGGCCGAGCGTGAACACCTGACGCGCGCTTCGGAAGCCCTGCATCTCACGCCATCGGCGGTGAGTTCCGCCATTCGCAATCTTGAAGAGCGCTATGGTGCAACGCTTTTCAACCGCATCGGGCGGCGAATAGAACTTACCGGCGACGGGCGCATGTTTCTGGATGAGGCTCGCGCAACGCTTGCGCGTGCGCTTTCAGCCGAGCGCATGTTGTCGGAGCTTGGCGGCGGCAAGCGCGGCTTTCTCGCCATTCACGCCAGCCAGACCATCGCCAGCTATTGGCTGCCGCCCTTTCTGGCGCGGTTTCATGCCGCCTTTCCGCTGATCGATGTGCGCCTGACATTGGGAAACACGGAGAGCGTAACCGGGGCAACGCAGGAAGGGGCTGCCGATATCGGCTTTGTGGAAGGCTCCGTACAGGTGCCATCGCTTTCCATTGCCAAGGTTGCGACTGACCGGCTCATTCTGGTTACACGGCCTGACCATGCCTGGAGTAGAAGCGGCAAACTTACCTGGGACCGGCTTTTTGAAGGGAACTGGATATCGCGCGAACAGGGCTCAGGCACGCGCAGCGTGTTCGAGGATGCGATCCGCGCTTCCGGCTACGATCCGGCAAGGCTGAATGTCGCACTGGAATTGCCGTCGAACGAAGCCATCTGTTCGGCGGTACGCTCCGGTCATTACGTGACCGCCATATCGGAACTCGTCGCCGCGCCGCATCTTATAGCCGGAGCGCTGGTAAAAGCTGATTTTGCTCTCCCGCAGCGCCAGTTTCTCATGCTGATGCACAATGATCGCTATAAAACCAAGGCAATAGAAATGCTATCAAGATATATTATGGAAGACAGGGTAGATTTTCACTATTGATTAAAAATTAGATCCACAATATAAATTATATTCAACAAAAAATAGTAAAGAAATATGAATATACTTATTTTTAATTCGTATTTTAATGAATAGAAGTATAGCATTAAATATTATATACGTCGGAGCATAATAATTATCATTTCTATTAATGACTTCATAAACATCATTTAGTATTATGAATAATATTATAAATGAAAATACCCATAATCTTCTTGATATGAAATATCTTTCATATCCCCTATATTCATCAATATCTTCTGGTGTCAGAATAACAATTATAAAGTACAAGTAGAATATATTTAGTAGACTTACTATATATAATGGCGGCCCATAGAGTGAATTGGAACTTTCATTAAGAATGCTCCACCAGTAAGCTATGACCATGGTGAAAGAAAAAAACAGCCACCCGAAATGAATAAGAGAAATCTTATGTTTCTTCGGGTGTTGAATAAACTCGGCGCAAAATAAAAGGAACCTTGAAAAGCAAAGCCCTACGCCGATACCATTAACAATACGAATGTGATTAAATGTATCATTCGTATTTATGGCAACATCTACAGACGAAGACAAAAGTATTCCCTAAATTAATAATATATAAATATAAATTACTTAATTCTATTAAGCATATTTGATAATGGGAAGCAAGTGGATGGAGAGCCGTTTTTGGCCTGCCATATACCGATCGAGCGACGTGTCTTGAAACCGGGCAGGCCATCCGGTTTGCCGACATCATAGCCCTGGGCCTGCATGCGTTTTTGCATTGCGCCGATATCGGAACGATACATGGAGCCGACATCGTCCCATCCATGGCTGAAATCACCGGCGCCATAGGCGATGCGATCCCCGACATGGCCGATGAAGAGCGCATAGAGATCGCTCATATTGTAATCTTTGAGCACATAGAAATTCGGTGTCACGATGAAAGCCGGGCCGTAACGCCCGGCAGGCATGAGGAGATAACCTTCGCCTTTCATTTCGCTGGCCGGGAACGGCTTTCCATTGGCCCGTGTAATGCCGAGCCTTGCCCATTCGGCAATCGTCTTGCCCTGATCCGGGCCTTCCAGAGAACAGGACACGTTTTGCGGTACATTCACCTCAAAGCCCCAGTCACGCCCTTTCCGCCAGCCATGCAGCTTCAGATAATTGGCAATGGAGGCAAGTGCGTCGGGCACTGAATTCCAGATGTCACGCTTGCCATCGCCATCGAAATCGACGGCGTGTTTCAGATAAGACGTCGGCATGAATTGCGGCTGGCCAAGCGCACCCGCCCACGAGCTTTTCATGGCGGTTTCATCGATATAGCCTTTGGAGGCAATCTGGAGTGCGGCGATCAGTTCCTTGCGAAACATGTCCTTGCGTGTCGCCATAAAGGCCTTGGTGCCTAGAACCTCAAAGGCATTATAGGGAATCCTGACCGTGCCGAAACCGGATTCGCGGCCCCATACGGCAAGCAAAATCGGCCCCGGAACGCCATATTTCTGTTCGATGCGCTTCAGGAGGCTGGCATATTGACCATAGCGCGCCTTGCCGCCGCTTGTGACAGACGCAATGGTCTTTGTATTGAAATACTTGCCGGGCGCACCAAACTCCGCCTGTTTCTGTTCTTTCGGCGTTGACGGCTTTTCGCCGGGAATGACGAGATCGGGCAGTTTCCAGTTGATCGAGACCCCGGCAAAAGCCTGGTCGAAAGCAGCACGAGAGACGCCCGCAGCTTTTGCTTCCGGCCAGATATCCGTCTCAAGCCAATGGCGATACTGGCTTTCAACCTGCGCCTTCGACGGTGCGGCAATGGCGGGAGAAAGGGCGGGAGAAATGGCCAGAGAAAGGGCAAGACCGGCAACCAGTCCGAGAACAATCTTCAGGCTATGCTTCCAATGTCCGGCTGCCATGCACTTCTCCCGAAATTAAAGCGTGGTTCGCGCCCGTAACGCAGCAGCAAGCGTGCCTTCATCCAGATAGTCAAGTTCGCCGCCAACGGGAACGCCATGGGCAAGCCGTGTCACGCGCACATCGAAATTCGATAGCTGGTCTGTGATGTAATGGGCGGTCGTCTGGCCTTCGACAGTGGCGTTGACCGCGAGGATCACTTCCTTGATGGCGCCGCTTGCAACCCGCTCCACCAGCCCCTTGATGTTGAGATCGTCCGGGCCGATGCCATCGAGCGGTGACAGGCGGCCACCCAATACATGATAGCGCACATTCATTGTGTCTGCCCGCTCCAGCGCCCAGAGATCGGATACGTCCTCCACGACAATCAAAGTTGCCGGATCGCGGCGCTCATCGGTGCAGATCGTGCACGGGTCGGACGTATCGACATTGCCGCAACACGAACAGATGCGCACCTTTTCAGCGGCCTCCTGCATGGCGCCGCCAAGCGGCACCAGAAGCGCTTCCTTCTTTTTGATGAGATGCAGCGCCGCACGGCGGGCCGAGCGCGGTCCGAGCCCCGGCACGCGGGCCAGAAGCTGGATCAGACGTTCGATTTCAGGACCGGCTATTCGTTTGGACATTTTTTGTAAGGGAGTAAGGGAATAGGGGAGTAAGGGGGTAGGGAACGGGAATTTGGGAGGATGCGGCATGGCGGCAATCAGCCAACCAAACATACTCCCCTATTCCCTTATTCCCCTACTCCCCTAACAATCAAAACGGCAGCTTAAACCCCGGAGGGATCGGCAGGCCGGCTGTCAGCGATTGCGTCTTCTCGGCCATGGCGGCTTCGAGCTTCGCCTTGGCGTCGTTATGGGCGGCGATGATAAGGTCTTCGAGGATTTCCACCTCGTCTTCCTTCATCAGCGACGGGTCGATCTTCAGCGCCGACAGGGTGCCCTTGCCGGAAAGCGTGACCGTCACCAGGCCACCGCCCGAAGAGGCCGAGGCTTCCATCGTGGCGATTTCGTCCTGCATGGCCTTCATCTTGGCCTGCAATTCCTTCGCCTGTTTCATCATGCCCATCATGTCACGCATGGGTTCACTCCATCATTGCGTCATTCAGTCGTCTTCAGGCAGAACGTCCGGCACTTCCGCCACGGCGTCGAGGTCGATATCCTCGTCTTTGCTCTTATCCGGCACAGCAATGCGTACGTCTATGATCTTCGCGCCGGGAAAAGCCGCGAGAATGGCCGCCACATCGGGGTCGGCGCGGGCGTCCGTCACCAGATTGTCGCGGCGTTCGGCTTCCGCTTCGGCAATGGTCTGGCCCGCAACGTCGCGCGCCACCGTCACCACCCAGCGAATGCCGGTCCAGTTCAGAAGATGCTGTGCAATATCACTCGGCAGCGATTTCGGCGCATCGTCCGTCAAGCCGATTTCCAGCCGCCCCGGCGCAATCGATGCCGGACGCACACAGTTTTTGACCAGAATCTTGAACTGCATGTCGCGATATTTATCGGCAAGCGCAACGATATCCTGCAAGCTGTTGATCGGTACGGAAGGCTGCGGCGCCGCTTCAGATGGTTTTGGTGCGGAAACCTGGATCGGCGGCGTTTCCACAATGCGCATGGCCGTGGCCGGTCCACCGGCTGCCGGTGCAAGTGCTGAAGAACCGACGGCATCGGCGGCCCCATGCGCTTGCGGCGCACTGCCGCCATTTGGCCGCGGTGTTGCGGAAGGCTGCGGACGCGGTGCAGAAACCGAACCATTGTCGAGACCACGGATCGCCTCGTCCAGCGTTGGCAGGTCGGCAGCATGGGCAAGGCGGATCAAAAGCATTTCAGCCGCCTGAACCGGCCTCGTCGCCGTATCCACTTCCGCAATGCCCTTGAGCAGCATCTGCCAGGTGCGTGAGAGCGCGCGTATGGAAAGTGTCTGTGCGAATTCGCGTCCGCGCACGCGCTCATCTTCCGACAGCGACACATCCTCGGCCACATCCGGCGTGAAACGCAGGCGCGTCACCAGATGGTTGAAATCGGCAAGATCGGTCAGCACCACCGAAGGGTCGGCGCCCACATCATATTGCGCGCGAAATTCGGTGAGCGCGCCAGCCACATCGCCGCGCATCAGCATTTCAAACAGGTCGATGATACGGGCACGGTCGGCAAGGCCCAGCATGGAACGCACGGCTTCCGCTGTGACGCTGCCCGCACCATGCGCAATCGCCTGATCGAAGATCGACAGCGAATCACGCGCAGACCCTTCGCCCGCGCGTGCGATCATGGCGAGCGATGCGTCGTCCACCTCGATCTTTTCGGCTTCCGCGATGCGGCGCAGATGCTGCGCCAGCGTGCCCGATTCGATGCGGCGCAGATCGAAACGCTGGCAGCGCGACAGGACCGTGATCGGAACCTTGCGGATTTCAGTGGTGGCGAAGATGAACTTGACGTGCGGCGGCGGCTCTTCCAGCGTCTTCAGCAACCCGTTGAAGGCGGCGGTGGAAAGCATGTGCACTTCGTCGATGATATAGACTTTGTAGCGCGCTGAAACCGGGCGATAGCGGACCTGCTCGATGATCTCGCGAATGTCGTCGATGCCTGTATGCGAGGCCGCGTCCATCTCGATGACATCGACATGGCGGCCTTCCATGATCGCCTGGCAATGCTCGCCCGGTGTGGAAAGATCGATCGTTGGCTGATCGACCGTATCGGTCTTGTAATTGAGCGCGCGCGCCAGAATACGTGCCGTCGTGGTCTTGCCGACCCCGCGCACGCCGGTAAGCATCCAGGCCTGTGCGATGCGGCCCGTCTCGAACGCATTGCGCAGCGTGCGCACCATCGGCTCCTGGCCGATGAGATCATCGAAATTCTGCGGGCGATATTTGCGGGCTAGAACGCGATAGGCGCCATCGGCGGATTGTGTGTCCATGCGACCCTTCCGTTCTCCATTCGCTTCTTTCTCTGTTTCCAGTTTGAACCGGTCCTGTGATTGCCGTCAACCAAAGAGGCAATCCATCAACAGTCATCGGGTAAAGAGAAAGGGTGGGAGGCTGGCACGATGACCCGTGCCGTGGCTCGTTAGGGCTGCTTCCTTCCGGACCTGACCCGGTTGGCGAGTGGCTCGTCCACCACCAACCTCCCAGTTTGCATATCGTCAATCATCGCGCAAAAAGCAAGCGCTGAACGAAAAAAACTGGTAAGAATCGGCCTATGGAACAATTCGTGCTCGATAAACGGCTCCATGCCGACACTTTTTATGTCGCCAGGCTCGGCCTGTGCGAGCTTCGGCTGATGAATGACCGGCGCTGGCCATGGCTTATCCTGGTGCCGCGCCGCCCCGGCCTCACCGAAATTCACCAGATGACACCGCTCGACCAGACCATGCTGACTTTCGAGGCAGGCATTGTTGCGCACGCGCTCAAGACAGTAACCGCGTGCCAGAAGATCAATACCGGCGCGCTCGGCAATGTGGTGCGGCAGTTGCACGTGCATGTCATCGCCCGCAATGAGGGCGATGCGGGCTGGCCAGGCCCGGTCTGGGGGCATGGCGTCCGCGAGACCTATGACGAGAAAGACGCCCAGAAACTCATTGCCGAGGTTCGCGCGGCACTCTGATCTCCCAAAATCCTTTCGAGAGACGCTCATGGCTTTTCGCCTCTACGACCTGCCGGAAATGGAACCGAGCCGTTTTGTCGGTTTTGCCGGAAACCGCATCGAGCGGCTATCCGAAAAGCGGCCGGATGATTCTGCTTTCACGGCGCTGGAACTTCCTGAAACACGGATAATGATTCTGGGCGACCACAAGCTGCTGCTTGATTATGGGCAGGAAGACGCGCCGCGTGCGCTGTTTTCTCTGGAGGAAGCGCATCAATTCGTGCTCGATCTTTGCGAGCCGGTTCTGCTTGGCCTTCAGGACGGCACGCCCCTCGTGGCTCTGACGGCCACCCTCTACCCGGAGGCTCTGCCAGCGCCTTTCCGCCTGCAGGACTATCGCAGTGTCTATACGGAAGGGCTGGTCCCGGCTGACCTTCTGGGCGCGCTGGCGCAAGCTGCGGCGCTGACCGCATGGCATGAAAGTCACCGTTTCTGCGGACGTTGCGGCACGAAAACCGAAATGCGCGCAGGCGGTGCCAAGTGTCTATGTCCCCAGTGCGGTGCGGAACATTTTCCGCGCACCGATCCGGTGGCGATCATGCTGCCAGTGCGCGGCGAAAAATGCATTCTGGCCCGTGGCCCCCATTTCGTGGCCGGCTCCTATTCTTGTCTCGCGGGCTTAATCGAGCATGGCGAAACGATCGAAGCCGCCGTGCGCCGGGAAAGTTTTGAGGAAATGAAACTGGCGATCGGCCGTGTCGCCTATCACGCGAGCCAGCCCTGGCCGTTTCCCTATTCGCTGATGATCGGCTGCCATGCCGAAGTTCTCAGTGACGATTTCACTGTCGACCGCTCGGAACTGGAAGATGGCCGCTGGTTCTCGAAGGCGGAAGTGCGCACCATGCTGGAAGGTACCCATGAAAATGGGTTGCGGGTGCCGCATGNGGNGCCATCGCAACCCATCTGATAAAGGCCTGGGCTTATGATGCAGGCTGATTATTCGGCAGCCAGTAGCTGCGTACCGCGAATATCGCTTCCCTTGTAAACGCCCAGAATTCGCACTTCCTTGGTGAAGAAGCGCAGTTCTTCCAGTGCAAGCTGCACCGAACGCTCTTCCGGGTGTCCCTCGATATCGGCATAGAACTGCGTTGCGATGAAGCGTCCGCCGAGCTGATAGCTTTCGAGCTTCGTCATATTGACGCCATTGGTGGCGAAACCGCCCAGCGCCTTGTAAAGTGCGGCGGGCACGTTGCGCACCCGGAACACGAAGGTCGTCACAATGCGCTCGTCGTTTTCAGGCCGCGCCGCCCACTGCTTGTTCTTGGAGAGGACCACGAAGCGGGTGACGTTGTTTTCGGAATCCTCGACATTTTCTTCCAGAATATCGAGGCCGTAGAGATCGGCGGCAAGACGTGGCGCGAGTGCCGCCATCGAGCGATCCTTCACATCGGCGACGAGGCGCGCGGCCCCTGCCGTGTCACCGGCAATCACACCCTTCCAGCCGTTCTGGCGGATGACGTTGCGGCACTGGCCGAGCGCGTGGATATGGCTGTGCACCGTCTTGATTTCCTCGCGCCGGACACCCGGAAGCACCATAAGCTGGAAATGGATCGGCAGGAAATATTCGCCAACAATGTGCATGTCGGCCAGCGGTAGCAGATAATGAATATCGGCGACGCGCCCGGCCAGCGTGTTCTCGATCGGGATCATCGCGAGGTCTGCGGCGCCGGTTTCAACCGCATTGAAGGCATCCTCAAAAGTCGGGCACGGCAAAGGCTCCATATCGGGAAACATGTTGCGGCACGCCGTATCGGAGTTTGCGCCTGCTTCACCCTGGAAGGAAATCCTGTTGGTTTTCATTGTACCCATGCTTTCTCAAATGCCGCTCATCGGCGGCCTGTCAGTTACCCTGTGCTACAGGAATCTTTTACGCCGCATTTGTGCGGCGTCAAATGGTTCCCGCCTGGCTGCAAAATGTCCGGGCGCGGTCAAGATCGGCCTGCGTATCGACGCCAAGCGGCACGGTCTTCACGATTTCGACATCGATGCGCATTCCAGCTTCAAGTGCGCGCAACTGCTCCAGCTTCTCGCGCTTTTCCAGCGGCGATGGCCCAAGTTTCACGAAGCGTTCAAGGGCAGAACGGCGATAGGCGTAAAGGCCGATATGATGATAGAGCGGGCCTTCGCCATAAGGCGCGGTGGCGCGGGTGAAATAAAGCGCGCGCAGGCGCCTATTGCCCGCCAGCGGGGAGCCGACGATCTTGACCACATTCGGATTGGTCTTTTCTTCTTCGACCGTGATCTCTACGCCAAGCGTTGCGATATCCGCAGGCCCGTCCTCCAGCGGCAGGAGCGCGCGGCGGATCGTGTCGGGATCGATGGTTGGCAGATCGCCCTGCACATTGACCACGGCATCGATTTCGCCCGATGGATCGAGCTTCGCCAGTGCTTCATAGATGCGGTCGGAACCGGATTCATGGTCTCCGCGCGTCATGATCGCTTCATGGCCGTGGGCGGCCACGACCTTGAAAATCTCTTCACTGTCGGTTGCGATCACCGTGCGGCCAAGCTTTGCCGCGGCTGCCCGATCCGCCACATGCACGATCATGGGCTTGCCGCAAATATCGGCAAGCGGCTTGTTCGGCAGGCGGGTGGAGCCCAGCCGGGCCGGAATGAGCGTCAGGGTTTTCATTGTCTGAAGCATGGGGTGCCTCTTGTTTGGCCTCTTGGGCGGAAATGATACGTGGATATATCCGTTTGCGCAGGTTTGCGACAGGAAAACCGGTTTCCGCCTCGTCCCGACACGCGCCGTTTTGCGGGGCGGCAGAAGTACCAACGCATTTGCCTGATGCTGTTTGAGTATCTTCAAGCCACCTTTATCGACAGGGAAAAAACGATAAAAGTGTCAAAGAGTCACGGGTGCTTGCTCCCTCATAAGTGTTGCATCACTGTGGCAAAAGACCTAGTTTCCGCCCGATGCCGGGGAGATATTTGCCAGCTTTTTGAGAAGGTTTCGCCTTTTGAAAGGGTTTCGCATGCCGGCTTAGGAGAGCGTTGTGGTAGAGGGAGCGCTGACCGGAGATGAATTCAACCCGGAATAACAAATTTATTATGGCATTTCTGGCAACGGTTTTCGTTGTCATGACGACGGGCATTCTGTCTGATTCGCTGTTTCATTCGCCGGCTCCTGAAAAGCCGGGCTTTGCCATAGAGGTAGCCCAAGGTTCGGGGGGCGGAGAAAGTGCTGCGCCTCCCGCCAAGGAAGAAGTTTCAATTGCAACCCTGTTGCAAAGTGCCGATCCGGCGCGTGGCGAAGTGGTTTTCAAGCGTTGCCAGGCTTGCCACACCGGGGACAAGGGCGGGGCCAACAAGGTTGGTCCGCATCTGTGGGGTGTCGTGGGTCGCCCGGCTGCCTCCGTTGAAGGTTTCAGCTATTCCGCTGCCATGAAGGAATTCGGCGCGGCTGGCAACAAGTGGGATTTTGAGCATCTCAACAAGTTCCTCACCTCGCCGAAAGGCTTCATCAAGGGTACAGCCATGGGCTTTGCCGGTGACAAGAAGGATAATGAGCGCGCTGACCTGATTGCTTATCTGCGCACGCTGTCCGACAACCCGGTGCCGCTGCCGGCCGCAGACGCAGCGCCCGCAGATAGCGATAAAAAGCCCGCCGAAGCTGCACCGGCCAATTGAGCCGGCTGAAACGATAATTCCAGGCCGGGCCTCGTGCCCGGCTTTTATAGCAGCAGCCCGCCGACCCCCATGCGCGCAAGGTGCGTCGCGTCGAGTTCCATTCCGGCCATCAGGCGGTCCAGCACCCGGTCTAGGCTGTTTTCGCGCGCACTGCGCGCCGAGCCGGGTGCGGCGATGATATATTTGCGCCCCATTTTACCCAGCACCAGCAGATTGCCGGGATCGACAGGCATCCCGATCCGCAGGATCTCACCCCCGGCGCGCCTGATGGCGCGCGGAACGATGTCGGCTTCATCGGCCACCGCCGAAGCACTGAAAATGACGATGAGATCGCAGGCGCTGCCAACCTTTGCAATGGCTGTCGCAAGCGCCTCGTCATGATGTGCGACGCGCTCTTGCGTGACCACCGCGCCGCCATTGCGGGTTACGCGCTTGTGCATAAGCTCCAGCGTCCTGTCGAGAACCGTTTCGCGGATCGAGGGCAGGCGCGACTGGATGAGGCCGACCTGCATATTCCGGAATTTTTCGACCTGTAAAAGCGGTCTGCCGTGCACGACTGCGCGAATTTCTTCGATCAGGACGCCCGGAACGGCAAAGGGAATGATCTTGATCGTCGCAACCATCTGCCCCGCTTCGACACGCGCGTGATTGCGTATGGTCGCAACGGATATACGCGGATCATGCATATTGATGGCGTCGATACCGGCGGTGTCGGTGCAGAAAACACCATCTGGCGAAGCAAAGAGATTGACCCGCCCGATCGTGGCAGGGCCGGGTTCGATCCCGTTGCCGGCGAGCAGGCGTCCGATTGCGAGCGCGGCGGCGTCTTCGCCGATATCGCCGCTTTCAAGCCGGGCGGCAAGGACGCGATCTATCCCCGCCTGCCGCAGTGCAGCAATATCGCTGCGCGCAAGAACCGTGCCCTTGCGCAGGCTCAGCGCATCGATATTGATCGTATGGGCAAGAATGGCATCTTCAGCCCGGTCAAGCGGCAGTTCTCCGAAAATCATCCTTCCCCCTTTGTCCCGGTCGCTGGTTTCACGACAGCCTGGCGGATTGAATTTGATGTTTGAATCCCGGCTCACACATATACTTGCTGGTGGTTTTCTGGATTCCAAAATTTGCTCAATGCCTGAACCGAGGGACGCAAATGTTGGAATCAGACACCCATCACAATCCCGTTTTTTCCCCGGCCTGCCCTTGCAAAAGGGAGGGGGAGGTCGTATTGAGCCGCCGCGTCTGGGCGCATTGCATATAGTATTTTGGTGCGTGCAGCCAGATTTCGGGCTCACATATAGGCCTCCCAATGCCAGTCATGCAGTTTTCCTTGATCTAGAAACAGGTGACATGCTGCAAAAGGACCGCTTTGATTGATGCAGAGACCGGCTTTTGGCCGCGACATTACGATCCAGCACAATTTCTTCCAGAGGCGTGACAAACTGGAATATTCGTTATAACTGTAAATTTGGAATTTTCAGAATTTACCGAAAACCAGGAAAATGACGAATGCGCCGGAATTGACGGTCCGTGCGCAGGATGGAAAGACAAATGAAACACGGCACCCCCCGGACGATCGTTTCGTTCGCCGTATTGGCCCTCTCTGCGTTTCTCGCAGGTTGCCAGAACCAGGTCCTGCTTGATCCCAAAGGGCAGGTCGGTCTGGAAGAACGCGATCTTATCCTTTTTGCGACCGGCATCATGCTGCTCGTGGTTGTTCCCGTCATTCTTGCGACGCTATTCTTCGCCTGGAAGTATCGCGCCACGAATGAAAAGGCGGATTACCAGCCCGACTGGCATCACTCGACCAAGATCGAGCTTGCGGTCTGGCTCATTCCGATGGCGATCATCGTCGTTCTCGGAACGGTCACCTGGATCAGCACCCACAAGCTTGATCCCTATCGTCCGCTGGAATCGAATGTAAAGCCGATCAATGTCGAAGTCGTTGCGCTCGACTGGAAATGGCTTTTCATCTATCCCGATCAGGGCATAGCCACGGTCAACGAAATGGCCATGCCGGTGAATGTGCCGGTCAACTTCAAGCTGACCTCCAGCAACCTCATGAACTCCTTCTTCATCCCGCAGCTTGGCAGCCAGGTTTATACCATGCCCAGCATGCAGACGAAGCTGCACCTGATTGCCAATCAGGAAGGCGATTTCGCCGGTATTTCGGCCAATTATAGCGGTCAGGGCTTCGCCCAGATGCGCTTCAAGGCGCACGCCTTCGATCAGGCCGGTTTTGACAAGTGGGTTGCCGACGTCAAGGCACAGGCTGCCGCCAAGGGTGAAGATCTTGATCGTGCGCGTTATGCCTCGCTGGTCCAGCCGAGCGAGAAACATGCGGTGCAATATTTCAACTATGGTGACAAGGCGCTGTTCCACGATATCGTGAACCGCTGCTGGGACGGCAAGTCCGTCTGTCTGGATGATGAAATGCACCGTCAGCAGATGATCCGCGAAGCGCGCGCAAGCCTGCGCAAGTCTTCGCCCATCGATTTCAGCCAGTGGGCGAACGATATCATCTGCACCGTGCAGCCGCCGCGTCTTTCGCAGCTTGAAAACTGATTTGCCGATGCTGTAGCGCCCGCCGGCTTTTCTGCCGGGCACTGCGGTCGTTCGCACTCCAATCAAAGCAAGAATAGAAATGTTCGGAAAACTTACGCTCGAAGCGATACCCTATCACGAGCCAATCATCATGGTCACTTTGGCCGCGGTGGCTGGCGGGGCGCTCGCTATTCTCGCCGCCATAACCTACTATCGCAAGTGGGTTCCGCTCTGGAACGACTGGCTTACCTCCGTCGATCACAAGCGTATTGGCGTCATGTATATCGTCCTGGCGCTGGTGATGCTGTTCCGCGGCTTCTCCGATGCCGTGATGATGCGCGCGCAGCAGGCTTTGGCCTCCGGCGCCAATGAAGGCTTTCTGCCGCCACATCACTATGACCAGATTTTCACGGCCCATGGCGTGATCATGATCTTCTTCGTGGCGATGCCTTTCATTGTCGGCCTGATGAATTTCGTGGTGCCTTTGCAGATCGGCGCGCGCGACGTGGCCTTCCCCTACCTCAACTCGCTGAGCTTCTGGCTCACGGTTGCAGGCGCGATCCTCGTCAATATCTCGCTCGGCGTCGGCGAATTCGCCAAGACCGGCTGGCTCGCCTATCCGCCGCTGTCCGGCAAGGCCTTCAGCCCCGATGTCGGCATGGATTACTATCTGTGGGCGCTTAATATTTCGGGTATGGGCACGCTGCTTTCCGCAGTCAACCTCATCACCACCATCATCAAGATGCGTGCGCCCGGCATGGGCATGATGCAGCTTCCGGTCTTTACCTGGACTGCGCTCTGCTCGAACGTTCTGATCGTTGCCGCCTTCCCGATCCTCACCGTCACCCTGTCGCTGCTGACACTCGACCGTTATCTGGATTTCCACTTCTTCACCAATGATGCCGGTGGCAATCCGATGATGTATGTGAACCTGATCTGGATCTGGGGCCACCCGGAAGTCTATATTCTGGTTCTGCCCTGCTTCGGCATCTATTCGGAAATCATCGCCACGTTCTCCGGCAAGCGTCTCTTCGGCTACACGTCGATGGTCTATGCCACGGTCGCGATCACCGTCCTGTCGTTCCTTGTCTGGGCGCACCACTTCTTCACCATGGGTGGTGGGGCCAGCGTGAACTCCTTCTTCGGTGTCGCGACGATGATTATCTCGATCCCGACCGGCGCCAAGGTGTTCAACTGGCTTTTCACCATGTACAAGGGCCGCGTCCGCATGGAGACGCCGGTTATGTGGACCATCGGTTTCATGTGCACCTTCGTCATCGGCGGTATGACGGGCGTTCTGCTCGCCGTTCCCCCGGCAGACTTCGTGCTGCACAATTCGGTGTTCCTCATCGCCCACTTCCACAACGTCATCATTTCGGGCGTTCTGTTCGGCTGCTTCGCTGGCGTGGTTTACTGGTGGCCGAAGGCTTTTGGCTTCAAGCTCAATGAACGCCTGGGCAAGAACGCCTTCTGGTGCTGGCTGGTCGGCTTCATGCTCGCCTTCATGCCGCTTTATGTGCTCGGCCTGATGGGTATGACCCGCCGTCTCAACCATACCGAAAATCCGGCATGGCATATCTACCTCATCATTGCCGCCATCGGCGTGGCCGTCATCCTCTGCGGCATCGTCTGCCAGATTCTCCAGATCATGGTTTCCATCCGTGACCGCGATAAACTGCGCGACACCAATGGCGATACCTGGGGTTCGGGCCGTACGCTGGAATGGTCGATCTCGTCGCCGCCTCCGTTCTACAACTTCGCCGAAACCCCGACCGTGCGTGATCACGACGCCTGGTGGGATATGAAGCAGAACGGTTATGTGCGCCGCACCGAGAAGTTTGCCCGCATCCATATGCCCAAGAACACGGCGACGGGCTTCCTTGTCGGCATCCTGTCGATCCCGTTCGGCTTTGCCATGATCTGGCATATCTGGTGGCTGGCCATAGCCTCGGCTCTGGCAATGTTCGTCGTCGCCATCGCCCATTCCTTCAACAATGACAGAGACTATTACGTCTCGGCCGATGAGGTGCAGCGTGTCGAAGATGCACGCACGCGGCAACTGACTGCTCAGGAGGCTTGATCCATGAGCGCCATTCAACACACCGCCGCTCCCTATCTGGGCGGAAACGATCATCCCGCCCATGAGGACCATCATGATGCAGGGTCGACCACGCTGGTCGGCTTCTGGATCTACCTGATGAGCGACTGCATCCTGTTCTCGGGCCTGTTCGCAACCTATGCCGTACTTGCCCACCAGTTTGCGGGCGGCCCCACCGGACGTGAGCTTTTCGACCTGCAATTTGTGCTGGTCGAAACCATGCTGCTGCTGGTTTCCTCGCTCACTCATGGTCTGGCAACGCTTTCCATGTACAAGAACAACCGTTCGGGCGTTCTTGGCTGGCTCGGCGTCACCTTCCTGCTTGGCGCGGCCTTCCTCGTGATGGAAATCTATGAGTTCCATCATCTGATCGTTGAGGGTGCGGGGCCGGACCGCAGCTCGTTCCTGTCGGCCTTCTTCACGCTGGTCGGCACGCACGGTCTTCATATCACCTCTGGCCTGATCTGGATTCTGGTCCTGTCCGCGATGCTTCTGCGTGACGGACTGACGGAAAGAAACCGGACGCGCGTGATGTGCCTCAGCCTGTTCTGGCACTTCCTCGACATCATCTGGATCGGCGTTTTCACTCTTGTCTATCTGTTGGGAGTCCTGTGATGAGCTCGGCACACCAAACGCATGACCACGCAGCGCACGGCAGCCTGAAGTCCTATCTGATCGGCTTCGTACTGGCGGTCATCCTGACTGTCGTTCCTTTCGCGCTGGCGATGGGGGGGTATTTTACGCCCGCAACGACCGCCGTGATCGTTCTCGCCATTGCCGCCGTGCAGATCCTCGTGCACCTGATTTATTTCCTGTATCTGGATCCGAAGTCGGAAGGCGGCTGGAACATGCTCGCGCTCGTCTTCACCGGCATTATTCTGGCTATCGTGCTGATCGGTTCCATCTGGATCATGTATCATCTCGATACCAATATGATGCCGATGTACATGACCCCGGACAATGTACGCAACCTGCCTTAATGCGCATTTGGTCTCAATGAGATCAGTGCCTTAACAGGTTTCGCACACGGCAAGGCCGGACACTTTTGAGATAAAAAGTGCTCCGGCGGCCTTGTTCCCGCAAGACGGGTTTTGCCAATAACTGGCCTGACGGCCCGGCATCGCGGCTTTATCCCCCTCTCTCCCCCCAAAAGCCGCGTGGCGCCCCGGATATTTCCGGGGCGCTTTTTTTATGTTCCGGGTCGCAGGTAATTCGCATAAAACTTTATTCAATTTATAGTAAAAATTTAATGTCATTTTATAGATGATAGTTGATACGACAATCTATAAAGTAAAGCCATAACTAATATACGCCATAAATTTACAATTATTCATATTGTTATTTGAAGTAATGATACTAATAATCTAGTGTGTCAGACGTTGAATAATTAATTATGCATTTCTGGTTGCTCTCTTTGCTGGAGAATAAGTAATGTCTTTATTTAAGGGAATGCTTGCGAATAATCGCCTCCTGGGTGCGGCAGTTCTGGCTGCCGCTGTTTTCATTCCTGCGATTGCTTCTGCCGCACCTGCGGTGGTTTCCGCTTCGGTCAATGTCCGGTCGGGGCCGGGCGCTCATTTCACGCGTCTGGCGGCGATCCCGGCCTGGACACGGGTGAATGCCGGTCCTTGCCGCAATGGCTGGTGCCGGATTGGGAATGGTAGCGGATATGGCTGGATTTCCGCGCGTTACGTCCGGTTCGCCAGCTATGCGGGCGGCTATGCGGCGCAGCCTCCTGCAACCGTGATCGTCAATAATGGCGGTTATGATGATTGGGGTCCGGCCCTCGGCTGGGGGCTCGGCATAGGCTGGGCCAGCAGCAATTGGGGGCCATATTGGGGCCCTGGCTGGGGAGGCTATCGGGGTGGCCCCAACTATATCCACGGCTGTATCGGGCGCAATTGCCAGTCCGGCTGGGGGCCGGGGCGCCGCGGCTGGAACCCGCATTGGGGCCGGGGGCCGCAGAGACGCGCGCAATGGGGGCGTGGCTGGCCGCAGCATGTAAACCGTCCGTTCTGGGGACCGGGCCCTGCCATGGGGCCGCACTTCGGCGGGTTCGGGCACGGATTTGGCGGCGGATATCGCGGTATGCATCTCGGCAATATGCGCTCCCTTCACGCCGGCCGCTGACGCTTGTCAGTTTAGGCGGCAGGAAGGTGATCCCTGTACCTGCTTCAGGTCATCAGGCCATTTCCCTCCTCCCAATGACCTGATGGGCGGCCCGCCGGTCTTCACCCCGGCGGGTCGCAATCCTGTGGCAGCGTTAATATTCCATTGACTGAAATAGTTCATATTGAGTGGTCTGGTTACGATATTTGCCTTCGCTGGATACAGGCGTTGAGCAAATGCCGGAATCAGACCACTAGTCGTTTATGGCTCTGGTGGATTTTTGAATTTGACGTTTGAAATGAAATTTATGTCGGACGGATATCGAGTATCAAATTCAGTCCGCCAGTGTTGTCTGCTTGGAGTTCCGTTCTCCCTATGGTAAGTCCTGAATCGTTCTGGGCTTGGGGGACATGACGGGGCGCTGCCAGGCGACCGCACAGACAGGAACCGGACAGTAGCGCGTATGATTTGGAGTAACAGGACGATACGGGGAAGGGGCATTGCCATGCTGTTGCTGGCGGCGCATTTTTCCTCCTTCGCGCTGTCGCCTGCATTGGCGTTTGAGATTTTTGGCATTCACCTATGGGGCAAGGACAAGAAGCAAGACCCCGACATCATCGATCCCAAGACCTATAGCGTCGATGTCACCACCACTGGCGATCGCAAGAATGCGGACGGCAAGGAAGCGGACCTGAAATCAGTTATCGAAGGCGCATCCGGTCTGGTTTCGGATGCGGACAAGCCCGCTTCCGGCTCGGCGGGTCTGCTGGCCAAGGCGCGCGGCGATTATCGCCGTATCCTGTCGGCGCTTTATGGTGAAGGCCGCTACGGCGGCACCATCTCCATCAAGGTCGATGGCCGCGAGGCGAACGATATTCCGCCCGACACGGAAATTCCCAATAATGCGAAGGTTGCAATCACGGTTGATCCGGGGCCGCAATTCCTGTTCTCGCGCACGGCTATTTCAAATATCGCCCCGCCGCCCGGCAACAGGCGCGATAAAGTGCAGACGCCGGAAGAGGCGGGCTTTGCACCGGGGCAGGAAGCGAAATCCGGCACGATCTTGAAGGCGGAACGCCTTGCCGTCGAAGCCTGGCGTCAGGAAGGATATGCCAAGGCCCGTGTCACGGGCGAGGATGTCGTTGCCGACCATGCCGATAACCGCGTTTCCGCCGATATTGCACTCGATCCGGGTAGGAAAGCCTATTATGGGCCGGTCAGCGTGGTGGGCACCGCGCGCATGGACCCGCAATTCGTGGCCTGGATGACGGGCCTGAAGCCCGGTCAGGAATATGATCCCGACGATATTGAAAATGCCAAGAAGCGTCTTGGGCGCATGGAAGTCTTCCGCGCCATGACCTTCGAGGAAGCCGACAAGATCGAACCGGATGGCAGTCTGCCGATAACGCTCAATGTTCAGGAGCGCAAGCCGCGCCGCTTTGGCTTCGGCGCTGAATATTCCACCATCGATGGCTTCGGTGTGACGAGCTACTGGATGCACCGCAACCTGTTGGGCCGGGGCGAGCGCCTGCGCTTCGATGCGAAGGTCAGCGGCATTGGCGGCTCGCAGGATAATTCCTTCGATCCCAAGAATTATACCTATCTTCTGGGTGCCTCCTTCGCCAAGCCCGGCGTCTATACGCCGGACACGGATTTTGTCGCCACACTCGATGCCAAACGCGAAGTGCTGGACGCCTATACGGAAACGTCCATCAATGCCAAGACAGGCTTTACGCAGATTTTCAGCGACGAGTTGTCGGGCGCGCTCTATGCCAATGCAAGCCAGGGCCACTTCGTTGACGATGTGTTTGGCAAGCGGGATTTCACGACTGCGGGGCTTGAGGGCAATTTGCTCTATGATAGCCGCAACAATAAGCCCGACCCAAGTTCCGGTTTCTATCTGGTGGGCAATATCCAGCCCTTCTATGAATTCCATTATGGCAATTTCGCCACGCGGTTCACCGCTGAAGGCCGCACCTATCACGGTTTCGGCCAGACGGATCGTGTGGTTCTCGCAGGCCGGTTGAAGGTCGGCTCCATCGTTGGCGGGTCGATTGCAGATCTGCCACCCAGCCAGCTTTTCCTCGCTGGCGGCGGCGGCTCGGTTCGCGGCTACGGCTATCGCAATATCGGCGTCAGCGCCGGAAACGGGAACATCATCGGCGGGCGCTCGCTCGTCGAGGCCAATGGCGAAGTGCGCACACGCATTACCGATTCCATCGGGGCGGTGGCCTTCGTGGATGCGGGCTATGTGGGTGAAAAATCCTTCCCCGATTTCTCCGAGCAGATGCGCGTCGGGGTGGGCGGCGGCTTGCGCTATCTTACCAGCCTTGGACCGATCCGGCTTGATGTCGCCGTTCCGCTCAACCGGCGCTCCGGCGATCCGAACTATGGTTTCTACGTAGGCATAGGACAGGCGTTTTGACCAGATTATTCGCAATCATCGCCTTCTTTGTTTTCGTCGTTGCGGCGGCCGTTTTCGCTTGGCCTGAACAAAAGGTGCAAATGCCTGCGCAGGCTCAGGCGCAGACCGACACGCAGGCGCAAGGCGCCGCCCAGCCGGCTGATGACCAGCCGCAGGCCGAGGAGGAAAAATCCTATTTCCTCTCCTTTGTGGAAAACAAGCTTTCCGCACCCAACCGCCGTATCTCCATTTCGGGCATCAGCGGCGTGCTTTCATCCGAGGCTACGGTTGGCTCCATTACTGTTGCCGACCGTGAGGGCGTTTGGCTGCGCATCGAAAATGTGAAACTCGACTGGAGCCGCACCGCTCTTTTTCTTGGCCGTCTCAGCGTCCAGTCGCTGACCGCCGAGCGCATTGATGTCATCCGCAAGCCTTTGCCGGATAAAGGCCTGCCATCGCCGGAATCGTCCAGCTTCAGCCTGCCGGAACTACCGATCTCGATCAATCTGGAGCAGCTCGACGTCGCGCGCCTACATTTCGGACCGACGATTTTCGGCCTGGAATCGGATGTCTCGCTTAAGGGCAGCCTGTCGCTTGCCGATGGTTCGCTCAACTCCAATTTCGATATCAAGCGCCTTGACGGGCCGGGCGGCAATTTTGCGCTGCGCGCCGCCTATGCCAATGCCGACCAGAAGCTCGATCTCGACCTCAAGGTTTCCGAACCGGCCAATGGAATTGTCGCCAATCTTCTCAAAATCGATGGCCGCCCGCCGGTTGACCTGACGCTGACAGGCGCAGGGACGCTTGACGATCTCAAGGTCGCTCTGGCGCTCGACACCAATGGAAGCCGCACGCTGACCGGCGAATTTACGTTGGATCGGCAGGGCAAAGGCCCTGATGGCGGCCGGGTTTTTGCGGCGCGCTTCAATGGCCCGATCGCCGTTCTCGTTCCACCGGTCTTCCGCGATTTCTTCGGTGCGGAAACGGTGCTTTCCGCAGATGGTCTTGTGAAGGACGGCGGTGGTTTCCGCCTTGATGATCTGGCTCTTACCAGTGCGGCCCTCAAACTGAAGGCCTCGGCGGAAACCGACAACGACCATTTCCTCGACAAGCTTCGCATCGATGCGGCTATCGCCGATGAAAGCAAGGGGCGCGTTCTCCTGCCGGTCAAGGGCGCGGAAACTTACATCGATAATGCGCGTTTCCAGGTGGCCTATGGCGATCGCCCCACTAATGACTGGACGGGTATGCTGTCCATCAACGGTCTCAAGAATGCAACGCTTTCAGCCTCCGCAATCGCGCTCGATATGGGCGGTTTGGCTGAAAACCTGAACGATCCGGCCAGCCGCCATATCACCTTCAGCGTGAATGGGGGCATGGACGGCATTTCATCGCCGCGCGCCGATATTGCCGAGGCGCTTGGCGGCAAGATCACGCTTGCCGTCAATGGCGCATGGCGCGCCGGCTCTCCCGTGGAGCTTGCGCAGGCCGATATCGAAGGCAACGGCCTCAGCCTTGATCTCAAGGGCAAGATCAATGTTTTCGCCTTTAATGGCGATATTGCCGCAAAGGTGGCAAGCCTTGCGCCTTTCGGCGCGCTGGCCAACCGCAATGTGGCGGGCAGCATCGATGTGAAGGCGACCGGCATGGTGCGGCCCATCAGCGGTGCGTTCCAGCTTGATTTCGATGGCACGGCTGAAAATGTGCGCACCGGCACCGAAGCGGTGGACCGCATTCTCGACGGTGCGGTCAATTTGAGCGGCGCGCTTGGCCGCAGCAGCGAAGGCTTTTCCGCCCGTAATTTCCGCATCGGCAACGCATTGAGCGAAATAACAGCAAACGGCTCTTTGGCATCCGACAAGGCGGATTTTGATTTCGGCGTCATGCTTTCAGATTTGAAGCTTCTGTCCGACAAGGCTTCCGGCCCCATGACCGTCAAGGGCAGCGCGCGCGGTGACGACAAGCTGATTGCGCTGGCGCTTCGTGCCGATGTGCCGCAGGGCACGCTGGCCGGGCGCAAGCTTTCCAATGGCGGCCTCGATTTCAACGCCCTGCTGGACGGCAATGCCACGACGGGCGTGGCACTTTCCGGCAAGCTTGACGGTGGCGCGCTTTTGAATGGCGAGCGTGTCGATCTCGGTTCGCTGATCGATATTGCCCATGACGAGAAGCGCCTGACGAACCTGATGTTCAATGCAGGCGGCGCGCATCTTTCAGGCAATGTCACCCAATCGGCCAAGGGCTTGTTAAGTGGCGCGCTGAAACTTGATGCACCGGATATCTCGACTGCGGCCGCGTTGTTCCTTGCGGATGCAACGGGCGCGGCCAATGCCGATATCACGCTCGACGCCAGCGACGGACGCCAGAATGCCACTGTTACGGCCAATGCCAGCGGGATCAGGATAAACGGCAATCATATCGCTTCCGCCGATATTGCCCTGACTGCCAAGGATCTTCTCGGCGTGCCGGTGGTGGATGGCAATGCGGCGGCGCGCGATATTATGGTCGGCACGTTCGGGATCGACAGTTTTGACGCGAGCGCGAATGCCTCCGGATCGAAGACCGATTTCACGGCCAATACCCGGCTCAAGATCGGCACGGTGGCCAATGCTGCCGGTTCGCTGGAGCCGAAGGATGGCGGTTTCGAGCTGGCGCTTGCAACGGCGGATGTGAAACAGGGCGCGCTTTCGGCTCATCTGGCCGCTCCCGCCACTATTTCCATGAAGGGCGATGAAATCACCTTTGGCGATATCGTCGTCAATACGGGGGATGGACAGGTCAGGATCAATGGTCTGGTCGATGGCCGTCTGGACCTTTCGGTCGCACTCACCAACCTGCCGCTTGCGCTTGCCAATACGTTCAAGCCGGAGCTGGGCCTCGGCGGCACGGTGAACGGTACGGCCCGCATCACGGGCACGAAGGAAGCACCCGATATCGCTTTCGACATGACGGCGCGCGATGTGATGGCGGCTGAATTGAAGAAGCAGGGTCTCGGCGCCCTGAATGCCGAAGCCAAGGGAACTTCCGCCAATGAGCGCCTCAATATCGATGCGCGTGTAACCGGCGGTGCTGCAAGCGGAACCGGGATTGACGTTCGCGCCAATGGTGCGGTGCCGCTTGGCAAGGGCGATCTGGCACTTGATGTCAATCTTACCAATCTTCCACTCGTCCTCTTGAACGGTGTCGTGAAGGGGCAGGACCTGGCAGGCAATGTGACGGGCACCGCGCGCATCACCGGGCCGCTCACCAACCCGGCTGCAAATTTCAACCTCAGGGGCTCGGGTCTTGCGGCAAAGCCGCTGCGCGAAAGCGGCCTTGCGCCGCTGACCCTTCAGGCCGCAGGCAAATATGCTGCCAAGGCGGTGGATCTTTCCTCGCTGCAACTGGATGGCCCGGGCGGCCTCAATGTGACGGCCAATGGCAAGATTCCCTTCTCCGGGCAGGGGCTTGGTGTGAACGTCAACGGCAATGTGCCGCTGGCGCTTGCCAATCGCTTCCTTGCCGATCGCGGCGCACAGGCAAGCGGCACCCTGTCGCTGACGGCCAATGTGTCCGGCGGTTTCCAGAAACCGCAATTGCGCGGCATGTTCTCCACCAATGGCGCGACATTTGTGGACCCGGAAACCAATCTGCGCTTCGTCAATATCAATGTCATGGGCAGCATGGAGGGGGAAACCATCACGCTGCGCCAGGTAAATGCAAATTTGAGCAGCGGCGGCTCGCTCTCGGCCAGCGGCACGATTTCCACCAATGCAGTGGCGAATTTCCCGGCCAATATCGAGGTCAAGTTCAATCGCGCCCGTTACGCGGATGGCAAGCTGGTGGTTGCAACGATTGATGGCGGCGTTTCCATCACCGGCCCGCTGATGCGTGATCCATTGATTTCTGGCCGTATCGATGTTGACAAGGCTGAAATCACCGTGCCGGAAAATCTCGGCGGCGGTGCAGCCTATGTGCCGGTGCATCATAAAAACACACCGAAGAACGTGCAGGTGACGCTGGACCGTGCCAGGGTCGAAACCCGCAAGAACAAGGTCCCGACGCCGGTCGCACGACCGACTGTTCCGCGTCTTGATGTGGTGGTCAGTGCGCCAAACCAGATTTTCGTGCGTGGCCGCGGCCTTGATACCGAGCTTGGCGGGCGCGTGCGCCTCACCGGGCCGATCACCAACATCAGGCCGGTCGGTTCTTTCGATTTGATCCGCGGACGTATCAGCATTCTCGGCCAGCGCATCACCTTCGATGAGGGCCATGTGACGCTGGTGGGCGATCTCAATCCGCAACTCAATTTCGTGGCGCGCTCGGAAGGCGACGGGATCACCGCCATCGTGACTGTGACGGGCACGGTGGACGATCTCAACATCGTCTTCTCGTCCTCACCGGAACTGCCGCAGGACGAAGTGCTGGCGCAATTGATCTTCAAACGCTCGATCGGCAAACTTTCCGCTTTCCAGATCGCTCAGCTTGCCGCAGCCGCGGCAGAGCTTGCCGGAGGCTCCAACAATTCGCTCATAAACAAGCTGCGGCAGGGCACCGGCCTCGATGATCTCGATGTCGTCACCAACAGCAAGGGCGAAACGTCGGTTCGTGCCGGACGCTATATCCGCGATAACATCTATCTCGGCGTGGAAGCCGGTGCGCGCGGCACGACCAAGGGAACGGTCAATCTCGACATTTCCCGTAACCTGAAAGTCAAGGGCGCGTTTGGCGCTGAGGACGACTCCAGCGGCGGCATCTTCTATGAAAAGGACTATTGATCGGGCCTGCTTTGGCCCGATTCGTTAATTTTGTGCACGCGCTCCGGGATGGCTTAACGTTTCTTCAACCATAAGATCGCAAATTGTTAGCAATTATGAGCGGCCATTATGGTCATTTTGCCAGCAATTTCTTAGGCAATTTATATGTCGAAGTTGAATGATGATCTGAGCCGCCGCCGCTTTCTTCTGGGAACCGGGGCCGTTCTATTGACCGGTGCAGCCGGTTGCTCGCAAACGATGGACATGTCTGCCTTTCAGATGAACATCGATCCGATGTCCACCGGTGGCATTTCGCCCATGCGGCCGCAGATCAGTGTCGATAAGGCCATAACCACGCCTGATGTCATGTATGCTTCCGTGACGGAGGGGCCTTATGCGCTGCCGGCTATCCCTTATGAAAAGGTGCCGAAGCAGTTTCGTCGCCAGATCGTGCCGGACCCGACGGGGCAGGCGCCGGGAACCATTGTCGTCAGCCTGAAGGATCATTTCCTTTATTACGTGCTGCCGGGCGGTGAGGCGCTGCGTTATGGCGTCGGTATTGGCAAGGCAGGCTTTGAATGGCAGGGCCGCGCCAATGTGGAATACAAGAAGCAATGGCCGCGCTGGACCCCGCCGCCTGAAATGATCCAACGTAAGCCCGAACTGGAAAAATACCGCAACGGGCAGGAGCCCGGTCCCACCAATCCGCTCGGCGCGCGTGCACTCTATATCTATCAGAATGGGCGCGATACCGGCTATCGTATCCATGGTTCGCCTGAATGGTGGTCCATCGGCCAGTCCATGTCATCCGGCTGTATCCGTCTGATGAATCAGGACATCATCGATCTCTATAACCGCGTTCAGGGCAAGGCGCCGATTATTGTGGGTTAGATGTGGAGCCTCAACCGAGAAACCGTTGAGGCTCCGCATCCAGCTCGCTGTCAGTCGCGATATGGCTGCTCCGGCATAGTCTCATTGAGATCGACAAAATGGCGAAGCTCGATAGGCATGTCCCCGGTCAGGGCCAGTTGAATCTGTTCTTCATACGCCATGTCATTGTGTGCAATCTGGGTGGACAAGCCCGGCGCGGCAAACGCTGCTGCGGTCAACAAGAGCGCGGCAACGAAGCCAAGGTTTCGTTCGGTTCTGGCTTGCATTTCTATCTCCCTGCGCCCTCTGGCGGCGCTTTTTCAATCGTCTTTGTTCGTAAAGCGCGCGACACGTTCTCAGTGGAAAGTCGCGCAATGTACCCGGTTCAAAGCGGCGTCGATCGCATGGATCGGTATTGGCAGCAAAGTCTGGCCGAAATCAGCCAGCGCATCGGCAAAATTGCGCGCCGCCCATGCCACATCGTCGCAGCGCCGCACGCAGGCGATCGCCTGAAGGCAGGTATCGATCAGCAGTGCATCCTGATTCTGCATGCCTGAGATCAGTCCCAGCGTGAGGCATTCCTCGCGGCATACATGATGCGAATCGAAAGGAAAGGCGCGCAGCGGGCAGGCCGCACAATGGCGCAGCACGCGGATGAACTGCGAAAGCTCCGCGACCGCACGAGTGGCTTCCGAAGGCCCCAGCTCTTCCAAATAGAGGCTCCACGTCATTTCCCAGGGAATGATCGAGCCGGTCTCGAAACCTGCCGTCCAGCGGCGATATCCTTCCAGCACCAGCTTTTCCGGCACACGGTCGAAATAGCCCGTGCTGTTGGCGCCATTGAGTTGGGATATGCGCATATTCATCTTCGCCTCCATGAGGGAAGACGGTCATATGAACAGGAAAAATCCTGCTTTCGCACGGCGAGACGTTCCGTTTCTCCCCGTATGCTGCAATATCCGGTCGGCAAAAGGCTGAGTTGCCATGGCTGGCCATCAACACTTGCGGACCGGCATTCGCCGAGACCAATCATAAGGTCCTCCAATCGAAAGGGTTCAAGGCCCAGACATCAAAGGTCACGCCTGATGTGTGTTCCTCGCATAAAAGCCGCAAATTGATCTGGAGTCAATCGCGCAACTTTAAAAAATCAATAAATATCAATAGTTTAGAAATATTCTAGACTATTACATTCATGTTTACAATAGCATGCTCGGAACGCAACCGTCGCAGGCGGCGGCGGTTGCGGCAAACGGGCGCAAGCTTGCGTCGATCAAAGGAGAGAAAATCGCGCATTCTGGCCCAGTGCTCCGTGAAAGGGCAAGGCGGTGGCGATCAGCCTGAAACCCGGTCGTCAAACCGGAACCCGCATCGGGTTTTTCATGGCGTGACAGCCAGCCGCCCACCCTTCGATTTTTAGTGGCTGGAATGCTCCGAATGGTCCTTGGTCTGGCCCTTCTTCGCCGTCACGGGGAAGTTGATCTCCACCTTGCCAGCCTTTTTAAATTCCAGCGTTACCGGAACGGTTTCACCTTCCTCGTAGGGATGTTCCGGCTCGATGAACATCAGGTGGTAGCTACCCGACTTCAGTTGCATGGTCTTGCCTGCGGGCAGGTCCAGACCACCTTCGAGCTTGCGCATCTTCATGATCTGGTCCTGCATGGTCATTTCGTGGATTTCCACGCGCTTGACGCCGGGGGCGCTGACGCTCACCAGCTTGTCGGCTTTTTTGCCATCATTGGCGATGGTGAGGAAACCGCCCGCAACCTTTGCGCCCGGCACCATGGCGCGGACGGACGGGTCGGTAATGACCAGATCGCCGACCTTGGTGGGCATGGCGGCATGGTTCATGTGTTCGCTCATGGCGTCGTGGCCCGCATGTTCATCAGTGCTGGCGGCAGCCAGAACGCGAAGTTGCGGCGCAGGATGCTTCAGATCGTGCGGGTTCTGGCCATCCTTGGCGATTTCGGTCCACGCGACCGAAGCCGCATCGCCGCAGAACTGCGTCACGGGGAAGGAAAGGGTTGTGTCCTTGTCGAATGGCGCAAGCTGGCCCACAACGACGAATTCGTCATAGAAATCGCTCGGCAGGTTGCCGTCGCTCCAGCTTATCTGCTTGACGCCGGAGGTTACTTCCTTGCCGTGTAGCTTGTAGCCATGGGCATAGTCGCCCTTCGTGGTCTCGATTTTCCAGCCAGCCTTGGCTTGCGGTTGTGCCATGATGAAGCCTTCAGGCAGGTCTACAGTCACCTTGGTCGTGGCCTTGCCTTCACAGCCATGCGGAATGCGCAGTGCGGCCTTGTAGAAGGTGCCTGCCTTGGCTTCCTTCTGGTCGAGCGAGCAATGGGCGCTGGCGATACCGGCGGAAGCGCAAAGCGCGAACACGGAAATGGCGGATGCAAAAAGACGATGGTTTTTCATTGTATCGAACCCGAGAATGAGGCAGTTCCGGCAACAAGCCTGCGGATGCACTTTGAAATGCGAAACTGCTTGGACAAACTTGCGAAGCCAGGCGCGACCCCGTAACCGGGCGCTTGGCTCGCGACGGATTGTCTTCAGGCGAAAGGTGGAGCCTGCGGGGGCGCCGAGGGAGGATAGACATTCTGCCGCAGGATGGGCTGTGGCGGGATACTGCCGTCAACCATGGCGATCAGCGGCATGGCGCCTGTCGAATTTGCCGGCGCGGGGCAAAGGAAGGCGGAAGAGAGGCGGCAGGCGTCGCAACCGTTCTTGTTTGGATGCTGGTCCGATCCATGATCGGTCGCATCGGAACTGCGGTTTCCGATGCACAGGGCGGAATAGCTTCCATCGGGCAATTTATATTGCGCGATGAGATAGCTGTCCTGTGCCGTGAGGTCGATGGGCTTGTGCGCAAAACCGACGAACACGAGGGCCAATACGCTCAATATGCGTATCGCCAATCGGGTCCGTAATTGTCGGGCGCTCAGTTTCAACGTGCTGCATCTCCATTCACGCAGACTTTATCTAGTCCATGATGGCTGTCTTTGCCAAGGGACAAATAGTCCGGGGGGAGGAGCGAATTAAGGCAGTAAGGCAATAGGGCAATAGGGCAGTATGTTAAGGGAATAGGGGAATAAGGGAGTAGGGGAGTATGTTTTTGGTTGCGCATGGCCGCAGCGACCATATTCTTCACTGCCCTACTGCCCTACTGCCCTACTGCCCTACTGCCCTACTGCCCTACTGCCCTAAACATACCTCCCCGCGCGCTGGAGCACTTCGATCTTGTAGCCGTCCGGGTCTTCCACGAAGAAGAAGCGGGCGAGGAGAGCGCCGTTGTTCCTGAAATCCACCAGATTGCCGGCCTTGAAGCCCAGTTCCCTGAAGCGGGCATGCTCGGCGTCGACGTCGTCCACCGCCACGGCGAGATGGCCGTAACCGTCACCCAGATTGTAAGGCTCGGTGCGCCCCTTATTGACCGTCAGCTCGACCTCGAAATCGGCCTCTTCGTTGCGCAGATAGATGAGCGTGAATGTCTCGAAGTCGATCCGCTCGGCAATATCGAGGCCGAATGCCTGATTGTAGAAGGCAACGGATTTGTCCGCGTCGAGCACGCGGATCATCGTGTGAATGGCTTTGGCCATGGCTTGCTCCAATGTCTGGAATAAATAGTGCGGCACTATTGGCGTTTTGATGGAAAGCTGATTATGTCAGGATCGGATATGAGGCAACAATGAAGGGAGTAGGGGAGTAAGGCATTAGGGCAACAGGGCGACAGGGCAATCGTTTTGCCCGATATGTTCCCTGTTTCGTTATTCCTTGCGCCCTTGGCTGTATGAAATGGCAGGCGTAACACGCGAGCAGGTTCTGGAGCGGCTGAAAACTGTAACGGGGCCGGATTTCAAAAGCGATGTCGTGTCGCTCGGCCTTGTGTCGGATATTTTTATTGCCGACGGTAAGGTCTTCTTCTCCATCACGGTTCCGGCCGAACGCGCCGAGGCGCTGGAGCCGATGCGGCTTGCTGCGGAAAAGGTGGTGAAAGACATTCCGGGCATCACCGGCGCACTGGTCACGCTCACGGCAGAAAAGAAAGGCGGCCGCACGAGCGACGACGCCCCGCCACCGCCGCGCCCGCAGGCGAGGCCCGCCGCCGCCAGCCAGCACAGGCATCCGCCACAACCGCGCCCCGCTGCCAAGCCCGGCGTTCCGGGCGTGGGCGCAATTATCGCAGTGGCTTCCGGCAAGGGCGGCGTCGGCAAGTCCACGACAGCGGTTAATCTGGCGCTCGGCCTTGCCGCAAACGGCCTGAAAGCCGGCATTCTCGACGCGGATATTTACGGACCATCCATGCCGCGCCTGCTTGGCCTTTCCGGCCGTCCCGAAACGGTCGAGGGCCGCATCCTGAAGCCGATGGAAAATTACGGCATCAAGGTCATGTCCATGGGCTTCATGGTGGATGAGGAAACGCCGATGATCTGGCGTGGGCCGATGGTCATGTCGGCGCTGACGCAGATGCTGCGCGAAGTGGCATGGGGTGAACTCGACGTGCTCGTTGTCGATATGCCTCCCGGCACGGGCGATGCGCAATTGACCATGGCGCAGCAGGTGCCGCTGGCCGGTGCCGTCGTGGTGTCGACGCCGCAGGATCTGGCGCTGATCGACGCGCGCAAGGGCTTGAACATGTTCCGCAAGGTTGACGTGCCGCTTCTCGGCATTGTCGAGAACATGAGCTATTTCATCGCGCCGGATACCGGCACGCGCTATGATATTTTCGGCCATGGCGGCGCGCGCAGGGAGGCGGAACGCCTCAACGTGCCTTTCCTCGGCGAAGTGCCGCTGCATATGGATGTGCGCGCCTATTCGGACAATGGCACGCCGATCACCGTTAAGGAACCCGACAGTGAACACGCGAAAATCTATCGCGATATTGCCCGGAAGGTCTGGGAAAACATGAAAAGCGGCAAGGGGGCTGGAAAGCCCGCGCCGGAGATTGTTTTTGATTAATGGAGTAAGGGATTAAGGCAATAGGGCAGTAAGGCAGTATGTTAAGGGAATAGGGGAATAAGGGAGTAGGGGAGTATGTTTTGGTTGCGCATGGCCGCAGCGACCATATTCTTCACTGCCCTACTGCCCTACTGCCCTACTGCCCTACTGCCCTACTGCCCTACTGCCCTACTGCCCTACTCAAGTAACCACCGACGGCTCTGTCCGCCCGCTGCGTTTTTTTACTTCGGCGATCTGTTCAGCCGCGTCGATCAGTGGGGCCAGCGTTGCCTGCGTGTCGAGATTATGTTTTGCAGGATCGGCTTCATAGCGTTCGATATAGATGCGGATGGTCGCGCCTGACGTCCCGGTACCGGACAGGCGAAGCACGATGCGCGCACCTCCTTCAAAATAGATGCGGATGCCCTGATGTTCGCTGGTCGAGCCATCAACGGGATCATGATAGGCGAAGTCGTCGGCCTTTTCGATCCTGAGGCCATTGACGCTCGTGCCGGGCAGGCCGGCAAGCTTGCCGCGCAGGTCAGCCACCAGCTTCGTCGCAATATCGGAATCGACGGCTTCATAGTCGTGGCGAGTGTAATAATTGCGCCCGAAACGTGCCCAATGGTCGTCCGCGATTGCCTTCACACTTTCCTTGCGCACCGCCAGAATGTTGAGCCAGAGCAGAACGGCCCACAAACCATCTTTTTCGCGCACATGGTCGGAGCCGGTGCCGGAGCTTTCCTCGCCGCAGATCGTCACCTTGCCGCTGTCGAGAAGATTGCCGAAGAATTTCCAGCCGGTCGGGGTTTCATACATGCCGATACCGAGTTTTTCCGCCACGCGGTCGGCGGCGGCGCTCGTCGGCATGGAACGGGCAATGCCCTTGATACCGCCTTTATAGCCCGGCGCCAGATGGGCATTTGCGGCCAGCATGGCAAGCGAATCTGACGGCGTGATGAAGATACCGCGCCCGAGAATGAGGTTGCGATCGCCATCGCCGTCGGAGGCGGCGCCAAAATCCGGCGCATGGCTGGACATCAGAAGATCGTAGAGATCCTTGGCATAGACGAGGTTTGGATCCGGGTGATGGCCACCGAAATCCGGCAGGGGCACGAAATTGACGACGCTGCCTTCGGGCGCACCGAGGTGGCGCTCGAAGATTTCCTTGGCATAAGGCCCGGTCACCGCATGCATGGCGTCGAACTTCATCTGGAAGCCGCCTTTTATCATGGCGCGGATGGCGGCGAAATCGAACAGGCTTTCCATCAATTCAGCATAATCGGCCACCGGATCGAAGATGACCACCTCGGTATCGCCGATCTTGCTTGTGCCGATCTTGTCGATATCGATATCGGCTGCATCTGCAATTTTATACTGGTCGATCACCTTTGAGCGGGCGAAGATCGCTTCGGTGATCTTTTCGGGTGCCGGTCCACCATTGCCGATATTGTACTTGATGCCGAAATCCTGCGTAGGCCCGCCCGGATTGTGGCTGGCCGAAAGGATCATGCCACCGAAGGCTTTGTACTTGCGGATCATGTTGGAGGCGGCTGGCGTGGAAAGAATGCCGCCCTGTCCCACCATGATACGGCCAAAACCGTTGGCGGCTGCGATCTTGATAAGCTTCTGGATCACCTCGCGGTTATAAAAGCGTCCGTCGCCGCCAACCACGAGCGTCTTGCCCTTGAACCCCTCCAGCACGTCGAAGATCGACTGGATGAAATTTTCTGCATAATTGGGCTGCTGGAAAACCGGAACCTTCTTGCGCAAGCCCGAAGTGCCCGGCTGTTGATCCTGGTATGGCGTGGTCGCAATGGTCTTGACGGTCATGTTGTTCCCGTTCGTTTCAATCGGTTGGCACCGTGCACCTTGTCGGTGTTTGCGGTCATTGCAAGACAAGATAGATCAAACTTGTTGTTTGAAAATAACAAAGCGTGCACATCGGGCTTTGCTTGCCAAAAAAATCCTGAATGGCGGATGATACGCAAGTTCGATTTGCCCTGAAGCATGTTTCCCGAAAGTGGCGACGGTTTTCGGGATGCGCTTTATTCGCGATAGCGTAATGCCTCAATCAAGGCAGCAAGTGCTGGCGGGTGCTGTCGCCGGTTCGGGTAATAGAGGTGGTAGCCCTCGAAAGTCTTGCGCCAGTCTGCCAGCACTTCGACAAGCGCGCCGCTCTCAATATGCCGGGCGGCATAATCGCGTGGCAGATAGGCAAGCCCGAAACCGGCAAGGCAGGCCTGTAGAACCTGCGCTATGCTTGTGAAGACCAGACGGCCCTGTGTCGTGATGCGAATATCCTTCCCGTGCCGGCTATAGGTCCAGGCAAAGAATTCCCCATGGGTCGGCAGCCGCAGATTGATGCAATCATGGTCGGACAAATCCTGCGGCCGTTTCGGTTTTCCGCCCTTTTCCAGAAAGGCGGGCGTTGCAACTGTCGCCATCGGAATATCGGGGCTGATGCGCAGTGCGATCATATCTCGGGAGACGAGCTTTCCGCGTCGCACCCCAGCATCCTGGCGTTCACGCACCACGTCGCTGCGCCCATAATCGGTGGTAAGCTCGATATGAATATCGGGAAATTCGGCCAGAAAACGTTCCAGTGCAGGCCAGAGAACGCTCTGGATCGCATATTCATCCGCCGATAGGCGAACCGTCCCGGAAGGGCGCTCGCGCAGTTCGCCGATCTGTGCAAATCCGCTGGCAATCTCGGCCAGCGCAGGCCCGACCTGGGCCAGAAGGCGCTCTCCTGCTTCCGTTGGCGAGACATAGCGGGTTGTCCGGTTGAGCAGGCGAATACCCACCCGCTCCTCAAGATTGCGGATGGTCTGGCTCAGCGCCGATTGCGACACGCCAAGCTGTGCGGCGGCGCGGGTGAAGCTGCCGGTTTCAGCCACGGCGACAAAGGCGTTCAGGTCGCGAAGGTTCTCATTCTGCATTCATAAGCTCAGCTAATAACCGCATTCATTTTATACAGCCTAATAGAATTCATCCCCCACCGCTATATTCCCTGTCAATTGAACTGCGCGATCACCAGACGCGATACGGAAAAGGGATGATTCAATGAAATCTGTGACTTTCAAGAACAAGAACTGGGATATCGCTGCCTATTTGCACACCCCTGCCGGTTTCGACGAAGCGAAGAAATATCCTGCTATTGTCGTGGCCCATCCCATCAGCTCCTGCAAGGAGCAGACAGCGGCGATTTATGCCGCAAAGCTGGCTGAACTTGGCTATGTTGCATTGGCATTCGACGCTTCGACACAAGGGACAAGCGGTGGCCTCGGCAAATATCTGGAAGACCTCGCAAGCCGGGTTGAGGATTTCCGCTGTGCGGCGGATTATCTCGTGACGCTTGATTTCGTGGATGAGAACAGGATTGGCGTGCTGGGTATCTGCGGCTGCGGCGGTTACGCTGTGAACGCTGCCATGACGGACCGCCGCTTCAAGGTGGTCAGTACGGTTGTAGGTGCAAATTACGGGCGTCTTTTGCGTGAAGGCGATATGTCGCCGGATGCGGCAATCAAGGCCATGGAAGCGATAAGCCAGCAGCGGACTGCCGAAGCGCGTGGTGGCGAGGTTGCAATAACGTCCTATATTCCCCAATCGGTCGATGCGTTGAAGGCTTCCGGCATCACCGATATCGATGTGACCGAGGCTGTCGATTATTACACGACCCCGCGCGGCCAGAAGCCGGGATCACCCAACAAGCTCAATGTGACGAGCACGGGAGCAGCCTTCAACTGGGATGCATTTCACCTTGCAGATCAGCTTTTGACCCAGCCGCTGCAAATTATTATCGGTGGCGGACAGCCGGGCATTTTCGGTTCGTTCCGGGATGGTTATGAATTGTTCGACAAGGCCCGTTCGCAAACGAAAAACCTCTTCATTGTTCCCGGAGCCACACATTACGACCTTTACGACAAGCCGGAATATGTGGATCAGGCTGTGGCGCGGCTGAAGGAATTCTATAGCGAATATCTTTGAGGTGAAAATAGCCTGCTTTTGAGCAAACCGGATTGCGGTGCCGTGGAAACACTTAGCAACGGCAGAGCCGTTATGCCTCTGATAAAGGGACAGGACGAATCACGGAAACCGGACATGACGCCCTTCGACATGAGGCCTATCGAGCGCGAAGCCCTGCCTTCGGAAATTCTTGCGCGGTTGGCGAAAACCGAAGGGCGTCTGATCGTGGCCATTGCCGGCCCGCCGGGCGCGGGCAAATCCACCCTGTCCGATTATCTGCTCCACGCCATCAACAAGGGCGGCAATGCGCCATCCATCATCGTGCCCATGGACGGGTTTCACATCGACGATGTGATTCTTGAACAGCGCGGATTGCTGGATCGCAAGGGATCGCCGCCCACTTTTGATTGCGCAGGTTTTTCTTCCCTTCTCCAGCGCCTGAAAGGGGCGGAAGAAGAGATTTTTATCCCGGTTTTCGACCGCTCGCTGGAGTTTTCGCGCGCTGCCGCATCCGTGGTTGGGCCTGAGCATCGCATCCTGCTGGTCGAAGGCAATTACCTGCTGCTTGACCGGGAGCCGTGGTCAAGGCTTGCTCCCTTTTTCGACATGACGGTCTATCTGGATGTGCCCTTTGCCGTGCTGGAGCGCCGCCTGACAGACCGCTGGCTCGGTTTCGGCTTCGATGTGGAAACGGCCCGAAACCGCGCCCTCTCCAATGACATTCCCAACGCCGAACTCGTGGCTGCACAGTCACGCAAGGCCGGTTTTGTCGTTAGTTTCGACGCGCGATAACAGGAATCACGCCTTTCAAGACTTGCGGTGCAGTGCTGGCGTCTGCATGATGGAGCGAACTTAGCACAATGCTCGCAATTCTGATCGGGACAGCCTTCCATGACGACTTATGTTTTTGCGCCACGCCCGCAGACGTTTCTGCCCGTGAAGGGAACGGATGCACGCTTTCCCGTGCACCGCATTTATTGCGTCGGCCAGAACTATGCCGATCACGCTATAGAAATGGGCGGCGATCCGACGCGCAACCCGCCCTTCTTCTTCCAGAAAAACCCGGATCGCCTTGTGATCGAGGGCGGCGATTTTCCTTATCCGCCAAAGACCGAGGATGTGCATCACGAGATCGAGCTGGTGGTGGCGTTGAAGAGCGGCGGCAGCGATATCCCTGTAGAAAAGGCGCTGGACCATGTTTACGGCTATGCGGTCGGCATCGACATGACGCGCCGTGACTTGCAGGCCGTGGCCAAAAAGGCGGGCCGCCCGTGGGAAGTGGCCAAGGCGTTTGAACATTCGGCCCCCTGTTCGGCTGTCGTGCCTGCCGGTGAAACAGGCCACCCGGAGCAGGCGGCGATTTCGCTTGCCATCAACGGTGAGATGCGCCAGTCCGGCAATCTCAACCAGATGATCTGGAAAGTGCCGGAAACCATTTCCTACCTGTCGTCGCTCTTTGATCTGCAACCCGGCGATCTTATCTTTACAGGTACGCCTGCGGGCGTCGGGCCGGTGAAGCGCGGCGACCGTCTGGAGGGCAAGGTGGATGGAGTGGGAATACTATCCGTAACCGTGGTTTGAAACATGCGGAGGAGAGCGAATGAGCACCTATCTTCCCGAAGACGTGCATGATGCTCTGGAGCGGTTCATCGCCGAACGGTATTCCGGACTGAACCAGACTGAGGCCATCACGCTTATTCTGCGTAAATGGCTGACGCACGAGAGGTATCTTTCGGCAGAGCCTGAACAAGGCACACCGCCGGAAGAATTGAATGCAACGAATGACGATTGAGGCCGTGAGCGTGCGATGCAAAACGCATCTGCTGGCGGATAAGGGAACTGCGGGAAAATAATTGACCATGGCCAAGCAGCCACAGAATGGAGCAGGTCGCAAGACTGCGCTTGGGCGACGCCTTTTGATTCTCATGATCGTGGCAATTCTGCTCGTGATCGCGCTTGTGTGGATGAGCATTTATCTTTTTGATCCGGATGGGGGGATCAATTTTGATGATCTTGGAATTTTTGCTTATGATTTCAATGCATTGATTGAATGGGTCGCGCGTATTTGATTGCTCGGCAGAGCAAGTTGTTACGCTTTGAAACATTCATTTTGACGCACCGCCGGCGTTTAGAGCTTCCGCTCTATGTCTTTTGCGTGGTACACGATTGTCATCGACCGAAAGAAGACTGACTGAGGCGGGCTGCCAAGGCCCGTGTAAGCCAAGAGGATCTGGATGGCATTCGAGGACATCAAGGCGGAAATTGCGCTGCTTTTCGAGCAAATGGTAAACCAGCCGCAGGACGCCCATGAAATCCGTGAAACGGTTCGTGAAAAGCTCAATGAATTGAAGGCGGCGGGCCTGCCCCTGCCGGAAGATCTGGTCGAGCTTGAAAAACGCATCGAACAAGATTTCGATTCCTGAGAACGGGCCCGGTCATGCGTTTTGCGCTTTCTTCTTCATCTGCCGCTTTCGCCCGCAAGGGCTTCATGCTTGTTGGTTGCGCCGTGGCGCTCAGCGCCTGCAACACCACCAATGACGGCAATGCGGTGAAAACCGCGCTTATTACGCAGACCGACAACAAGGCTGCCGCCTCCGGGGAACAGCCTTCCTCAGCGCCGCTTGCCGCCGCGTCCGACGAAGCTGCCCCACAGACACAAACCGTCGCCGCGCTGCCCGATCCGGTTCTGCCGGATGTCGTGCCCATTCCGGGTATTCGCGGGCAATCCGAGCCGATGATGGCCTATGCCGGTGCGCAGGCCGCCGCTTCCCCGGCTTCCATTGCCGCCAATATGGCCTTTGAAACACCCGAAAGCGCACCGAAGGGATCTGGATGCGCTCATCACCAAATATTCCGTTGCTTACGACGTGCCGGAACGCCTGGTGCGCCGGGTCGTGCATCGCGAAAGCCGGTTCAATCCGGGTGCGCGCAATGGGCCCTATTGGGGCCTGATGCAGATCAGCCACCCGACCGCGCGCGGCATGGGCTATACGGGTTCGGCCAAGGGCCTTCTCGATGCGGAAACCAATCTGAAATATGCGGTTCGCTATCTGTCCGGGGCCTATAAGGTCGCAGGCGGCGATGAAAGCCAGGCGGTGCGTTATTATGCGCGCGGCTATTATTACGATGCCAAGCGCAAGGGATTGTTGCAGGAAACCGGCCTCGACGGTAGCTGGAAGCGCAACGGCCCGACCCGTGAGGCCGCCGCTTCCATCCAACCGGCATCCTTGCCGGAAGGCGCCGCCATACCGATTCCGGGCGTGGCTCCCATTCAGGCTTCCTACGCAGCGGCAGGGCAATAAACTTTATATCGACCAACTGTCATCTTGACGCTGCAAAGCGATGGCAGTTTCCTGTTGAGAGCGCATCCCGAAAAGTGTGAAACGGTTTTCGGAAAAGATGCGCGTTAAAACAAAGGACCAGAGCGCCGATCTGATCCAATCAGATCGAAACGCGCTCTGGAACTGACGACAGGGAAATTTCATGAATGTAAGACTGCCACATCCAGTCAAATGGAAATATGACCGGGCCGAATTGTGGGCCGATGGCGTCATCCATGTGCTGGGTGTCGGGCTGGCGCTTGCCGGTGCCATTGCCATGCTGTTCTATTTCCTGCCGAACATGCCGGCTGTGACTTCGATTTCATCCGGCGTCTATCTGGCGAGCCTCGTTGCCGCGCTCGGAATTTCCGCCGTTTACAATATCTGGCCGGTCTCCCCGACCAAATGGTTCCTGCGCCGTTTCGACCATTCGGCGATTTATTTGCTGATTGCCGGAACCTACACGCCTTTTGCCATACATATGGGCGACCGCGCGCTGCCCCTGCTGCTGTTCGTGTGGAGCGTGGCTTTCGTCGGCATCATGCTCAAACTGTTCATGCCGGGGCGTTTTGACCGGCTGTCGATCCTGCTTTATCTGGCGCTCGGCTGGAGCGGCGTCATGGTCTATGACACCATGGTGCAATCGCTGCCACCCGCCGTCTTCTGGCTGATTGCGGCTGGCGGCATGGTCTATTCGCTGGGCGTCATCTTCCATGTCTGGGAACGCCTGCGGTTTCAGAACGCCATCTGGCACGGTTTTGTCGTGGTGGGCGCGGCGCTGCATTATTGCGCGGTGTTTTTTGTCGGCGCGTGGAATTAACGAAAAGGGCGGCGTCGCGGATTCAGTTTATGACGTGCCGAAAATGGTGTTTTGCGAGAACCGGAGCGGAGTGTACTTTAAGGTACATGAGCACCGGAAGCGCAGCAAAACGCCATTTGCAGGCCGTCAGAAACAGAATCCTAATGGAAGTCGCGTGAGTTCGGCATGACCCTCACATTCCGTGGATGATGCGCCATCTGGGATGGAGCGATGAGGCGCTGTGCTTCGCGTCCGCTCATTTCGATCAATGCCGCCGAACGGTCCTGCAATTTTGCCGCCACCAGATGCACGACCCCTTCGAGGCTGCGCTGTATGCGGCCTTCGATATGGATCAGCCGCGCGCTCATCACTTCGCGGCGAAACACCTTCATGATCTTCGGCCAGATCACAATATTGGCGATGCCGGTTTCATCCTCGATGGTAAGAAACACCACGCCCTTGGCGCTGCCGGGGCGCTGGCGCACGGTGACGACGCCTGCCACTTTCATGCGGCGTCCATCCGCACCTTCCTGCACGGCGCGGCAGGTGGAAACGCCTTCCGCCGCCAGCCCCTCGCGCAGATATTGCAGCGGATGCCCTTTCAGCGAAAGCCGCGTCGTCTCGTAATCGGCAATCACATGCTCGGATGCCGCCATTTCAGGAAGCTTCGTGCGCGGTTCTTGCGCCAGTTCGCTTGCCGCGGCGGCGCGGAAAAGCAGCAGCGTTTCGTCATTGGGCAGGCGGCGCACCGCCCATAATGCGGCGCGACGGTCGATATCGAGCGAGCCGAAAGCATCGGCATCGGCCAGAAGCGTGAAGGCGCGCCGGTCGAGCCGGAGCCGCCGGTGCATGTCCTCAATGGTGCGGTAAGGCTCCTGCCGGTCGGCAATCAGAAGCTCGGTGTCCCGTTTGGAAAAACCGTCGATCTGGCGAAAACCGAGCCGCAACGCCAGGTGAACATCGGGTGTTTCCTCCAGAATATTGTCCCATTGGCTGAAATTCACATCGACGGGCAGCACCGTCACGCCATGCTCGCGCGCATCGCGCACGATCTGGGCGGGGGCGTAAAAACCCATGGGCTGGGAATTGAGAAGGGCTGCGGCAAACACTTCCGGATGATGGCATTTGAGCCATGCGGAAATATAGACCAGATGCGCAAAGCTTGCCGCATGGCTTTCAGGAAAGCCATATTCTCCGAACCCCTTGATCTGGTTGAAACAATTTTCGGCAAAGGTCCGGTCGTAGCCCCGGTTGACCATGCCGTCGATCATCTTCTTCTCCATCGTATGGATGGTGCCCATCTTGCGGAAAGTGGCCATGGCGCGGCGCAACTGGTTGGCTTCCTCGGGTGTGAATTTTGCAGCCTCCATGGCAATGCGCATCGCCTGTTCCTGAAACAGCGGCACGCCCTTGGTCTTGCCGAGAATCTGCTGCAATTCGTTCGCCGGTCCATGTTGCGGCGAAGGTGATGGCAGGGTGCAGGGCTCCTGTCCGCTTCGCCGCCTGAGATAAGGATGCACCATGTCGCCCTGAATGGGACCGGGGCGCACGATGGCGACCTCGATCACAAGATCATAGAATTCCTGCGGGCGCAGGCGCGGCAGCATGTTCATCTGCGCCCGGCTTTCCACCTGAAAGACACCGAGCGAATCCCCCTTGCACAGCATGTCGTAGACGGCTTTGTCCTTGCGCGGCAGGCTGGCCAATGTCAGCTTTTCGCCGCCATAAAGCTGCGGCTTGTGCTGGTGAATGAGGTCGAAAGCCTTGCGGATGCAGGTGAGCATGCCGAGCGACAGCACATCCACCTTCATCAAGCCCACTTCATCGATATCGTCCTTGTCCCATTCGATGAAAGATCTCTTGTCCATTGCCGCCGGGCCAATGGGCACGGTTTCGTCCAGCCGGTCGCGGGTGAGCACGAAGCCGCCGACATGCTGCGACAGGTGGCGCGGAAAACCGATCAGCGTGATGGCCAGTTCCACCGCGCGCTGGATGATTGGATTGTCGGGGTCTAGCCCTGCCTGCCTGATATGCTGCCTGTCGATGCCGCCGCCCGATAGGCCCCAGACCGTATTGGCAAGTGCTGCTGTCACGTCTTCGCTCAGCCCCAGCGCCTTGCCGACATCGCGGATCGCGCTGCGCGAGCGATAGCTGATGACGGTCGCCACAATAGCCGCGCGATCTCTCGAATAGCGGTCATAGACATATTGCATCACCTCTTCACGCCGCTCATGCTCGAAATCGACGTCGATATCCGGCGGTTCCTTTCGCTCGGCGGAGATGAAACGCTCGAACAGAAGATCCACTTGCGTCGGGTTCACGCCGGTAATGCCGAGGCAGAAACAGACAACGGAATTGGCCGCCGAGCCGCGCCCCTGACACAGAATGCCTTTCTCGCGGGCATGGGTCACAATGTCATAAACGGTGAGAAAATAGGGCTCGTATTCAAGCCTGGCGATCAGCGCCAGTTCCTTGTTGATCAGCCCTTGCACCTTTGGCGGGATCATGTCCGCACCGTAATGGCGCGCCGCACCTTCCCAGACGAGGTCATAAAGATGTTGCTGGGCTGTCTTGCCGGGCGGGATGGGTTCGTCGGGATAGGCATATTTCAGCTCATCAAGCTGGAAGGTGATGGGCGCGACGAAATCGGCGGTCGCTGCAATGGCTTCAGGATAATCGCGGAACAGGCGCACCATCTCATGCGGCGGTTTCAGGTGGCGTTCGGCATTCTTTTCCAGAAGCCGCCCGGCGGCAAAAACGGTCGTGTGATGGCGCGTGGCCGTCAGCACGTCCTGAAGCGGGCGGCGGTCCGGGTGATGATAGAGCACATCATTGGTGGCGATCAGCGGCACGCCTGCCTGCGCGGCAAACCGGGCGATGCGTTCCGCGCGGCGTCCGTCCTGCCCCTGATGCGGCATGGTAAGCGCCAGCCAGACCGAGCCGGGTGCGGCCTGTGCGATCTCCGTCAGGCGTGCGGCAAAATCCGGCTCATCTTCGTCAGGCGGAAAGACCGCGATCTGGAACTGTCGCGCACGAAACAGGAGGTCGGCCCATTCGAGATGGCATTCGCCCTTGATGGCGGCGCGGTGCTTTCCTTCCGTCAGCAGGCGGCACAATTGGCCATAAGCGGCGCGATCACGCGGATAGACGACCATATCCGGCGTGCCGTCGATGAAGGAAAGGCGGCAGCCGATGAAGAGGCGGAAACCGCTTTCCTTGCGAATATCCTTCCATTGTGCATGGGCGCGCACCACACCGGCCAGCGTGTTGCGGTCGGCAATGCCGATGCCGGACAGGTCAAGCGCATGCGCACGCTCTACCAGTTCCTGCGGATGCGATGCACCGCAAAGGAAGGAAAAATTGCTGGCAGCGGCCATTTCAAAATAAGGAACCATCACGCGAACAGCCCATGCAGAAACCAGCGCGGGTGATTGGCGCCGTCATAAAGCCCTTCGCGAAAAATCCAGAAACGCTGGCCGTTTTCATCCTCCACCCGGTAATAATCGCGCAGTTCCGGCACGTCCTGACCGATTGCGCACCACCATTCCGGCTCGATCCGTTCCGGCCCTTCGGCAAGGCGCACCTGATGGCGCACCCGCCGCCACAGGAAGAAGGAGGGCGGACTGTCGGGCACTTCGGCGACGGTTTCGATCAATTGTGGCGGACGGAACAGTTTTATGGGGCGTGCGGGCGAGTCGCCCGGCAGTTCCGCCTGGCTGCGATAATCGGCTTCGGTTTTCCGCGATCCATGCAAGGCAGGGGCGAGGCCGTAAGCGCGCTCCGGCATATGGGTGTCGCGCGGAAAGGAGACGAGAACGCGGTCCTGTCCAAGCCGCGCCGAAAGCCGGTCGATAAGCTGGCTGAAGCCGGCTTCGTCTTCCTCATGCTGGTCGAGCCCCGTCTGGCGCTGGGCCACTGTGCTGCTGCGCAGTGCTGCCAGCCGGATCATGTCGAAGCCGAAACCGGCATCAAGCGGATCGGTGAGCGCACCCAGCCTTTCGCGCGCAAGGCGCAGGAAAATCCTGTCGTCGCGCAAGGGCTGGCCTGTTTCGATACGGATATGGCGCACCTCGCCATCGACCCGGAAGAACGACGCCTCAAGCAGAAGCGCGCCCTTGCCTTCCATTTCAAGCTGCGCAAACAGCGCCTGCGCCAGTTCCCGCAATATATGTTCCACCAGTTCCATTGCCGTCACCGGCTCTGACAGGCGGCGTTCGACGGTTCTGAGCGGCAGGATGCGCAAGGGGGAAATCGGCGCGCGCTCGCGCCGCGCCAGCCGGTCGAGCCTGGTGGCAAGATCGGTGCCGAAACGGGCGGTGAGGGCAGAACGGGGCAGCGCCATCACATCACCGATCCGTTTCAGCCCGGCGCGCTTGAGGCCGGTTTCTGCGGCTTGCGCCAGTTCAAGCGCGGAAAGGGGCAGGCGGGGAAGCAGCCGGTCGGCCTCCGCTTGGCTGAAAACACCGCCCTTCGTTCCCCGCGCCAGAAGCCGGGCGGCAAAACTGTTATCGGCAATCGCCGCCTGCATGTGCAGCCCGGCGCGTTCAAAGCGGCAAAGGGCGTCAGCACGCATGGCGGCAGGCCCGCCGAACAAATGCGCGCAGCCGGTTATGTCCAGCATCAACCCATGCGGCTCATCGAAGGCGACAAGCGGCGTGTAGCGCTCGCACCACTGGGCAAGGCGCTTGAGAAGTGCGGTATCATGTTCCGGCGCTGCCGCTGCCACGTCGAGCCTTTCCACGCGGGCGCGGGCATCGGTCAGCGCCATGCCGGGAAAAAGGCCGAGCTTTGCCGCTTCACCATCCACCGCCGTCAGGCGCAGCGCATTGGCCGTGCGTTCTGTCACGACCAGAGGAAGCCGCTCCTTGCCATCAGGCGGAACGGCGCGGCGAAGCCGGTCGGTCGGCAGAAACGGAAACCAGAGGGCGAGAAACAAGCGTTCTGCCGTCCCGTTCGCGGGCGCCAAATTCGAGAGTTTCATTGTTCCATTCCATGATCCATTGCCCGCATGTGCCGTGGCGGTTGCGCTCCAGAACGGCGGAAAAGGCGGGCTTGCCCGGCGCGTTTGCTCCGCTGGAGCGCGAAGGCGCGGGCGCCACCCGCCAGCGGCTGACGGCGGCACTTTGCACTGCCGTCCGGTGGCTCCTCAGCAGGATGACCGGCAATTGCGCGGCTTCGGTTGCAAGCAGCAGGCGGCGCGAAACGGTGAGGTCGAGACATTTCGGCTGGCCTGTTATCGAGGCGACAATGCCGGAAACCAGATGCGAGGCCTTGCCGCCGCTTCCGGCTTCCAGTGCATCATTGGCTGCCTTCAGCACATCCTGTGCCGTCGGGCAACGCACGATTAAAAGCCGTGCGGGATCGATCCCGAAGGCATGAAGCCCCGGCGGATAAAGCCAGCCATATTCCTGTGCAGCGCTTTCTTCCTCGATCCAGATGATCGGGCGCTGCGGTTTTGCCGCGCGGGCGGCAAAGGCAAGCGCAAAGCCGGTCGCGACCATATGCGCGCCGGGGTTTTCGGCAAAGATCTCATGCAGCGCATCGCCCGCCAGACCATGCGGAAAGGCTGCATCGGCAGGCGCAAAGCCCAGCGTGAAACTGCGCGCGCGCCCGAAGCCGCTCCCTTTCCCGCTGCCCGTCTCCCTGCCTCTTCCATTGGCAAAACTGCCTTGCGGATCATTGCCTTCAATGCCTGTTACCATGCGCCGCAGCGCCGCGATGTCGATGCCGCTCACGTTCGATTCCTGTTATTTGTTCACTTTATGTTCCATAATTGAATCGAGTGAGGCAAGAGTCAAGCGTGAACTGCTCTAATGTTTCCGCGCCTTGGTATCAGCGATGTTCTATAAATAAGACCGGGAAAAAAAGAACCGATTATGTGCTGGGGCACCGGGCGATGGCGTCCGAAAAGAGAAAAGAATTCAATATTATATGCTATATAAGAAATTTATATTACAATTATTTAAATAACATATTTTTTGTAAAATTATTGGGATTTACAGATTGGGATTTTTTTATTTTATAAGTATCAATTTTTGTGGGAGTAAATTAAAAAATATATTCTATATTATTTAGGTTTTATGAAAAAATAAGCTTTTATATTAGGTAAATTACCTGTCTTTTTAATAAAAGGTCGGGTTATTGGTATTTATATATAAGGTAAAAATTTTACATGCCTGGTCTTTTTAGCTCAACGTTTTTGAGTGGCAATTTTAGAAATAAAATAAGAGATTATATCTCATGTTTTTGCTTATTCATGTTTGGATTGTCTGTAAACCACGCTTATGCCGGACCGGGAATTTTTATCAATGATGGAACAGATGATGGATGCATATGGACCTTTGATAAGGAAGACTATTCCCCAATCGGAGATTACTTTGGAAATACGGCGCCCGCAGACAAAGATTCAGCTGGGAGAAATAGTCCAGCGTCAGTAAAGTATCATATCCCATCGATACAGCAATTGGGCGGTGCCGCAACTCTGAAATGTTTAAGCAAAGACAGGGATACGCAGACCGCCAGAGTCCTTTTTTATGGGAATAGCAAGGAGCAAGGTTCGATATCCCTGACACTTGGCGGCGAGCTTTTTGTCAATAATGGCAATCTTGGATTGGGCGGTGGCACTGATACTAAGGCCATGCGCATCGGTTCGATGGCAACGCTGACAGGACCATCAGGCTTGCGTTCATTGGCGATTGGTGCGGGTGAAATCGCAACAGTGGCCTCGGGCGACGATGCGATAGCAATCGGCACAGCGGCGCAGGCCGCACACGTAGGGTCGATAGCGCTTGGTCTTCAATCGACGACCGAACTTCCTTCCCTGGTGAAAGATGTTACCATTAACGGCATAAAACTGTCTGCTTTTGCTGGCAGTAACCCGGCAAGCGTTCTCTCGATCGGCAATGACACGTTGAAACGCAGCATCACCAATGTCGGTGCAGGGCGTGTGAGCAAGGACTCGACGGATGCTGTCAACGGCAGCCAGCTTTACGCCGTTGCGGAACAGGCCACGTTAGGCTGGAACCTGACGGTGAACGGAATGGATAAAAGCAGGGTCGGACCGGGCGACACGGTTGATCTGAGCAATAGCGATGGCAATCTCGTTCTTAGCAAGAAGGGCAAGGACGTTACGTTTAATCTTGCATCAGATTTGAAAGTAACCAGCCTTGTAGCCGGTAACACCTTTCTGGATACGAACGGACTTGTGATTACCGGCGGTCCGAGCATGACAGTGTCTGGCATCGACGCGGGTCATCTAAAAATCAGCCATGTTGCGAATGGAGCTGTGACAGCGACCTCTACGGATGCTGTCAATGGGAGACAGCTTTTCGCTGTCTCGGAACAGGCCGCGTCAGGCTGGAGCCTGACGGTGAACGGAATGGATAAAAGCAGGGTCGGACCGGGCGACACGGTTGATCTGAGCAATAGCGATGGCAATCTCGTTCTTAGCAAGAAGGGCAAGGACGTTACGTTTAATCTTGCATCAGATTTGAAAGTAACCAGCCTTGTAGCCGGTAACACCTTTCTGGATACGAACGGACTTGTGATTACCGGCGGTCCGAGCATGACAGTGTCTGGCATCGACGCGGGTCAACTGAAAATCAGCCATGTTGCGGATGGAGCAGTAACAGTAACCTCGACGGATGCTGTCAACGGCAGCCAGTTGCACCGTGTTGCGCATACTATAGCCGAACATCTGGGTGGCGACGCGCATGTCAATGCCGATGGCCCGTCATCGGGCCGCAATATACGGTGCAGAAAAACGCTACAAGACGATTTATGATGCTTTTGGCGGTGTTGATGAAAATCTGGCCAACATCAACGACATACTGCATGATATTGAAAGTGGCGGCGGCATCAAATATTTCCACGCCAATTCGATTGGAGCGGACAGCCGGGCCCTTGGCACGAATTCAATAGCGGTTGGTTCTGACAGTGTTGCTTCTGGCGAAGGCAGCATATCAGTGGGTAATGGCGCGCAAGCTTCCGCTCATGGTTCTGTTGCCTTGGGTGAAAATGCCGCGGCGCCCGATGCCAACAGCGTTGCATTGGGAGCGGGGTCTAAGACGTCGGAAGTGGTGGCGACGAAGGGGACGACGATTAACGGTCAGTACTATGATTTTGCCGGAGATGCTCCAAGCGGGACGGTATCGGTGGGCGATAAAGGGGCCGAGCGCACCATCACCAATGTTGCAGCAGGCAGGATCTCGGTGGAATCGACCGATGCGGTTAACGGCTCGCAACTCAATGCGGTTAATCAGGCGATTGAAAACCTTGCTGCCGGTGTTACCGAAAACGATAAATTCAGTGTCAAATATGATCGCCATTCTGATGGTACCAAGAAGAATTCCATGACATTGCAAGGATGGGATTCGGCTACGCCGGTTGTGCTTGCCAATGTTGCCGACGGTGTGCACAAAAACGATGCGGTCAATGTGAGCCAGCTTAAGGCAGGTCTTTCCACGACGCTTGGTGAAGCGAAAGCCTATACCGACCAGACGGCTTTGCAGACGCTGGATCAGGCCAATGCCTATACCGATAAAAAGTTCGGGAAGTTGAACGAGGATATTGTGGCAACGCGGATAGAAGCGCGTCAGGCGGCAGCAATCGGCCTGGCGGCGGCATCGCTGCGTTATGATGACAGGCCCGGCAAGATAAGTGCTGCGATCGGTGGTGGTTTCTGGCGTGGCGAGGGAGCCGTCGCACTGGGGCTTGGCCATACCAGCGAAGATCAGCGTATGCGCAGCAATCTGTCGGCTGCAACTTCAGGCGGAAACTGGAGTATGGGGGCAGGTTTCAGCTATACCTTCAATTAAAAATTCAGGCTGTTTTATCATGATAAGATCAGTCTTGGAGCATAATCCGACCGCAGCGAAACGAGGGCGATCAAGATTATGCTTTGGAAAGAAAAGCTTGGAGCGCCGATCTGTTTCAATCCGATTGAAACGCGCGCTCAAGCGTCTTGTCGGCCCGGCTTCAGCTTTCCTGGCCCTGGCTTTTTCGCATGGCAGCGTTGATGCTGCCATGCGAAAAAATAAACAGCCACCCGCGCCACCCTCCGTTTACACCCAAACTCCAGGATTTGCCGTCAAATCTACAGAAATCATGGTGCCCGATGGGGTCTCTGCGGGGGAATATCGGCGCATCACCCACCCTTTTCCCAACTGGACATTGGTGTGTGACGAGAATTTGAAGGCGAAAAAGCGTGTCTGCAATATCACGCAGACAATCATGCATGAAAAAGGGTTGGTCGTATTCAGCTGCTCGTTGGCGGCTGCGGAGAATGGCAAGCCGTATATGATCATGCGCATACCCGCAGTTGTGGGGGCAAGGCAGGAAATCCGCCTGGATTTCGGTGATGGAACTCCGATCATCGTGAGTAAAACGCATGGTTGCGAGGGGGCGGTCTGTATCGCCTATCTGCCGGTTGGCCCACGTCTGCGTGTATATATTGCCAAGGGCAGCGTACCGAAGGTCTCTTATCCCGTACCGGATATACGTCGCGGTTCGGCTGATTGGTTAATGTTTTATGCGCCGCTCTCTGGCCTTGCCCACGCGCTTGCTGCAATCTGAACCGCATCACACTTTTCGGGATGCGCTTTGAAAACAAAAGCCCGCCGGAGAGCGGGCTTTTGTCCAAATGAGCTATATTTATTTGCGGTCGCGTGCAGCCAGTGTGCGCAGACGCAGCGCATTGAGCTTGATGAAGCCTGCCGCATCCTTCTGGTCGTAGGCGCCCTGATCGTCTTCAAAGGTCACGAGCTTGTCGGAATAGAGCGACTTGGCCGATTCGCGACCGATCACCATCACATTGCCCTTGTAGAGCTTGAGCGTGACTTCGCCTTCGACATGGCGCTGGCTGTGATCGATGGCCGCTTGCAGCATTTCGCGTTCCGGCGAGAACCAGAAGCCATAATAGATCAGTTCCGCATAGCGCGGCATCAGCTCGTCTTTCAGGTGCGCCGCACCACGGTCGAGCGTGATCGATTCAATGGCGCGGTGCGCTGCAAGCAGGATCGTACCGCCCGGCGTTTCGTAGACGCCGCGCGACTTCATGCCGACGAAGCGGTTTTCCACGAGGTCGAGACGGCCAATGCCATTGTCGCGGCCATAGTCGTTGAGCTTGGCAAGAAGGGTCGCTGGCGACAGGCGCTCGCCATTGATTGAAACGGCATCGCCCTTTTCAAAGCCGATCTTGATGATCGTTGCCTTGTCGGGCGCGGTTTCCGGCGAAATAGTGCGCATATGCACATATTCCGGCGCTTCCTGCGATGGGTCTTCCAGAACCTTGCCCTCCGACGAGGAGTGCAGCAGGTTGGCATCGACGGAGAACGGTGCTTCGCCCTTTTTGTCCTTGGCAACCGGAATCTGGTGCTGTTCGGCAAATTCGAGAAGCTGCGTGCGGCTCTTGAACGACCAGTCGCGCCATGGAGCGATGATCTTGATGTCCGGGTTCAGCGCATAGGCCGAAAGCTCGAAGCGAACCTGGTCGTTGCCCTTGCCGGTCGCGCCATGGGCGATGGCGTCGGCGCCGGTTTTTTTGGCGATGTCGATCAGATGCTTGGAGATCAGTGGGCGGGCAATCGATGTGCCGAGCAGATAGACGCCTTCATAGACGGCATTGGCGCGGAACATCGGGAAGACGAAATCGCGCACGAATTCTTCGCGCACGTCCTCAATGAAGATTTCCTTGATGCCCAGCATTTCCGCTTTCTTGCGGGCCGGTTCAAGTTCCTCGCCCTGGCCGAGATCAGCGGTAAAGGTCACGACTTCCGCGCCCAGTTCCGTCTGAAGCCACTTCAGGATGATCGAGGTGTCGAGGCCGCCCGAATAGGCGAGAACGACTTTCTTAACGTCTTTCCACTTGCTCATAGTTCACTTCCGTCTGATGCGGTGGTGGCTGGAGCGGGAGCTCCAACAGATATATCCGCAAGTCTTTTATCAGTTGCGAAGCCGCGTGCAAGCAGGATGGCTGCGACTTATAGAAAAGACGAGAGAAACCAGTGGCGGCGGACCTTGATTCGCGTTAGCGTGCCGCGAATTTTCGGAGCTTTTCGCATGCCATTCCTGACAAACCTGACCTTCATTCCCGAATGGACAATCTTTGTCCAGTTCGCGATAGCAACTGCGATCCTTTCCATCACGCCCGGCCCCGACATGACGCTTTTCGTCGGGCGTGCCCTGTCCGAAGGCAAGGCGGCAGGTTTTGCCTGCATGGCTGGCGCCAGCACCGGCATTGTCATTCACACCAGCATGGTGGCGCTCGGTCTTTCGGCGCTTATTGTGGCATCGCCTGCGGCCTTTACGGCGCTGAAAGTGGTGGGGGCGGGCTATCTGGTCTGGCTCGCCGTGCAGGCGATCTGCAAGGGGTCGGCCTTCTCGCCGGAAAAGAATGGCGGCAAGAAGCATACACTGTTTCAGAACTGGCTGACCGGGCTTGGCATCAATCTTCTCAATCCGAAGATCATCCTGTTCAATATGACATTCCTGCCGCAGTTCGTCTCCGCGCATGATCCTCATGCCATGGGCAAACTGTTCTTCCTCGGTCTGTCGTTTATTCCCATGGCGCTGCCCTTCACCATTCCCATGGTGGTGGCGGCAGATCGTTTTGCCGGGCTTCTGAACAAGAACCCGACTGTGACGCGCATTGTGGACTGGATGTTTGCCGGTGTATTCTCGGCCTTCGCGCTGAAAATCATCACCGCACAGGCAAAGTAGAAATCAGTCTGTCGGGCGGGATAAAAGCCGCCCGGCATTGCGGCCTGCAAGCAGCCAATAGACGAAGCCGCCGACAATACCGGCTCCTGTCGTTGCCGCGATCCAGATCGACATTTCCGGCAGGCCGCTGCTGGAGCTGAATGGTACGGCGGCTCCCGCAGCGGCAAGACCTATCAGTGCGCCAGCGACGCAATAAAAGAGCGATTCTCTGTAGCCGCGCGCTTCAGCCAGAATAATGATGATCACGGCGGGGATGAAGCTGAAGCCACCGGCAATGGTGGCCATGACGAAGCCGCTGACGAAAACGCTGCTCCAGAAGCTGGTTTCCGCCCAGAACGGCCCGACACCCGCATCGTTCGCCATGAAGACGAAATCGTTCATCATCGAATCGATGCCCAGGTTGCGGAAAAGAATTGCGGCCAGAAACCATCCCACCGCCAGAACCGCACAGCAATAGCTGAAAACCACGATGGCAAAGCGCATTATATAATCGAAAGTGTCGTTCACGCGGTGCACACCTGTGTTTTCTTCTTGGTGGTATTACTCACCATGGCCTGCAATCATCATGGCTTCGAGAGCGAGGCGTTCGCTCTTGCGCAGGCGTTCGGATTCCGACTTCAACTGGCCGCAGGCGGCAAGAATATCGCGTCCGCGCGGGGTGCGGATCGGCGATGCATAGCCTGCCGCGTTTACATAATCGGCAAATTTCTCGATCTGCTCCCAGTCCGAGCACTGGTAATTCGTGCCGGGCCACGGGTTGAAGGGGATCAGGTTGATCTTGGCCGGAATGCCCTGCAACAGCTTCACCAGAAGCTTGGCATCGTCGAGACTGTCGTTGATATCCTTCAGCATCACATATTCAAACGTGATGCGCTTGGCGTTCGACAGGCCCGGATATTCGCGGCAGGCTTTGATGAGCTCAGCCAGCGGATATTTTTTGTTGATCGGCACCAGAATGTCGCGCAACTCGTCGCGCACGGCATGTAGCGAAATGGCGAGCATGACGCCAATCTCGTCGCCGGTGCGATAAATCTCCGGCACGACGCCGGAGGTTGAAAGCGTGATGCGGCGCTTGGAAAGGGACAGGCCGTCACCATCGGAGGCGATCAGCAGGGCCTTCTTCACTTCCTCGAAATTATAGAGCGGCTCGCCCATGCCCATCATCACGATATTGGTGATCTTGCGTCCCTCGGCAGGCACCATGGCGCCGTCGGGCGTATCCTTGTCCGGAAAATCACCAAGCCTGTCGCGCGCGGTCAAAAGCTGCGCCAGAATTTCTTCCGAGGTGAGGTTGCGCACCAGCTTCTGCGTGCCGGTATGGCAGAAGGAGCAGGTGAGCGTGCAGCCGACCTGTGAGGAAATGCAGAGCGTGCCGCGCCCTTCTTCGGGGATATAGACGCTCTCAATCTCGACGGGGCGGCCAGCGCCGCGCGGCGGAAAGCGGAACAGCCATTTGCGTGTGCCGTCCTGCGAAATCTGTTCCTCAACCACTTCCGGGCGCGCAATGGTGAAATGCTGCGCCAGCATCGCGCGCAGATCCTTGGAAATATTGCGCATGTCGGCGAAATCGGAAACGCCGCGTACATAGAGCCAATGCCAGAGCTGGCTGATGCGCATCTTCACCTGACGTTCCGGCACCCCGGCTGCAATCAGTGCTGCGGCCATTTCCTCGCGCGACATGCCGATGAGCGACGGCTTTGCCTCCAGGCTGGCGCGCGCATGGCGGGCAAGCTGGTCGCGCGTATCATCAATGGTAAGGTCGAACGAAATGGACATCTGTTTTCAACTATTGCAGGGCGACCGCGATCACGCGCGCCGATAAAACTTCCAGATTATCTGGGTCGATTACATGAATATATGGGTTCGATCATCTTTCCATGCGAGATGCGAACCCGATGGCGCGGCTCTTAGCACAGAATAACCCGCTCGTCATCCCGCATGAAATCTGGCGTGTCGTGCAAGATTGCGGGGATGGGCGCAAAAGAAAAAAGCCGGGCACGAAGCCCGGCTTTGAAGTTCTGCCTGATCTTCTGGATTATTTGCACTTCTGGATCGCGGCCAGTGCCGCGGAAATGCCCTTCAGGGAATAGGTGTAACTGGTCTTGGTGCCGCGCTTCGACTGTGCCTGCACCTTCATGTCGGCGCCGCCGCGCATGGCCGCGACAAGCTGCGGCTCTTCGGCTGCATTTTCCATCCAGCCGGATTTGCCGTTGACGAACATGGTGAAGTTGCGGTTGCCGATGGTGACGATCACTTTTGCATTCGGGTTCAGTTCGTAACCGGCCATGAATTGCGGCTCGAAGGAAACATTCTGGCCCGGCTTCTGGCTGACGAGGAAGAAGTTGTCGCCGTGATCGACATTGGCCGGGGCCTTCTGGGTCGGGACGGACAATGCATAGCAGACCTTACCGTTGCCGGATTGGTAGCTATAAGCCCCCCATGCGTCGAACTGTTTAATCTGGCTCGGTGTCTGGGCGAGTGCCGAGCCCGCCATTGCAATCGTGAACACCGAAGCTGCGACGATCGATTTTCCAAGCATTGTTTTTACCGGTTCTCTTTCGTTTGCTTCAAACTTCAAAGCGCCAGCCGCGCCGGTTCCACCGGGCTCGCTGCGCTCTATCTTGCTGTCCTGATACATTTCCAAACGCAAAACCGGTTGTCACCTTTGCTGGAAATGCTTTTATCCCGGGATGCCGCCATTCCGCGCGCCGCCCCATTCAGTCACCCTTAACTTGCCTTAATCTGGGTTACCAAACAGTGAAGGTTTGAAAGAAAACTTGAATGGGCAAGCCCAAGGCCCCGCCATCCCGTGCTTTCAGTTGAATGAAAAGAAAGCGGCGAGAGTTTGTCGTCGCGGGAGAGATTAGGGGATAAGGCAGTATGTTAAGGGAATAGGGGAATAAGGGAGTGGGGGAGTATGTTTTGGTTGCACATAGCCACAGCGACCATATTTTTCACTGCCCTACTGCCGCCTCATCCTCAAGCGCCTGCCGCGCGGCCAGCCGGTGCGCAGGCGTGATGTGGGCGCGGACAGCGGTGAGGGCCGCCATCAGCACGGCAACGTCGTCTGTGAAGCCGATGCCGGCCAGAATATCGGGAATGGCGTCGAATGGCAGGACGAAATAGGCGAGAGCCGCCATCAGCGTCATGCGCACGCGCATGGGCGTCTTCTGGTCGAGCGCGCAGTAATAGGCAGCAACGACTTCATCCATGAACGGCACCATGCGGCCAGCCCGGCGCACGGCTTTCCAGAAGCCCTGTTTCACCCGTTCGCTGCGCTTTCTGAACCGGCTTTCGTCGCCGGGTTCGAGGATTTCACCGATTTTGACGTCATCCATCCTGGTTCAACTCCTGTCGCGCAGGCTCTCAAACCGCGCACAAGACCAGAAAATGGGGATTATCGCCCCGCTTCGCAAGTTTTTGCCTCAACCGGCGATCGCGTTCATCTTGCGCGCCATCTTGATATCCAGTTCTGTAACCCCGTTTTCGCTGTGGGTCGCAAGTGTTACGTCCACACGGTTATAGGCATTGAACCATTCGGGGTGATGGTCGAGCTTTTCTGCGTAAAGTGCTGCCTGCGCCATGAAACCGAAGGCGGTGCTGAAATCCTTGAATTTGAAGCTGCGAGTGATTGCCTCGCGCCCATCAACTTTCTGCCAGCCGTCCAGCGCCCTGAGCGCCTCGTTCATTTCGCTTTCCGTCAATCGGTTGCGTGCCATCGTCTTTCGCCTATGTTGCGGGTTTATATCAACCGACCAAAGCCGTGAGAGTTCCGTGATTATACCAGGCTGTAGTGACGGATTAACTTGTGGTTTGGTATGGGCAAAAAATCTTCAGCTTTAGGAGCGAAACCGAAGGTGGAGTGTATCTCCATCAAGGTTTCGCGACGCCAAGATGGAGTTTTTTTGCCATATCCCGAAGGGACGCGGTGTATTTTGCTTCTGAATGTGTCGAAATGCCCTTGTGAAGATCAACTTCACGGCGGTAGTTTCTCCTGTCCAGAAACAAAATACCCTCGCGCCAAACCATATGTTAATCCGTCACTACAGCCTCGCCCCGACTAGTATTCTTTTCGTTTGTGCCGGCAATATCTGCCGCTCTCCGCTTGCCGAAGGGGTGATGGGGTATGTGCTTGAAAAACGCGGCATCCGCCACGTATTGATCGATTCGGCCGGAACCAATGGCTACCATACCGGCGAAGAACCGGACGAACGCTCCATTCAGGTGGCAGCGCATCACGGGCTCGATATTTCAGCACAGCGCTGCCGCCAGTTGACCATGGCCGATTTCAGCCGCTTCGATCTTATCCTTGGCATGGACCGCTATAATATGCGGATGATTACACAGCGCCAGCCCGCGCGGATAACGGCGCGGATCGGGCTTTTCACCGAGGTTGCGGAGGGAAAACCGGTTGAAATCCCCGATCCCTATTATGGCGAAATCGGAGATTTCGAGCTGGTTTACCGGATGGTCCTTACTGCCTCCACGGCGCTCGCCGACCAGTTCTGGCCGGAGCGCGCCATTAAGGGCCAGGCTTCCTCAACGATATAAGGGCCGCCGCCGACCGAATCGCGCGACGACATCAAGACGAACCGCCCGACCTTGAAGGGCAGCGTGGCGAAGTTTGCCCGCCCGGAAAGATAGTGCACCACATCCTCGATGCGGGCATTTTTCAACCGTGCCAGTGTCACATGCGGCGTGAACTTGCGCGGGTCGGCGGGAAGACGCAGGCGCTGGCAGATGCGCTCTATTTCGGCCTGCAAGGTGTTGAGTCCGGGCGAGGGCGACACGCCCGCATAGATGCTGTGCGGTTTTTTGGAGCCGAAAGCATCAACGCCGGAGAGATTGAGCATGAATTCAGGGCGCCGCACACGATCGAGCGCGTTGGCGATCTCGTCGGCCATATGGCCTTCCACATCTCCGATAAAACGCAAGGTTATGTGGTAGTTTTCAACATCAATCCAGCGTGCGCCGGGAAGGCCGCCTCGCAGCAGCGAGAGCGAAAGCGCGGCGTCGCGCGGGATTTCGAGGGCAGTAAAAAGACGCGGCATAAGGCATCCTCCTCGAAGCGTTCTCTGTCAGAGCGCCGGCACCCTTCGGGACGGGTAAAGGACACTCCAACCTGGAGAGTCAGTGTATCGTTCCATCGAAAATCGATTCGATTTGCCAATACACCGCCAGCGAATCAAAGTTTGAGTCCGGGAGCAAGCTGTTTATGCTCCTGATGGGCGTCATCCGCCCGATGTCCCCGTGTTTTGCAAATTCTTGAGCGCCTTTTCGACCGACGGCATGAAATTGGCCACGATCGTTTCGACACCCTTTTCATTGGGATGCATTCCGTCCTCGAGCAAAAGTCCTTTCCTGGTTGCTACACCGTCGAGGAAGAACGGGTAGAGCGGCACATCATATTTGCGCGCCAGCCTGGGATAGATCGGGTTGAATTTGCCTGCATAGTCTTTTCCCATATTGGGAGGGGCAACCATGCCTGCAAGGATGACGGAAATGCCGCGCGCCTTCAGCTTTGCCAGCATTTCATCGAGATTCTTTTCCGTGATATCCGGCTGGATGCCGCGCAGCGCATCGTTTGCGCCAAGTTCCAGGATCACCAGATTGGTACCATCGGGAATGGACCAGTCGATACGCGAAAGCCCGCCGGTCGTGGTGTCGCCCGATACGCCCGCATTTTCGACCGTCACCTCGTAGCCCTTGTCGTTGAGCGCCTTTTCAAGCTGCTGTGGAAAGGCGGCATTCGACGGCAGAAGATAGCCAGCCATGAGGCTGTCGCCGAAGCCCACGATCTTCACCTGCGAGAGCTGTTCGGTGGGCAGCGCATCTTCAAGGCCTGTCGGTTCTTCTTGCGCGCTTGCACTTGCGGCCGCGACAAAAAGTGCCAAAAGCGAAACCAGAAGCGCCTTGAGCATCGCGGCTGCGGGAATTTGGAGTTTGAAACGCATCATTGAAGACCCATATCTGAGGGGTTGCGGGCAAATGCCCGCCAGACTTTCACTGATAATCTGCGCAAAACAAGTTCATTTTTATGGCGCGGGCTTAAGGCTGTCATGGCAACGGTCCCGTCCTGTAACCCATATAGGAAGAAAATCGCGTGACGGAAAAGCTTGTTGGCCCGATTATCGAACTGGAAGACGTTCACCTGACGCTCGGTCACGCTGCCTCCTCGGTCCATGTGCTGAAGGGCGTTTCCCTTCATATCGCACCCGGCCAGTCGGTGGGTATCGTTGGCCCGTCCGGTTCCGGCAAGTCCACGCTCCTCATGGTTCTGGCCGGTCTGGAACATGTCGATAACGGCATCGTGAAGATTGCGGGCGAGACGATCAGCCAGATGAGCGAGGATCAGGCTGCCGCCTTCCGGGGAGCGAATATCGGCATTGTGTTCCAGTCCTTCCATTTGATTCCCAATATGACGGCGCTCGAAAATGTCGCCGTGCCGCTGGAGCTTGCAGGGCGCAGGGATGCTTTTGACGTGGCCGAACGCGAATTGCGTGCTGTCGGCCTTGGCGAGCGCCTGACCCATTATCCATCCGAACTTTCGGGCGGCGAACAGCAGCGCGTGGCTATCGCCCGCGCCCTTGCGCCAAGCCCGAAAATCCTGATCGCGGACGAGCCGACCGGCAATCTGGACACGGCCACGGGCCGCCAGATTGCCGACCTTCTTTTTGCCAAGCAGCGCGAAAATGGCCCACCATGGTTCTGGTCACGCATGATCCGTCGCTTGCCGCGCGCTGCGACCGGGAAATTCCTGTGCGCTCCGGTCGCATCGCGGAGCCGGTGCAGGGGGCGGGCATTCCTGAAACGCAGGCAGTGCGCGCATGAATTCGGCCCGGTCCTTTTCGCTTGCCCTTCGCTTTGCACTGCGCGAAATGCGCGGCGGGGCTTTCCGGTTTCTATATTTTTCTTGCCTGTATCGCGCTTGGCGTGGCCGCCCATTGGCGGCGTCAATTCGGTTGCGCGCTGGGGCAGTTCCGGCATCACCGCGCAAGGCCAGAGCATACTTGGCGGCGGATATCAGCTTTGCGCTCAATCAGCGCGAGGTGACGCCCGCGGAACGTGCCTTCATCGAAAAACAGGGCAAGATGGCGGCAAGCGCCACCATGCGCTCCATGGCGCGTATGCCGGATGGTTCCGACCAGTCGCTGGTGGAAGTGAAGGCCGTGGACGACGCCTATCCGCTCTATGGGACGTTGAAGGTTTCGCCGCAGCAATCGCTCGCCGATATGACGCGCGAGAAGGATGGCGCTTATGGCGCCGCCGTTTCCAGGGATTTTCTGGACAGGATGGGGCTTTCGCTTGGCGCAAGGGTTCTGCTTGGTTCTCAAACTTTCGAGTTGCGTGCGCTGATTGAAAACGAGCCGGATCTTCTGTCTTCGGGCTTCAATTTCGCCCCGCGCTTCCTGGTCTCGCTGGAGGGCTTGCATGCCGCTGGCCTCGCCCAGCCCGGAAGCCTGGTCAATCATATTTACAAGGTTGCGCTGCCGGATGGTGCGCCGGATGCGGCAATCGCCAATGTGCGGCGGCAGGCCGCGACCGGTTTCCCGGATGCGGGCTGGAATATCCGTACGCGTGCCAATGCCGCGCCGGCGCTTAGCGCCAATGTCGAACGTTTTTCGCAATTCCTGACGCTGGTCGGCTTGACGGCGCTGATCGTCGGCGGTGTTGGCGTTGCCAATGCGGTGCGCGCCTATCTCGACGGAAAGCGCGGCGTGATCGCGACTTTCAAGTCGCTCGGCGCGCCCGCTCGTTTCGCTGTACTGGTCTATCTTATCCAGATCATGGTGATCGGATTGATCGGCATTGCCATCGGCCTGGTTCTGGCGGCGATCATTCCTTATGCGACGGGTGCGGCCCTTGCCGCTTATCTGCCGGTCGCAGCCGGCGGCGGGTTTTTCCCCGGCGCGCTGGCGCTTGCCGCCATCTTCGGCCTTGTTACCACGCTTGCCTTCGCGATCATTCCGCTGGGCCGTGCCCGCGATATTCCTGCAACGGCCCTGTTTCGCGAACAGGGGGGCGAGCAGCGCGGCCGCCCGGCCCTTTTCTATCTGGGCCTCGCGATCCTGCTGATTGCCGCATTGGCCGGTCTTGCGCTCTATGTCGCCTATGACCGGCATATCGCGGCCATCTTCATCGTTTCGGCCATTGCTGCCTTTGGCGTATTGCGGCTTGTCGCCGATGGTATTCGCTGGCTTGCCCGCCGCGCGCCGCGTGTGCGCTCTACCGCATTGCGGCTTGCGGTCGGCAACATTCATCGCCCCGGCGCGCTTACGCCCTCCGTGGTGCTTTCATTGGGCCTCGGCCTCACGCTCATGGTGGCGATTGCGCTGATCGATGGCAATCTGCGCCGCCAGGTGACGGAGAACATTCCGGCACAGGCGCCAGATTTCTTCTTCGTGGATATCCAGAACAAGGATATGGGCGATTTCACCAAACTGGTGCGCGGCATCGTGCCGGATGGCAAGCTGACCTCTGGCCCCATGCTGCGCGGCCGGATCGTCGCTTTCAACGGCCAGAATGTGCGCGACATGAAAATTCCACCGGAAGCCGCGTGGGTTCTGCGCGGCGACCGGGGCATTACCTTTGCCGAAAAGGTTCCTGAAAACGCAACGCTGAGCGAAGGCGCATGGTGGCCTGCCGATTATAGCGGGGAACCGCTGGTTTCCTTTTCCGGGCGCGAAGGCAAGGAGCTTGGCCTGAAGCTTGGCGACAGGGTGACGGTCAATGTGCTTGGCCGCAACATCACCGCGAAAATCGCCAGCTTCCGTGAGGTGCAGTGGGAAACGCTGGCGATGAATTTCGTCATGGTGTTCTCGCCCGACACCTTTGCCGGTGCGCCCGCGACATGGCTTGCGACACTGACAATCCCCGATGGCGAGAAAAACCTTGCGCCCGATGTGCTAAGGCAAGTGACGAAGACATGGCCCGCCATTACAACCGTCAGCGTGAGCGATGCGCTCGATGTTGCAAATAACCTCCTCAGCCAGCTTGCGACCGCCATTCGCGCTGCGGCTTCCATCGCGCTTGCCGCTTCCGTTCTGGTGCTGGGCGGGGCGCTTGCTGCGGGCAATCGCGCCCGCGTCCATGATGCGGTAGTGCTGAAGACATTGGGTGCCACGCGCGCCACGCTGATCGCAGCCTATGTGATGGAATATATGCTGCTTGGGCTCGCCACGGCGATTTTCGCGCTTGTCGTGGGCGGCGTCGCGGGGCGGTATGTCGTGGTGGAAATCATGAAGCTGAAAGCGATTTTCCTGCCGGACGTGGCCCTGATGACGGTTGTGATCGCGCTGGTGCTGACCGTCGGTTTCGGCCTTGCGGGCACATGGCGTGTGCTTGGCCAGAAGCCTGCGCAGGTGCTGCGTAGCTTGTGAAATTTTTGTAATCGAACGGGCAGGATTTGGTTAACTCCTTGTATCGCATGGGGAATGCGTTTCAATCTTCAAGATGTGGCTTCACGTTTTTTTACAGCGGCTACTTGTACGCGAGGGTTGAAATCCCCATAATGAATCACAGGCATGCTGGGGTCCCGCCAGCGGCGCCTGGCGGCAGCTTGTGCATATGAGCGCCCCGACACCGGACGGGACAAGGCAAGAGGATTGAAGTCATGGCTGACTTTCGTAATATTCAGGCGCAGCAAAGGCCGGTAGGCGGCGCTCGCGCCGATGCAGGCATCGATCAGGGCCTGCGCAGCTATATGCTGGGCGTTTATAACATGATGGCAATCGGCCTGGCCGTTACCGGCCTTGCCGCATTCGGCACCGCCGTGCTCGCCCAGTCCAACCCGGCTTTCCAGCAGCTTCTTTTTGCAAGCCCGCTGCGCTGGGTCATTATGCTCGCTCCGCTGGCGGCAGTGTTTTTCCTGAGCTTCCGTATCCAGAGCCTTTCCGTCGGCACGGCACAGGCGATCTTCTGGGGTTATGCGGCGCTCGTGGGCCTGTCGCTTTCGTCGATCTTCATCGTCTTCACGGGCCAGAGCATCGTGCGCACCTTCTTCGTGACGGCTGCGTCCTTCGGCGCGCTCTCGCTCTATGGCTACACGACCAAGCGTAACCTGTCCGCCATGGGCTCGTTCCTGATGATGGGGCTTTTCGGCCTTATCCTTGCTTCGGTGGTCAATATTTTCCTTGGCTCCACCGCATTGCAGTTTGCAATCTCGGTGATTGGCGTCCTGATCTTTGCAGGCCTCACCGCCTACGATACGCAGGAAATCAAGGAAATGTACTATGAAGGCGACGCTGCCGACACGCAGGGCCGCAAGATCGTGATGGGCGCGCTGCGTCTTTATCTCGACTTCATCAATATGTTCATGTTCCTGCTCCAGTTCATGGGCAACCGTGAATAATCAGTCCGGAACCGGACGGAGATAAGGGCAGCGGAAACGCTGCCCTTTTTGCTTTTGCCCATGCGTTTCCTGATGCATGTTGGAAATGTTTAAACTCATTTTCCGGTTCCTTCCATGCCCGTCATTCGTGATTTCCAGCCTGCCGATATCGAAACCATCACCGCCATCTATACGCAAGCCGTGCTGACCGGTACCGGCTCCTATGAGATCGAGCCGCCGACAATGGACGAAATGGCAAAGCGTTTTGCGGCATTTGCGGACCAGGGCTTTCCGATCCTCGTCGCGGAGGCGGATGGCCGGGTTCTGGGCTATGCCTATGCGAGCTATTTCCGCGTCAGGCCAGCCTATCGCTGGCTTGCCGAGGATTCGATCTATATCGCCCCCGATGCGAAGGGGCAGGGCATTGGCAAGCTTCTGCTGCGCGAACTCATCGCGCGGATTTCCGCCCTTGGGTTTCGCCAGTTGCTGGCAGTGATCGGCGACGGCGAACACAATATTGGCTCGGTGAAGCTGCATGAAAGCCTGGGCTTTACCCATTGCGGACGCATCGAGGGTTCGGGCTTCAAGCACGGACGCTGGCTGGACACTGTGCTGATGCAATTGCCGCTCAATGGCGGGCGTTCAACGGAACCGGGACCATCGCCGCTTTCATAATACACAATGCATCGAAGGATCAGGTTTCGACAAGCTTCAGGCTCTTGTCGAAGACGCGCAACACGCGCTCCAGCTCATGGCCACGCTTCATGATAAGGCCGCTTGCGGCGATAACTGAATAGGCCCCCTGTTTCTGCTGGAGCTTCGGATTTTTCTCAATGCGAAAAAGCGGCACCTCGCTGGCGCGGCGGAAAATGGAAAAGACCGCCCGGTCGGAAAGATGGTCGATGGCATAATCGCGCCATGCGCCCGTCGCTACCATGCGGCCGTAAATATTCAGGATCTTTCCAAGTTCATGCCTGTCAAAACTGATCGTTGAAGGCGTTGGCCGCGGCCGGTCAAGAGGAACGACTTTGGCCGTCTCTGAAGTATGGGATGAAAGGGACGACGAATCTTCATTCGCTGCGCTTGAGATATCCATATCTTTCCATTCCAGCCGGAATGCCTCCCGATAATGCGAACAGTTTCAAGATCGGACGGGCAGAACAGTTTTTTGAACATTGGCCCGGAAAGTCCGATCAAGGGCTGTTTTGGACTTATATGTAGTTTTCATCCGTAGATGGAAGCAACATATGAAAATATAGTGATGCTTTTGCGAAATAAATTCAAGGCCGCTTTGTTGAATAAGTGCGTGTTTAATGATATTCAGTTCTATAAATTGGGTGCAAAAGCTTGTATATTAGCTAATCACGAAAAAAGAATGACTGTTTGTAATGGTGATTGCTGGCCATATTTTCGCCTTCTCTACTTCGTATTCCGGCCTGATTGTGGCGGCAGCATCTACGTGTTGCCTGAGACGGTTCGGTTCAGGTCAGTCCGACCCCAAGCCCCCCGCCCAAAGGACTACCTGAACCGAACCAACTTTTCCGCCCGATCAAAGCGCAACGCCTCATCCAGCCCCCGATCGATCAGATAGCCTTCTTCAGAAGCTTGCAACCATGTGTTGTTTTGTCCGCGAATAGCCGCGCGATCAGAAGGAGACGGGACGCTTCTGCTTGAACATGGCGGCGCCATGCATCGGTCCCAGCGAATTGTCGCTGCGCGTTTCTTGCAGAACCACGGCACAGCCCGTCACGTCTTTGCGCTTCAGCTCGGAGGCCGGAAGCTCGATCTTGAGCGGCTTTCCATCCCACATGCCAATCGTGTCGATATCGCTCACCGTATTGCGATAGGTGATGGCTTTTCCGGCATTCTCACCCTCGGTGATGGGGATGGTGGCCGAATCGCGGAAATAGAACAGAACCACGTGAACCGGATCCCTGGGCTTCTTGCCTGCACCGATATCGATGGAAAGGCGTCCATCGTTGAGCTGCTGGATGCTAACGGGCACGTCCAGCTTGTTTGCGGCGATCTTCGCATTGATGGCCGCGCCATTGCGTCCGTTTGCTTCCACCGCGCCATTGATGATGGCTTGCGGCGTATAGATCATCTTGGCATGAAAAGCGTTGCGATAGGAATTCTGCCGGTCGGTATTGTCCTGGGTGGCCAGCGTATCGCGCCAGCCCATGTAATCCCAATAATTGACGTGGAACGAAAGCGCCAGCACATTGGGATCGTCGGCATATTTGGCGAAATTCTTGTCGGCGGGCGGGCAGGATTTGCAGCCCTGGCTGGTGTAAAGCTCCAGCACGGCAGTTGCCTTGTTGCCATCCTGCGCTCTGGCTGATCCCTGGATGAAAACACAGCCGGTGAACGTCAGTCCCATAACCGCGCAGATACTCCGCCATCCCGGCAAATGCGCACCGGTTGGCCGTAGGTCTCTTCCGAAAGATAGGGCCTGGAATATCACGTCAGTTTTACCCTGCAATAATTGTCGCTGCCATCTATTATGTAAGAAGGACTGTAATCAATAGGAATTCACGTTGCGGTGAGGCTTGGCGCAGGGCGTGCCGCAATTGCCATAGTGGTGCCCATATTGGGCGCACCAAAAGAAAAGCCGCCGGATTTCTCCGGCGGCTCTCCATTTTTATTTCGCGTCTGATTAAGCGACGAGGTCACGCAGAACGGTCTGCAGGATGCCGCCGTTCTTCATGTAATCAAGCTCGTCCAGCGTATCGATGCGGCAGATGAGTGGAACTTTCTTCACGGTGCCATCGGCATAGGTGATGGAAGCTTCGACCCGCTGGCGCGGGCGCACATCAGCCAGGCCTTCGATGGTGACGATCTCGTCGCCCTTGAGGCCCAGCGACTGCCAGCTTGTGCCTTCCTCGAAGACGAAGGGCACGATACCCATGCCGACGAGGTTGGAGCGGTGGATACGCTCAAAGGACTGCGCGATCACGGCCTTCACGCCGAGCAGGTTGGTGCCCTTGGCAGCCCAGTCGCGCGACGAACCGTTGCCATATTCGACGCCTGCGAAGACGACGAGCGGCACACCCTCGGCCTTGTATTCCATGGCCGCGTCATAGATCGACATCTCTTTCTTCGACGGATAGTGGATGGTGTAGCCGCCTTCACGTCCGTTTTCGCCCAGCATGTGGTTGCGGATACGGATATTTGCGAAAGTGCCGCGCATCATCACTTCATGGTTGCCGCGACGTGTGCCGTACTGGTTGAAGTCGGCGACGGCCACGCCATGGTCGAGCAGATATTTGCCCGCAGGCGACTGCGCCTTGATGGAACCGGCAGGCGAGATATGGTCGGTCGTGATCTTGTCACCGAACAGACCCAGAATGCGGGCGCCCTTGACGTCGCCGATCATGCCGGCAGTCTTGCCCATGCCGACGAAATAAGGCGGGTTCTGCACATAGGTCGAATTGTCGTCCCATGCATAGGTCTGACCGGCGGGAACCTGAACGGCCTGCCAGTTGGCGTCGCCCTTGAACACATCCGCATATTTTTCCGAGAAAAGCTTGCGGGTGACGTTCTTGGCGATGAAGTCCTGGATTTCCTGCGTGGAAGGCCAGATATCGCGCAGATAGACCGGATTGCCGTCCTTGTCTTCGCCAAGCGGTTCCTTGGTCAGGTCCTTCGTCACCGTGCCTGCCAGGGCATGGGCGACGACGAGCGGCGGCGAGGCAAGGTAATTGGCCTGCACATCCGGCGAAACGCGGCCTTCAAAGTTACGATTGCCCGAAAGCACTGCAGCCGCGATGAGGCCCTTTTCATTGATCGTCTTGGAGATCGGGGCCGGCAACGGACCGGAATTGCCGATGCAGGTCGTGCAGCCGAAGCCGACAAGGTTGAAGCCGAGCGCGTCGAGATCCTTCTGGAGGCCGGCGTCTTCGAGATAGGCGGCGACGACCTGCGAGCCGGGAGCAAGCGAGGTCTTGACCCATGGCTTCGTCTTGAGGCCCTTGGCGACAGCGTTGCGGGCAAGAAGGCCAGCGGCGATCAGCACGCTCGGGTTCGAGGTGTTGGTGCACGACGTGATGGCGGCAATAACCACATCGCCATGGCCAAGATCGAAGTTTTCACCCTCGACGGGATAGCGGGTGGTCTGGCCCGTGGTCTTCTTGTATTCGGTTTCAAGCGAGGTCGCGAAGCCGGAGCCGATGTTTTCCAGTGGGATGCGGCCTTCCGGGCGCTTCGGGCCGGCCATCGACGGCACGACATCGCCCATGTCGAGCTCGAGAACGTCGGTGAAGACCGGATCTGCGGAGCTGGAATCGCGCCACATGCCCTGTGCGCGGCAATAGGCTTCGACCAGTTCGAGACGATGTTCGTCGCGGCCGGTCATGTTCATATATTTCAGCGTTTCCTGGTCAACCGGGAAGAAGCCGCAGGTTGCACCATATTCCGGCCCCATATTGCCGATGGTCGCACGGTCTGCGAGCGACATGTTGTCGAGGCCCGCGCCGAAGAATTCGACGAACTTGCCGACGACGCCCTTCTTGCGCAGCATCTGCGTGACAGTGAGCACGAGGTCGGTCGCGGTGACGCCTTCCTTGAGCTTGCCGGTGAGGCGGAAACCGATGACTTCCGGCAGAAGCATGGAAACCGGCTGGCCAAGCATGGCCGCTTCAGCTTCGATACCGCCGACGCCCCAGCCCAGAACGCCAAGGCCATTGACCATGGTGGTGTGGGAATCGGTGCCCACGCAGGTGTCGGGATAGGCGAGGGTGACGCCGTCTTCTTCCTTGGTCCAGACGGCTTGGGCCAGATATTCCAGATTCACCTGATGGCAGATGCCGGTGCCGGGCGGAACGACGCGGAAATTCTTGAATGCCTGCTGGCCCCACTTGAGGAAGCGGTAGCGTTCGCCATTGCGCTGATATTCCAGATCGACATTGTGCTGGAAAGCCAGCGGGTTGCCGAAATCGTCCACGATGACCGAATGGTCGATGACGAGATCAACGGGAACGAGCGGATTGATCTTTTCCGGGTCGCCGCCGAGCGCCTTGATGCCGTCGCGCATCGCAGCCAGATCCACCACGGCGGGAACGCCGGTGAAGTCCTGCATCAGCACGCGCGCCGGGCGATAGGCGATTTCAGCGCCAGCCTTGCCGCGGTCGGCAAGCCACTTGGCGACATTTTCGATGTCCGACTTCTTGACGGAGCGGTCGTCCTCGAAGCGGAGCAGGTTCTCAAGCAGAACCTTCATGGAGAAAGGAAGACTGGAAATGCCTGCCAGGCCGTTCTTTTCGGCTTCCGTCAGGCTGTAATAGACATATTCCTTGCCCCCCACGGAAAGGGTTTTGCGGCATTTAAAGCTGTCGATTTGCGACACTGCGTTCGTCCTTCATGCTACTGGCCGGAAAACCAGGACGAACGCCTCTGCTGCGTTTCAAGGACGCGCCAAGGTGCGGGTGCAGTCATTTCCGCTGTCCGTCCCGAAGCTTGCGCTCACAAGGGGCATCAAGTTTGAGATCGGCCAAAAATGGTTTCCACGCCGACCGCTGGCGTGGTAGCTCTCATATAGAGAGTTTCCTAAAACGATTCCAGACAGATTCTCGTGAATTCGGCCCCTTGCGGCGAAATGTTGCGATATGTTCGGGGAGCTGCGGTTCAATCGATTTGGGCGCCCCGATCAGGTCTGAAACGGGGTTTGCGTGGGGTTTAAAGTGGTAGAGATGCGGCTTGAAGCCGAAAATCTGGCAGGCGAACGTGGCGGCGAAACCATCTTCTCGCACTTGTCGTTCACCATTGGCACAGGTCAAGCACTCGTTGTGACCGGACCGAACGGTTCTGGCAAATCCACATTGCTGCGAATCATCTGCGGCCTCCTCGCTCCCGAAGCGGGCGAGGTGAAACTGACCGAGGGAACGCAGATTGTGCCCGTGCGTGCTGCCTGCCACTATCTGGGTCATCAAAATGCAATGAAGCCCGCGCTCAGCGTGCGCGAGAACCTCCTGTTCTGGCAGAAGTTCAACGGCGGTGAAGCCCTCGATATCGGCGCGGCACTGGAGGCGGTGGATTTGGCGGGTGTGGAACACCTGCCTTTCGGCTATCTTTCCACCGGACAGAAACGGCGTGTTTCCATTGCCAAGCTGCTTGTGAGCCATCGCCCGCTCTGGATTGTCGATGAACCGACTGCCGGTCTCGACAAGGCGTCCGAAGCCCGCTTTGCAGAACTTATGCGCGAACATATGCGCCAGGACGGCATGATTATCGCCGCGACCCATATTCCGTTAGGGCTGGACGGCGCCATTTCGACAACGGGTAACGGGCTGGTGCGTTCGCTTGATATGGCCGCTTTTTCGGTTGAGGATATCGCCTGATGCTGGCCCTGTTCCTTCGCGATATGCGCCTTGGTTTGCGCGCTGGCGGCGGCGCGCTGATCGGCATCCTGTTCTTCCTCGCGGTGATTTCTGTGATGCCCTTCGGCGTCGGGCCTGACCTCAACCTTCTGGCGCGCATCGGCCCGGCCATGCTTTGGATCGGCGCGCTTTTGGCGACGCTTCTTGGTCTCGACCGGCTGTTTCAGGCCGATCGCGAGGATGGATCGCTCGACCTTCTTTTGATCGGCGCGGACCGGCACATGCTGGCCTTCACCGTTTTCGTGAAATGCGCTGCCCATTGGGTGGCAAGCGTGCTGCCGCTGGTGGTGGCCTCGCCCATGCTCGGCCTCTTCATGAATATGGATGCAACGGCCATTGGTGCCACGGCGCTGACGCTTCTGGTCGGCACGCCTGCCATTGCCTTCATCGGCGCGGTGGGGGCGGCGCTGGCGGTGGCATTGCCGCGCGGTGGGCTGCTTGTTTCGGTGATTGTGCTGCCACTCACCATTCCGGTGCTTATTTTCGGCGTCTCTGCCTCCTATGGCGCGACTGATGCCGTTGCACCGTTCTTTGCGTCTTTTCTGATTCTTGCCGCACTCACCCTGTTTTTTGCGGTTCTGGGTCCGTTGGCGGCCAGTGCCGCACTGAAAAATTCGGCGGATTGACGCAGTTGATTGCGGTCAATTGAACGATATCGGGGGTAAAGCTAAATATAGACCATGATGAAAGACGCCGCAAAAACTGCAAGCTGGCTTGATCTGGCCAATCCCACACGCTTCCTTGCCTTTGCGGGCAGGGTTGTGCCCTGGCTTGGGCTGGCATCGGCAATCTTTCTTGCTGTCGGGCTTTACATGGTTTTCCTGTCGCCGGACGATTATCAGCAGGGCAGCACGGTGCGCATCATGTATATTCATGTGCCTTTCGCGTGGCTCTCCATGATGTGCTATTCGATCATGGCTGTTTCCTCGCTTGGCACACTGGTCTGGCGGCACCCGCTGGCCGATGTTTCGGTGCGTGCCGCGGCTCCCATCGGCGCGGTGTTCACGGCACTGGCGCTTGCCACCGGCTCGCTATGGGGCAAGCCCATGTGGGGAACATGGTGGGTATGGGATGCGCGGCTCACCTCGGTTTTTGTCCTCTTTCTCATGTATCTCGGCATTATTGCGCTCTCGCGCGCCATGGATGACCCGGCAAGAAGCGCAAAGCCCGTAGCAGTGCTCACGCTCGTCGGCTTCATCAATGTGCCGATCATCAAATTCTCGGTCGATTGGTGGAATACGCTGCATCAGCCTGCTTCCGTATTTCGTCTCGACGGCCCAACCATCGACGGCTCCATGCTGCGCCCGCTTTTCGTGATGGCTATCGGCTTCACGCTTTTGTTCTTCACGCTGCATATGATGGCGATGCGTAATGAAATCTGGCGCCGCCGCGTGGCGTCGATGAAAAAACTGGCGGCTCGCAATGTGGACCGCAATCGCGCCGGGCAGGTGGAGGAGGGCGCGCTATGAGCAATCATTTGGGCTTCATCATCGCTTCCTACGGCATCACGGTTGCCGCACTTGCCGTCACCATCGGCTGGATATTGATTGACCAGCGCATCCAGAAAAACGAGCTGAAGCGGCTTGAGGCGCAGGGCGTGCGCCGCCGTTCTGCAAAAGCCCCCGGTAAGGCACAATGACCGAAACAACCGAAAAACCCGCCGCGCAGAAAAAGCGCGCAAGCTGGGTGGCCCTCCTGCCATTGCTGATTTTCGTAGGGCTGGCCGCGGTTTTCGCGGTACAGCTTCTGTCGGGCAAGGATAACAGCATCATTCCGTCGGTATTGATCGGCAAGCAGGCGCCGTTGACCAATCTGCCGCCCGTGGAAGGGCTGATGCGCGATGGCGCGCCAGTTTCGGGCTTCAACAGCGAAGACCTGAAAACGGGGCCGGGGGGCAAGCTTACCCTGGTCAATGTCTGGGGTTCGTGGTGCGTGCCCTGCCGTCAGGAGCACCCGCTCCTGATGGAAATCGCCAAGGACGAGCGCATCCGCGTGGTTGGCATCAATTACAAGGACCAACCGGAAAATGCGCGTCGTTTTCTGGGTGATCTCGGCAATCCGTTTGCCGCCGTTGGCGCCGACCGCGCCGGACGCTCCGCCATCGAATGGGGCGTCTATGGCGTACCGGAAACCTTCCTCGTCGATCAGACTGGCAAGATCGTCTACAAGCATGTCGGCCCATTTACGCCGGAATCGGTGAAAAACGATCTGCTGCCTGCTGTGGAAAAGGCTCTTCAACAACGATAGAGCATTTTCGAGCCAAAAGTGTGAAACGCCTACGCGGGGAAATCAGTCCACTGGACTGATTTCTGATCCCGCTTCGATACGTAGGATAATGCGATAAAACAAATAGTTAGAGCGGCTCCAACGATTCCGTTTTAACCGGAACCGCTCTGGAATTTCTAAAATGAAGAGCCCCGCATTCCCCCGAAGTTGGTCGTCCAACTTTCGGGGGCAGTTCAATGGGCGGGGCTTTTGCTTTTCTTAATTATCGATCAATCCGGCAGCTTTCGCACCGCGCCCCTGGCGGCACTTGTCGCCATTGCCGCATAGGCTTTCAGCGCAGTGGAGATTTTACGCTTGCGTTCCTCTGCCGGTTTCCAGCCTGCTGCATCCTGCTCGGCGCGGCGTTCGGCAAGTGTGGCGTCGTCAACGGCAAGGTGGATCTTGCGGTTCGGAATGTCGATATCGATGATATCGCCTTCGCGCACCAGACCGATCGTGCCGCCTTCGGCTGCTTCCGGCGAAACATGGCCGATGGAAAGGCCCGATGAACCGCCCGAGAAACGTCCGTCGGTGATAAGTGCGCAGGCTTTGCCGAGGCCCTTCGACTTCAGATAGCTGGTCGGGTAGAGCATTTCCTGCATTCCGGGGCCGCCGCGCGGGCCTTCATAGCGGATCAGCACGATGTCGCCCGGCTTGATCTTGCCGTTCAAAATGCCAAGCACAGCCGAATCCTGGCTTTCAAAAATGCGGGCCGGGCCGGAGAATTTCAGGATGGAATCGTCCACGCCTGCCGTCTTCACGATGCAGCCGTCTTCCGCCAGATTGCCGTAAAGCACGGCCAAGCCGCCATCCTGGCTGAAAGCGTGTTCCTTTGAGTGGATGACGCCTTTTTCGCGGTCGGTGTCCACCTTGTCGAAGCGCCGCTCCTGGCTGAAAGCCACCTGCGTCGGCACGCCGCCGGGAGCGGCGGAATAGAATTTGTGCACCATTTCGCTGTTTGTGCGCGTTACATCCCAATGATCAAGCGCCTTAGCGAGCGTTTCGCTGTGCACGGTCGGGATGCTGGTGGTCAGCAGGCCCGCATTGTCGAGCTGTCCGAGAATGCCCATGATGCCGCCGGCATGATGCACGTCTTCCATGTGAACCGACGACACGGCGGGCGCCACCTTGCACAGCACCGGCACGCGGCGCGACAGACGGTCTATATCCGCCATGGTGAAATCGATTTCCGCTTCCTGCGCAGCCGCGAGCAGATGCAGAACCGTATTGGTCGAACCGCCCATGGCGATATCGAGCGTCATCGCGTTCTCGAAAGCCGAGAAAGTGGCGATGGAGCGCGGCAGCACACTTTCGTCATCCTGCTCGTAATAGCGGCGGGCGAGATCGACGATCAGGTGGCCAGCTTCGACGAAGAGGCGCTTGCGGTCTGCATGGGTGGCGAGCGTCGAACCATTGCCGGGCAGCGACAGGCCGAGCGCTTCGGTAAGGCAATTCATCGAATTGGCCGTGAACATGCCCGAACACGACCCACAGGTCGGGCAGGCGGAACGCTCAATCGCCTTCACCTGCTCGTCGGTATAATGGTCGTCGGCCGCCGCCACCATGGCGTCCACGAGGTCGAGCTTCTTGACAGAATCCTCCCACACGACCTTGCCTGCTTCCATCGGCCCACCGGAGACGAACACGACCGGAATATTGAGACGCAGCGCCGCCATCAGCATGCCGGGCGTGATCTTGTCGCAATTGGAGATGCAGACCATCGCATCGGCGCAATGCGCATTGACCATATATTCGACCGAGTCGGCGATGAGCTCACGGGAGGGGAGCGAATAGAGCATGCCGTCATGGCCCATGGCGATGCCGTCATCGACCGCAATGGTATTGAATTCCTTGGCGACGCCGCCCGCACTTTCGATTTCGCGCGCGACGAGCTGGCCGAGATCCTTCAGATGCACATGGCCGGGCACGAACTGGGTGAACGAGTTCACCACGGCGATAATCGGCTTGCCGAAATCCTCATCCTTCATGCCGGTGGCGCGCCATAGGCCGCGCGCGCCGGCCATATTGCGGCCATGGGTGGTTGTACGCGAACGATAAGGAGGCATTTTCAAACCTTTTAGGAACTATTCTAACTTCACCGATATGACAGAACCGCTCTCGCCGAGCAAAGCGCAAATTGCCCCATATTGCTAAAAAATGGGCCATTTGCGGGTTTGCGCTCAACAGAAAGGGGGTTAGAGCGATTCCGTTAAACAGGAGCCACTCTAACTACTTGTTTTGTCGCATTGTCCGACGCATCAAGGCGGGATCAGAAATCAGTCCAATGGGCTGATTTCCCCGCGTAGACGCTTCGCACTTTTGCTGGAAATGCTCCAGCGTGCGGCGGTTTTGCAAACGCCAGCTTCAGCAATCTAGCATGTTCTTGTTATAAGGCAAAAGATTTTAAGCGTAAAACGCAACGAAATTTCTTCGTTCGCACCGCGCCCGATGGCCAATTATGCGTGCGCGAGAAGCATGGCCGCATCCAGAAGCGCATTGGCCGTCTTCATCCGCTGTTCGGCGGCTTCGCGAAACTGTGGCGGCAGGCGGTCGGGATGGTTTTGGGCTGCAAAGCGGCGGCGGCAGCGTTGCAGATCGGCCCGCTTCAGTTCTGGCCCAAGGCCAAGCTCCATGCGGATGGCATCGGGTGATTGGCAGGCCATGCGCAGGACGATGCCCTCGTTTCCTTGTTCGGCCTGTTGCTGTTCGGGGGGATCGATATCGAACAGGAGCGAGGGATTGCGGGGCGAAAAGCTGTTTTTTATGGGCGCACCAAAACCGGCGGAAAATACGGCGCAAGCAAACGGCATATGCGGGGCGCGGGGGTGAACCACCGCGTCTGAGGCCTCCTCAACCTGTTTCAGCACGGTTGCAAAATCGTCAGGCACGGGGCTGCATCGTTGCGGTCTGCACATCAGGCGACGCTGGATGAAAAGGCGGTCGCAAGTGTCCGTGTCAGCACGGATGGCGGTATCGGCTTCTGGAAAACCGGCATTTCGGGATAGCGGGCCGCAAGGCGTGGCGGCAAACCGCCGCCCGTATGGATGACCACGAAGATATTTCGGCTTTTCAGCCGGTCCAGCACCGGTTCCACATCCCCGTCTGCGAGATTGACGTCCAGAATGGCGGCATCGACTTCCTGCCGGTTGATGAGATCGATCGCCTGCCGCACGGTGCCGACCGGTCCGACAACCGTGCCATTGGCATCCTCGACAGTTGCGGCGACATCGAGGGCAACGAAGACTTCGTCCTCCACCACAAGTATCCGCCTATGTTCGAGATCGTTCATCAATTTTTCTGCTGCCTCCTCGGGGCCTTTGCATTCAAGACCTTCAGACAGGATGGTCTTCAGGCAGAGAATGCGCAAACACAAGCAGAGTTCCCTTTTCCGGCAGGATAATTTGCAAATGGTGAATCAAATCTTTACTGGCGGGGAGGTTGCGGGCGGCATACCCGCAGCCAAAATCAGAACGCGGTGAAAGTCAGCGTTGTCAGCGAGCGCACGATATTTGGAATATCAAGAACGTTTTCGTTGATGAATTTTCCGATATCCTCGTTCTCGGCAATGTAGATTTTCGCCAGCAGGTCGAATTCGCCGCTGGTGGAATAAAGTTCCGACACGATTTCGCGCTGGAAGAGCGTATCCGCGACTTCATAGGTCTTGCCGGGAGCACACTGCAATTGCAGGAAAACGGGTTTCATGTCTTTTCCTTTCACGACAAAGCGCCAGTGCGTGTTCGATCGTACCGTGCCGTATTGGCACCGCACCCATGGCGTTTGAGGGGTTCAAGCACGCTCACGCGGCTGAAATCAAGAGCGTTTCATGATTCCTGCGGGCAGGTGGTGGGCGATACGGTTCTGAAAGCCCTTGCGAAAATGCTGCGGATGCATATGGCCGCCTCCATGGTGGCGCGTATTGGTGGTGCGGAATTCATCATCTTCTTCGGCGACATGAAAGCGGAGGAGGTTTTTTGCCCATACCAAACCACAAGTTAATTCGTCACGACAGCCTGGCTCTTCATGGTGCCAAAAAACCGTGGACGGATGTATTTCGAGGTGGAACACGATAAATTTAAGGTGATGATCGTGAGTGTGCCGCAAATCACGTATAAGAATGGGGGCGTGGGGATTCTGGCAGCTTTCCGATATCATGATGGCTTGATGCCGCTTCGTCCGCTCATCTGCGCATTGGCAGATGTTTGCCCTTAGAGTGGTTCCTGTTTCAATGGAATTGCCGGAACCGCTCTAACCATTTGTTTTGTCGCATTTTCCAACGCAAAACCGTTTCACGCTTTTGCTGGAAATGCTCTAAATACCGGCTGGAATGCCATAAACAGGAGTTCTTTGCAGTCCGATGAAATTTTTGCCCGTGCTCTCTCCATTCGCCATTCTCCTGTCCCTTGCCGCGATGACCTTGCCTTCGGTGGCGATGAATGCCTCGGAAAAGGCGCAGCTTGAACGGCTTGACCCCGCAACCCGGCTGGAACAGCGTTGCGACGTGGAGGCGATGGAACGGATCAGCCACGATCAGGCAAAATTCTCGGTGGACAAGGTTCTGGCCTATGCCTTTTCCGACCCGGTGACGAAGAAAAACACCATCCGGGCCGATGGCGCGGCCTTTCGCAGCCGCGAACATTGGTACAGGCTTTCCTATAACTGCAAGACGGATGACGAACACATCAACATCCAGTCCTTCAGCTACGGGATCGGCAGCGAAGTGCCGCAGGACCAGTGGGACAAGCACTATCTCGTCCCATAAGACCAGAACCCGATAAGCTTGACCCGTCGGTTTTGGTCAAGCCATGCGGCGATGGAGTATTTTCCAACGCAAAACCGCAACGGGCCTATTCTTCGGCGGTGTCTGCGCGACAAGCCGAAAGCAGCGTCACTTCCTTGGCCGTATGGTCGGCTTCCAGATGGCTGAGAGTTGCCTGTCCGCCCCTGTCGGCCCAGCGATAGCTATCCTGCTCGTCGATGGCGACATATTTCTTCAGATCGCCATGCCATTGCAGCGCAACCATCTTGCCTTCCACCTCCAGGACTGCGGCCGCTGGTGCGCCGTTTGAGCGGATATAGGTGACGGGCACCACCACGCTGCGCTCACAGATATAATCCACCCGTTCGATGGATGGCTGCTCTTCGTCCGCTTGTGCATGGGCGGATACAGGCATCAGCGCGGCCGCCAGAAGGGCAGATGCAGTCATTTTTTTGCCGACGGCATTTTCGGGCCAGAAGCGTGAAACGGCATTGCGCCGGATAATGCGATAAAACAAATGGCTGGTGCGGTTCAATAATTCTGAAAAAACAGGAATGGCTTTAAAATCGATCATCGGCAGCCTCTTTTCACTTGTGCGGGAATCGCATGGCCAAGCATAGGCCATGGCCTTGTCTGCGCAAGTTGCGGGCTTGCCTGTTATGAGCGAAGCGCCGAAAATCGCAGCCGGACCTTGCAACGATTTTCCGTTTGCAGCGTTCTGTAAGTGCCGGTCGCAAGACTGGCCGAGGCCCGGAGAAAAAACTTGCCCCCGCAACCCCGATCCGGGCCTCACTTATTGGGGATTTCAAGTGGCCTATAATAATTTATAAATTACTAATGTTTCCTATGCTTTTTTTAGGAAGATTTGTTCACTTTCAGAAAGTCTGGTCACGTGACGCTAAATCTCATTACCGCACTCCTCGTTCTTGGTGTCTTTTTATGGTGGGGCAAATGGCGAAAGACCGGCGTTTTGCTGATTGCCCTTGCCGTTATTTCATATGGAGCGATTGTTTCTACCTGGCTTCCTAATTTCCTGATGAACCGGCTGCAGGAGCCCTATAGCTCGAAACTTGCTGAGCCGCTTGAAGACAATACTGTCTTCGTCGTTTTCGGCTTGGGCACACAGACGGTCAATGAACAGGGCCACAACACGGTCGAGCCGCTTACCTTTTCCTACGGATCGATTTTCGCGGCGGCGCGCTTTTATCATGAATGCCAGTCGAGCGGAGTTTCATGCACCTTCATAACGACCGGAGCCGATGTTGCCGGAACGGGCGTTTCCGAGGCAGCATCCACTGCGGCGGAACTGGAAAAGGCAGGTGTCGATAGCCGAGCGATCATTCAGGATGACAGGCCGCACAATGCCTGGACGACTGCACGCAATGTCGCGGCAACCCTGCGCGAATTGAAGCCGGCAAGGGTGGTTGTTTTGCAACCTGCTCCTATGATGGGCCGCACCCTTCTCTATCTGGCCCATTTCGGTATTAAGCCGGAGCCGGTCGCCACATCCTATCTGACCGTTAATGGCTCAACCCACTTCTCGACTTCGCTTAGCTTCCTTGCCATGGATCTGGCGCTTAATGAGGAAATAGGCGCCTGGCGCTATGTCACTTATAATCTCATGGACTGGAATGCGCCGAAAGCGTTTATGCAGACGGTACCTGCTCCCCGTTCAACGCAATGAGTCAAAGCATTTTCGAGCGCAAAACTGCGAAGCGGTTTCGTGCGGGATAATGCGTGAAAACAAAGGATAGTGCGGTTCCAGCGATTCAGTGCGACTGGAACCGCTATAATGACATTGCCGTTCGTTTAGTTTTTATGCGGCGACAGAAAAATTATTCTCCGATATCTCCCTCATACCGCGTAGAAATTTCGAGCCTGTTCAAATAACGGTGGCCTTGTGGCATCCTGTTTGCCTGGGCCTCTGATACTGTTTTGGCTGATGACAAGGTGGAGGTGTCATGAGGTTATCGAAGTTTTCTTTCGCGCTGTCGGCATTCGTGGCTGTGGCATCACTGGCCGGAATGATCGAGGTCGGCCATGCTGACCAGACACTTCTGAACGTGTCATATGATCCCACGCGCGAGCTTTACAAGGATTACAACGCCGCCTTTGCCGCGCACTGGAAGGCGCAAACCGGCGAAAACGTGACCATCCGCTCGTCCCACGGCGGATCGGGCAAACAGGCCCGCTCGGTGATCGACGGCGTGCGGGCCGATGTGGTCACGCTGGCGCTCGAAAGCGATATCGACGCCATTGCAGAATTTTCCGGCAAGATCAGCAAGGACTGGCGCAAGCGCCTGCCCAACAATTCCGCGCCCTATACGTCAACCATCGTCTTCCTCGTGCGCAAGGGTAATCCCAAGGGCATCAAGGATTGGGGCGATCTGGTGAAGGATGATGTGGAAGTCATCACCCCGAACCCGAAGACTTCAGGCGGCGCACGCTGGAACTATCTGGCCGCATGGGCATGGGCATACAGGCAATATGGCGGCGACGAGCAGAAGATAAAGGACTATATTGCCGAGCTTTTCCGGCATGTCCCGGTGCTGGATACGGGCGCGCGTGGTGCAACCACGACCTTCGTGCAGCGCCAGCTTGGCGATGTCCTGCTTGCCTGGGAAAACGAAGCCTATCTCTCGGTTGCTGAATTTGGCGATGATGCCTTCGATATTGTGGTGCCGCCGCAATCGATCCTTGCCGAACCGCCGGTCGCGGTCGTGGACAGGAATGCCGAAGAGAACGGCACGACGAAACTGGCAACGGCCTATCTGGAATATCTTTATTCACCGGAAGGGCAGGCCATTGCCGCCAAACATTTCTACCGCCCGTCAAGGCCCGAAATTATCCCGGCAAACCAGCAGCGCAAGTTTTCCGACTTGACGCTGGTGACGATCGATGATCCGATTTTCGGCGGATGGGCCAAGGCGCAGCCCTATCATTTCGGCGATGGAGGAACCTTCGACCAGATATATAAACCCGGCAAATAGCGGGAGCATGTCCCCGAAAGTGAGAACTTACGGCCTGGAAATTCTAAGCCAGGCCAACCGATAATGCAGCTGACAAGAGGGAACAAAACACCGCATGTCTTCGCTCCCTGCACAGGCCAGAGCAGGGTGGCACTTCAGAAAGCCGAGCGTTATTCCCGGTTTCGGGCTGACGTTCGGCTTCAGTGTTGCCTATCTGACCCTTATCATTCTCATTCCGCTGGCGGCTCTGGTGCTGCGTTCGAGCGATGTGGGCCTTGCCGGCTTCTGGCGGATCGTCACCGACGAGCGCACGCTGAAGGCGCTTGAAACGAGCTTCGGCACCGCCTTCATCGCTGCGCTGGTCAATGTGGTCTTTGGGGTCATTCTGGCTTGGGTTCTGGTGCGCTATCGCTTTGCGGGACGCCGTTTCGTCGATGCCATCGTGGATATTCCCTTTGCGCTGCCGACTGCCGTTGCAGGCATTTCGCTGGCCGCGATCTATGCGCCGAATGGCTGGATCGGCGGCCTGCTCAGCCCTTATGGCATCCGCATCGCCTTTACGCGTATGGGCATCGTCATTGCGCTCATCTTCATCGGACTGCCCTTCGTGGTGCGCACCGTGCAGCCGATCATCGAGGAAATCAGCCGCGAGGTGGAGGAGGCGGCGGCAACGCTTGGCGCTTCCCGTTTCCAGACGATCTGGCGGGTGCTTCTGCCTGGCCTGCAACCGGCCATTATTACCGGCTTTGCGCTCGCCTTTGCGCGCGGTATCGGCGAATATGGCTCCGTGATCTTCATCGCGGGCAATACGCCCTACAAGTCGGAGATTGCGCCACTTCTCATCGTCATCAAGCTTGAGGAATATGATTATGCGGGCGCGACGGCGCTGGCCACGGTGATGCTGGCGCTTTCTTTCGCGATGCTTCTGTTCATCAATCTCATTCAGACACGCATACGGAGGAAATACGGCCATGGCGCATGAAGCCGCTTGCACCCGTCATGGCGCCGTGACCGAAAGCCCGCCGGTGCGTATTGCGCTGATTGCGCTGGCGCTTGCCTTTCTGGCGCTCTTTCTCATCCTCCCGGTGGTCGCCGTTTTCGTGGAAGCCTTCCGCAAGGGAATGTCCGAATATATCGCCGCGCTGGTGGAGCCGGATGCGTGGGCCGCCATCAAACTGACATTGACGGTCGCCGCCATTGCCGTGCCGCTCAATGTCGTCTTCGGAATTGCGGCTGCATGGGCTATCGCCAAGTTCGAATTCAAGGGCAAGGCGCTTTTGACCACACTGATCGACCTGCCGTTTTCGGTATCGCCGGTCATATCGGGCCTCGTCTTCGTGCTGCTTTTTTCCAGCCACAGCCTGCTCGGCCCATGGCTGTCGCGCCATGGCATCGAAATTCTCTTTGCCGTGCCGGGCATTGTGCTGGCAACAGTGTTCGTGACCTTTCCTTTCGTGGCGCGTGAGCTGATCCCGCTCATGCAGGAACAGGGAACGGGTGATGAGGAAGCGGCGATCTCGCTTGGCGCCAGTGGCTGGCAGGCCTTCCGCTATGTCACATTGCCCAACATCAAATGGGGCCTGCTTTACGGCGTCCTGCTTTGCAATGCGCGCGCAATGGGCGAGTTCGGCGCGGTTTCGGTCGTGTCTGGCCATATTCGCGGCCTCACCAATACGATGCCGCTTCATGTCGAAATCCTTTATAATGAGTATAATTTTGTCGGAGCCTTCGCGGTGGCGTCGTTGCTTGCCTTTCTCGCGCTGCTGACACTGGCTATCAAGGCCGTGCTGGAATTGCGCTATGGCGACGAACTGGCAGGCAGCGGAAACGGGCATTGAATTTGCGGGAGCATCGATGCTCCCGTTCGGGCGCAGCCGTGATGGCGGCGCAATGAAACAAGCATGGCCGCGCAGGCGGCAGGGGAAAGGATTGGGAATGGAAGTTCGTGTTGCCGGCGTGCGTAAGGAGTTTGCTCGCTTTCCGGCCTTGCATAATGTGTCGCTGACCATCCAGTCCGGCGAATTGATTGCCCTGCTTGGACCATCGGGTTCGGGCAAGACCACGCTTTTGCGCCTGATTGCGGGGCTGGAAACGCCAACCGAAGGCATGATCTTCTTCGGGGATGAAGATGCCTCGCAAAAGAGCGTGCAGGAGCGTAATGTCGGTTTTGTCTTCCAGCATTATGCGCTGTTCCGCCATATGACGGTGGCGGATAATATCGGTTTCGGGTTGAAGGTTCGCCCCGGTGGGACGCGCCCATCCACGGCGGAAATTCGCCGCCGTGCGCTGGAGCTTCTTGATCTCGTGCAGTTGAGCGGGCTGGAAAAACGCTATCCGGCGCAGCTTTCCGGCGGCCAGCGCCAGCGCGTGGCGCTGGCCCGCGCCATGGCGATCGAACCGCGTGTGCTTTTGCTGGATGAGCCTTTTGGTGCACTGGATGCGCAGGTGCGCAAGGAATTGCGCCGCTGGCTGCGCGAAATCCACGACAAGACCGGCCATACCACGGTTTTCGTGACCCATGACCAGGATGAGGCGCTGGAACTTGCCGACCGCGTGGTGGTGATGAGCCAGGGCCGCATCGAGCAGGTCGGCACGCCCGACGAGGTCTATGACAAGCCCAACTCTCCTTTCGTGTACGGTTTCATCGGCGAGTCCAGCACCCTGCCGGTGCGCGTGGAAAACGGTGAGGTCTGGCTGGCGGATCGCAATATCGGCCTTGGTGCGGAAAATATGCCGGATGGTGACGCGCAGCTCTATTTCCGCCCGCATGATGTCGAGTTGCTCGACGGTTGCGGCGGCTGTATCGCGGGAACCGTGATTGCAAGCCGCCGTTCGGGTGGCAAGCGGCGCGTGGAACTGGAAGTGGGGGGCGCCCGCGAGCGCATCGAGATAGAAATTCCGGCCGAGCATCCGGCGGCAGAGAAAAGCCGCATTGCCTTTCGCCCGCGCTACTGGACGCTCTTTCGCGCAGGCGATAGCGAACTTCCGGCGCCGAAGGCTGCGGCAACAACTTAATGTGATAAACTATGAATATGCCCGGTGATTGAAGGCGGTTGGCCCGCTTCATCACCGGACTTTTCGGGCCACCCCGGCAAAATCGCAAACAGGTTTTGCATCCGTGATCTCGCAGCTTGTTTACCGGCGGTGGTATTATTTTAATTTTCAATATGTTAAGCTTGCATCTGGTTGGTGGGAGCATAACGCAACATTACCGTTGGGAACGAATTGTGCGTTGTGATTGAAACGGTTTGAATATTTGCACGGCCCTGTTGTCGCATTTTAGACAAATGCCCTCGACATTCAGGGAATCGATTGCGGATACTGCCGTTTCTCTGGGAGCAAAGCTCAGTATCCACCCGCCGCATGTGATTCATTTCCTAGGGAAAGGCTGTTAAGGCAGATGCCCGAATTGTCTTCTTCGCTGTCCAATTCGTCCACCGAACACAAGACTTCGGAGCAGATTCCGCCCGAACAGCCCTCTCCCATCCGCGCTCATTACAAGACCGAGGAAGAACTGAGCGTTCTGGCAGCCGCCGTCGCGCGTGGGGAAGATATTCCGCTGCCGGGCTATCTGGCGTTTCCTTTCGATCAGCGCCTTTCTGAAAACGGCAAGCTGATCCTTCATGCCTATCGTGCGTCCGATGCGGCCTCGCGCGCGGGCGAAACCATCACGCCTGCCGCGCAATGGCTGCTCGACAACCATTACCAGATCGACAAGAACGTCCAGCAGGCCCGCCGCGACCTGCCGCGCCGCTTCATCCGCCAGCTTCCGCTCTACAAGGTTCCGCTCGAACAATATGAAGGAATGCCGCGCATCTTCGCGCTGGCCTGGCTCTATGTCGCCCATACCGACAGCAATTTTTCGCTGAAGATGCTGACGGCCATGGTCAAGGGCTTCCAGACCGTCGAGCCGCTCAAGATCGGCGAGCTTTGGGCGCTGCCTTCGGCGGTCCGCTATTTCCTGATCGAAAATGCGCGGCGCCTTGCCATGCGCGTGGACCGTGCGCGCGAAATGCGCAATCTTGCCAACACCGCCGCCGACCGCATCGTGGTGGCCGCTGAAGGCGCGGAACTTGACGGCATCCTGGCACAATATGCCTCGGCTGCCTGTGACAGCACCTTTGCCACCCATCTTCTCTATCGCTTGCGCTCGTCATCGACCGACACCACGGCGGCGGCAAGCTGGCTGGAGCGCATTCTGGAGCAGGATGGCTCCAACCCGGAAGACGCCATCATCGAGGAACATGCCCGCCAGTCCACCGGCGGCGTCACGATGGGCAATGTCATCCGCAGTCTCAAATCCATTGATGACGTGGATTGGGAAACCTGGTTTGAAACCGTCAATGAGGTGGACGCGATCCTGCGCGACCACAGTGATTTCGAGCTTCTGGATTTCCGTTCCCGCAATGCCTACCGTGTGACCATCGAAAAGCTCGCCCGCTATTCGGATATGAGCGAAATTGACATCACCTGGGCGGCGCTCAAACTGGCCGAAGACGGTAGCCGCGCCGAAAAGGCCGGGCACCCGCAAGCGGAAGGAAAGGGCGCTATCTCCTATTATCTTTCCGGTGAAGGCCGCAGGGATCTGGAAAAAGTCTGCGGTTATCGCGCGCCGTTCGGTGTGAAGGCGCTGCGTCTTTATCGTGGCCTTGGCCTTTGGGGCCTGTTCGTACCGACGGCGATCTTCACCGTCCTGACGCTGCTTCTGGTCAATTACTGCATGATGCGTGCCGGTCTTTCGACCGATCTGCGCACGCTTTTCACGCTGCTTGCCATCTTCCCGGCGATGGATGCATCCTATTCACTGTTCAATGTGCTGGTGCCCTGGTTCGTGCAGCCAACGCGCCTGATCGGCTTTGAATATAAAGATGGCCTGCCACCGGAAGCGCGCACGCTGGTGGCGGTGCCGACTTTTATCACCTCGCGCGATTCCATCGACGAGCAGATCCGCAATCTGGAAGTTCACTATCTGACCAATCCGCGCGGCGAAATCTATTTTGCGCTCGTCAGTGACTGGACCGATGCCAGCCAGGAAATCGTTCCAGCGGATATGGAAATCTATGAATATGCGCGCGATGAAATCGCCAAGCTCAATGAGCACTATACGGGCGACGACCAGCCGCGCTTCTTCCTTCTGCATCGCCGCCGCCTGTTCAATGAAAAGCAGGGCTGCTGGATGGGCTGGGAGCGCAAGCGCGGCAAGCTGCATGAGCTGAACCTGCTCTTGCGCGGCGATCAGGATACGAGCTTCTTCCCCGCCGATGAGCGCCTGCCGAAAGACATCAAATATGTCATGACGCTGGATGCCGATACCCGCCTGACGCCGGAAGCTGTCACGCATCTGGCAGGCAAGCTGAACCACCCGATGAACCGCCCTGTCATCGATGAGAAGACAGGCAAGGTCGTGCGCGGCTATGGCATTCTCCAGCCGCGGGTTACGCCGTCGCTTACGACCGGCGACGAGGCGTCCTTCCTCCAGCGCGTCTTTTCGGTCAATCGCGGTATCGATCCTTATGTCTTTGCCGTATCCGATACCTATCAGGACCTGCTCGGCGAGGGCACGTTTACCGGCAAGGGCCTTTACGATATCGACGCCTTTGAGGCAGCGCTTAAAGGCCGCGTGCCGGAAAACACGCTGCTCAGCCACGATCTTCTTGAAGGTGGTTATGCGCGCAGCGCACTCGTTAGCGACGTCGAGGTCGTGGAAGATTACCCGACCGGCTATAATGTCGATGTGTCGCGCCACCACCGCTGGGCGCGTGGCGACTGGCAGCTTCTGCCGTGGCTTTTCTCTACGGGCCGCGGCGTCAGCGCCATCACCCGCTGGAAAATGGTCGATAACCTGCGCCGTTCGCTCAATCCGATCCTCTGGCTGATCGCAGCCATCGTGGGCTGGAGTGTCCTGCCGCTTGGCGCCGCCGCCGTCTGGCAGGGCTTCCTCATCCTTTCCATGTTCGTGGCTCCGACTTTCGGCATCGTCACGAACCTTATTCCGGCGAGCATGGATTATTCGCTGAAGGGTCATGCGCAATCGGTGCTGACCGATATCGCGCTTGGCACGGCGGATGTGGCGTTGCGCACCACCTTCATCGCGCATTCCGCATTCCTGATGGCCGATGCGATTGCGCGCACGATCTATCGCCTGTTCATCTCGCGCCGCAACCTTCTGGAATGGCGCACGGCAGCGCAGGCCAGAACCTCTCCCGATACGCTGCTGTTCTATTTCCAGCTCATGTGGCCCGCGATGGCTATTGCGGGGCTTGCGATCTTCTTCCCGCTTGCAGCCGAAAGCCACGCGGCACTTATCGCTGCCCCCTTTGTAGTGATCTGGTTTGCCTCGCCGCTGATTGCATGGCTCGTCAGCCGCTCGGCCAAGCCGCAGGATACGCTGGAAGTGCTGTCCTCCGACAAGGCGGATCTGCGCCGCTATGCGCGCCGCACCTGGCGCTATTTTGCCGAATTCGCCAATGAGGAAAACAACCATCTGCCGCCGGATAATTTCCAGGAAGACCCGGCCCCGATCGTGGCGCAGCGCACATCGCCCACCAATATCGGCGTCTATCTTCTTTCCGTTATTGCCGCGCGTGATTTCGGCTGGATCGGCTTCGACGAAACGCTGGATCGTGTCGAAGCAACCCTCGGCTCGCTCGACAAGATGGAGAAATATCAGGGCCACCTCTACAACTGGTATGAAACCAATACGCTGAACCCGATGCGCCCGCTTTATGTGTCGGCCGTGGATAGCGGCAACCTTGCCGGTCATCTGGTCACGCTTTCTTCCGCGCTGGAAGAATGGGCGGAAGCGCCTTCGGTCTATGTGCAGGGCGATCTCGACGGCATCATCGACGTCAACGATATTCTTGAGGAAACGATTGCCAGAATCCCGGACGATCGCCGTGTCCTGCGGCCTTTGCGCCGCCGTCTGGAAGAACGCATCGCTAATTTCCGCCGTGCCGTGACATCCATCAAGGACGAGCCGGAAACGGATCACTTTCGCACGATCAACCTGTCGCTTTTCGCATCCGATATCTGTGCGGTGATGGACGAACTGGACAGCGAGGTGGAAACGGTCGCCAGCGCCGAAGCCAGGGAATGGGCGCGCATTCTGGTCGATACCTGCAAGGCGCATACCGACGATGCCATCGGCGAACACGATACGGACGCATTGCGTGACGGGCTTCCCGATCTTGCCACCCGCGCGCGCCAGCTTGCCTTCGATATGCAGTTCGGCTTCCTTGAGCGCAAGGAACGCCGCCTGCTCTCCATCGGTTTCCGCGTGCAGGAAAACGAGCTGGACGAAAGCTGCTATGACCTTCTGGCCTCGGAAGCGCGTCTGGCGAGCCTCTTTGCCATTGCCAAGGGCGATGTTCCGGTTGAGCATTGGTTCAAGCTCGGCCGTCTTCTGGTGCCGGTGGGCTGGAAGGGTGCGCTTCTGTCGTGGTCCGGCTCGATGTTTGAATATCTGATGCCGCCGCTCGTCATGTCCGAGCCGCTCGGCTCGCTTCTCGACCAGACCAACAAGCTTGTGGTGCAGCGCCAGATCGATTACGCGACCTCGCGTGGCCTGCCATGGGGCATTTCGGAAGCCGCCTTCAATGCGCGCGATGCGCATCTGAATTATCAATATTCCAACTTTGGCGTGCCAAATCTCGGCCTCCAGCGCGGCCTGTCGCGCAATGCGGTCATCGCGCCCTATGCAAGCCTGCTTGCCGCGCAGTATCAGCCGGCAGCGGCGGTGGCCAACCTCAAGCGCCTGGCAAAGCTTGGTGCGCTCGGGCGCTACGGCTTCCACGATTCGGTGGACTTTACCCCCTCGCGCATTCGCGAAGGCGAAACCTGTGCGGTGGTGAAGAATTATTATGCCCACCACCATGGCATGTCGATCATCGCGCTCAACAATGTGATCTTTGAAGGCCGGATGCGCGAGCGTTTCCACAATGATCCGGTGATTGAAGCGGCGGAACTGCTCTTGCAGGAAAAGGCTCCGCGCGAAATCCCGATGATCTACGCCAAGACGGAAAATCCGATGCGCGTGGACTCCGGCGGTTTCGACGATGCACCAATGCGCATCATCGACAAGCCTTTCAGGGCGCCGCGCACCACGCATATGATGTCGAACGGCCAGTATGCGCTGATGGTGACGGCCAATGGTTCGGGCTACAGCCGCTGGCACAATTGGGACATCACCCGCTTCCATGCCGATGCGTCGGAAGACATGCAGGGCACGTTCCTGTTCCTGCGCGACATGGAAAGCGGCTACTGGTGGTCGGCGACTGGCGAGCCGGTGCGCAACCCGGACGAGGAAACCAAGACCGTCTTCACCGAAGACAAGGCGGAATTCTACAAGACCGCAGGCGATATCAAGACGGTCATGGAAGTGATCGTTGCGTCGGAAGCCGACGGCGAAGGCCGCAGGCTCGACATCATCAATACCAGCCCGCGCGACCGCATGATCGAGGTCACGTCCTATGCGGAACTGGTGCTGAACGACAGCGACAGCGATGCCGCGCATCCGGCATTTGCGAAGATGTTCGTGGAAACCGAGATTGCCGATAGCGGCTCCACCATCTACGCCAAGCGGCGCAAGCGTGCGCCGTCCGACCCGGATATTCATGCAGCGCATTTCGTCACTGACCTGTCGGGCGCATTGCGCGAGATCGAGGTGGAAACCGACCGTCGCGCCTTCATCGGCCGCGGGCGTTCGCTGCGCAATGCGGCGGCCTTCGATCCGGGTGCGAAGTTTACCGGCAGCCAGGGCTGCGTCCTTGATCCCATCGTCTCGGTGCGCACCCGCGTCCGTGTTCCGGCGCACAAGAAGGTGAGCCTCGTTTTCTGGACCTTTGCCGGCGGCAGCCGCGATGCGGTGGAACACGCGGTGACAATGCATCGCCACCCGGAAACCTTTGCCCGCGAATATTCTCTGTCCTGGACGAGTTCGCAGGTGCAGCTTTATCACATCGGCATCAAGCCGGCGGAAGCGGCGGATTATCAGAAGGTGGCCGCCTATCTGCTCTATCCGGAACGTACATTGCGCCAGCCGCCGGAAACCATTGCCAGCGGCCTTGGCAAGCAGTCCGACCTCTGGCCGATGTCGATTTCCGGCGATTATCCGATCTTTGCCCTGCGCATCGACAATGAAGCCGATCTCGATGTATTGCGCGGCGTGCTGCGCGCGCAGGAATACTGGCGCTCGAAGGGCCTCATCGTCGATGTCGTTGCGGTCAATGAACGCGCTTTTTCCTATGCGCAGGATACACAGCGCGCCATCGACTGGATTGTGGAAGGCTTCCGTGCGCGCGGCGGTGGCCAGCCGCATATCTTCGCGGTGCGCCGCGACCAGATGAGCGAGGAAAGCTACAATACATTGCTCGCCTCGGCGCGTATCGTCATGCACGCGCAGAACGGTTCTCTGGCCGAACAATTGCGCCGCAGCGAGGAAATCACCGTTGATCTTGCGGCGCGCAGCGACGCCAGAACGGCTACCAACGGGCAGGCTTCCGTGCAGGGCCTTGGTGCTGCGGGGCTGGCGCCCGTCGCCATTGAACGCGGCGCGGAAGAACGCCGCCCGGTGGTCAAGCCGCCGGTTGATCGCCCGCGCCCATCCGGGGATGATCTTCGTTTCTGGAACGGTTATGGCGGCTTTGCCGAAGACGGTTCCTATGTGGTGCGCATCAATGGCCGCACATCGACACCGCATCCCTGGATCAATGTCATCGCCAACCCGTCCTTCGGCTTCCATGTCTCGGCGGAAGGTTCGGCCTTCACCTGGGCTGGCAACAGCCGCGATTATCAACTGACCCCATGGGCAAACGATCCGGTCACGAACCGTCCGGGCGAGGCGATCTATATCCTCGATCGCGAAACCGGCCGCAGCTTCGCCCCCACCGCAAATGTGTTGCGTGACGAGGCCGTGACCTATGAAGCCCGCCATGGCCATGGTTACAGCGCGTTCTCGGCACAGCATGGCGAACTGGCGCTCGAACTCACCCATATCGTGGAGGCGGAAAAGCCGGTGCGCCTCTCGCGCCTGACGATCACCAACAAGGGCCGCTCAAAGCGCAAGCTGCGCGTTTATGGCTATGTGGAATGGGTGCTGGGCAATGCCCGTGCCAGGAATGTGCCTTTCATCGTGCCGTCGCAGGATGAGGAACTGGGCGCCCTTTTTGCTGGCAATCCCTATCACCCGGACAAATCCGGCCAGGTTGCCTTCTTCGCTGCAAGCGAAAAGCCGCAATCGGTCACTGCCGACCGTGGCGAATTCATTGGCACTGCCGGTTCGGTGGACAGGCCGGAGATCGTGCTTGCCGGCAAGGTGCTCTCCGGCACGGTGGAAGCGGGCCGCGACCCTTGTGCGGCACTTGCGCTTGATATCGAGGTGGGGCCGGGCGAAGCGCGCGAGATCGTCTTCCTGCTCGGCAATACCGCCGATCAGAAACAGGCGAAAGCCCTGATTGCCGATATGCGTACGGCCTCTTTCGAGGAAAAACTCGTCGCGGCAAGGCACCAGTGGGAAAGCTTCTTCAATCGCGTTCAGGTGAAAACACCCGATCCCGCCTTCGACCTGATGGTCAATGGCTGGCTGCCCTATCAGGCGGTCGCATGCCGCATATGGGCACGCGCGGCCTTCTATCAGGCAAGCGGCGCCTTCGGCTTCCGCGACCAGTTGCAGGATACGCTCTCGCTGCTTCTCGTCGATCCGTCGCTGGCGCGCGAGCAGATACTGAACGCCGCCTCGCGCCAGTTCCGCGAGGGTGACGTGCAGCATTGGTGGCTGCCGGCCACGGGTGCGGGTGTGCGCACGCTGATTTCCGACGATGTGGTCTGGCTCAGCTATGGCGCCTCGCTCTATGTCGAGACGACGGGTGATCGCTCCATTCTCGATGAAAAGCTGCCTTTCCTTGAGGGGCGCAAGCTGGAAGAGGGCGAGCACGACGCCTTCTACGAGCCGGAAATTTCCAAGGAAACGGCAAGCCTTTACGAGCATTGCGCGCTGGCGCTCGACCTTGCGGTCGCACGCACCGGCAAGCACGGGCTGCCGCTGATCCTCGGCGGCGACTGGAATGACGGCATGAACCTTGTCGGCGTGAAGGGCAAGGGCGAAAGCGTGTGGCTTGGCTGGTTCCTGGCCTATACGCTGAAAGCCTTCATCCCACTTGCTGAAGCGCGCAAGGACCAGAAACGCGCCGATCTCTGGAAGGCCCATGTGGAAAGCCTGACGGCGGCCCTCGACCGCGATGGCTGGGATGGTGAATGGTATCGCCGCGGCTTTTACGACAATGGCAGGCCGCTCGGCTCGAAAAACAGCGATGAATGCCAGATCGACGCCATTGCCCAGTCGTGGAGTGTTCTTTCCGGCGTTGCTGATCCCAAACGTGCCAAAAAGGCCATGGCATCGCTCGAAAAATATCTGTTGGATGAAGACAATGCATTGCTGCGCCTCTTCACGCCGCCTTTCGATGTGACCCCGCAGGAGCCGGGCTATATCAAGGGCTACCCGCCGGGTGTGCGTGAAAATGGCGGCCAATATACCCATGGTGCGACATGGGCTATTCTGGCGCTTGCCCGCATGGGCAAGGCAGCCGAAGCATGGCGGCTTTTCTCGCTCATCAGCCCGGTCAGCCATGGCCGCAACCCGGATGTTTACCGTGTTGAGCCCTATGTGATCGCCGCTGACATCTATTCCGTCGCGCCGCGTTGCGGGCAGGGCGGCTGGACCTGGTATACCGGCTCGGCAGGCTGGTTCTACCGTGTGGCGACGGAGGGTATTCTGGGCGTGACCAAACGTGGCGATCGCCTTCATTTCCAGCCGGCCCTGCCGCCGGAATGGGAAGGCTATGAGGCTGAATTGCGTTTTGGCGAGGCGCTCTACCGCGTAAAAGTGGTTGCGGGTGCGAAAGCGGGAACCATCCGGCTCAATGGCCGCAAGCTCGCCAAGCCGGATGAGGGGGTAGCGCTCAAGCCGGACGGTGAACATGAAATCGTGGTAGAGCTTCCCAAACAGTAGCGAACCGATTAGAAAGGCGGGTAAACCCCGCCTTTCTTTTGCCGTGGAATATGTGCCGCGGCCTGTCTGTTTATGGAATGGATGCCGTCATGGCCAAAACCGATCTTGCGCGGCGCGTCTATAACCATACCTGGAAGCTGGATCCGATCATCCGCAGCCTGCTGGATACGGATTTTTACAAGCTCCTGATGCTCCAGATGATCTGGGGGCTTTATCCCAGGGTGGATGCCACCTTCTCGCTCATCAACCGCACGAGTTCCGTGCGCCTTGCCGACGAGATTGATGAAGGTGAACTGCGCGCGCAGCTTGACCATGCGCGCACATTGCGTTTTTCCAAGAAGGAAATGATCTGGCTTGCCGGTAACACGTTTTATGGCCGCAAGCAGATTTTTCAGCCGGAATTTCTGGCATGGCTGCATGATTGCCAACTGCCGGAATATGAACTGCGCCGCAAGGACGGCCAGTATGAACTGCATTTCCACGGGCCATGGACCCACACGACCATGTGGGAAATTCCGGCGCTGGCCATCATCAACGAGCTTCGCTCGCGCGCGGCAATGAAAAATCTGGGGCCGTTCTCGCTCGATGTGCTCTATGCCCGGGCCAAGGCGAAGATGTGGAGCAAGGTGGAGCGGCTGCGCCAACTGCCTGATTTGAAGATTTCTGACTTCGGCACCCGCCGCCGCCATTCCTTCCTGTGGCAACGCTGGTGCGTGGAAGCCTTGAAGGAGGGGATCGGCAGCGCCTTTACCGGCACGTCAAACGTGCTGCTTGCCATGGATACGGATCTCGAAGCTCTCGGCACCAATGCACACGAATTGCCGATGGTGCTGGCCGCACTTGCAAAAACGGACGACGAATTGCGCAGCGCCCCCTATCGTGTGTTGCAGGACTGGAACCGTTATTATGGCGGCAATCTTCTGATCGTGCTGCCCGACGCCTTCGGCACGGCGGCGTTTCTGCGCAATGCGCCGGACTGGGTGGCTGACTGGACGGGCTTCCGCCCGGACAGCGCCCCGCCGATTGAGGGCGGCGAGCGCATTATCGAATGGTGGAAATCGAAGGGCAAGGACCCGCGCGAAAAGCTTTTGATCTTTTCCGATGCGCTCGATGTGGACACCATCGAGGAGACCTATCGCCATTTCGAGGGCCGTGTGCGCATGGGCTTCGGCTGGGGCACCAACCTCACCAATGATTTTGCGGGCTGTGCGCCGCAGAGCATTGATGGCCTCAAGGCCATTTCTTTGGTCTGCAAGGTAACGGACGCCAATGGCCATCCGGCGGTCAAGCTTTCCGACAATCCGCAAAAAGCGACAGGCGATCCGAAGGAAGTGGCGCGCTATCTCAGGTTCTTCGGCAATGAGGAACGCGTGGAGCAGCTCGTCCGCGTCTGAATATCAGCGGATATTCGGCGTTATGAGCTGCATCGCAGGCTTTATTCCATCAGCCGGGCAGTGCCGGAAACACGGATGGAACCACCGCGTTCCGTGCCGATTTCGGCGTGCAGATGCGAGGGACTGCCCATATCTTCGCCCTGAAACACTTCGATCGACCCGCCATGCGGCCAGCCTATATCGCGAAGATAAGCGGCAAAGGCCGCCGTCGCGGCTCCCGTTGCCGGGTCTTCATAGACCCCGCCTGAGGCGAATGGATTGCGGGCATGAAAACGCCGCGGCGTTTCGGAATAGATGAGCAGTATCGTCGTCCAGCCCTGCCGGCTCATGGTCACGCGCCCACGTGAGAGGTCATAATGCATGGAGGCAAGCTTTTCACGCGAGCGCAGCGGCAGCACAATATGGTCCGCACCGGCATGGATCAACGCAGGCGAGATGCCGTGGGCAAGATCATCCGGCTCATAGTTGAAAAGGGCAAGGGCCTGGCCGATTTCCGCTTCGGTCGCGGCGCGGTTGCGGGTGCGTGGCGATTGCAGGCTGGCGGCGAAAAGCTCGCCCTCCTTGCGCCCTTCCACGCTGATTTCATCATGATTGAGCCGGAGGGCGAAACGCCCGTCACCCTCGCGCATGGCAAGTGCTGCTCCAAGGGCAATGGTTGCATGGCCGCAGAATGGCACTTCCATTTCCGGTGCGAAATAGCGCACGCGCCAGCTTTCGCCATCTGGCGCTGCAAAAGCGGTTTCTGAAAACCCGACATCCTTGGCGATTTTCTGCATGTCCTGCGGAGATGGCAATCGATCCGCGATCATGACGCCAGCCGGGTTTCCACCCTTGTCGCCCTGTGAAAAGGCCGCAATGCGCAACACGTCCAAAATTGTCTCCTCACCCGTTCGATTCGTGCCTCGCCCACCTCAATAAAAGACGTGAAATGTGGCTGGTCAAGCCGTCTGTCAGCCAGAGCATTTTCGGGCCAAAACAGCTTCACATTTTTGCTGGAAATGCTCCAGGAGCAGCGCCGTGAACGGAGTTTGGATTCAAATCCACCACACTGGCGGAAACCAACAACAGCATAGGTCGCTCCATTTCCTCCAACAGCGCCGGCCATGCCGCGATCTGCTCTGGCGATGGATACCATTCCTCCAGCCGGTTGATGCCAAATCCGGCCTCAATCAATGCGTTGACTGTGGTGCTGAGACGGCGGTGATATTTGATGACGCCTTCTGCCAGCCAGTCGGTTTGCCGCTCACCTTCTACGGCATAATGATCGACCGGCCATCGCTTTTGGCCATTGCCTTCTTCTATCCAGCCAGGCGCAAGTGACGCCATGAAGATCGGATGTTCGATCGTGAAAACAAAGCGGCCGTCCGGCCGCAAGGCGGCATGGATCGTTTTCAAAATACGCGGAAAGTCACGGATATAGTGAAAGGCCAGGGAACTGTAGACAAGATCAAAGCTTGCTTCTGGAAGCTCCAGCCTTTCCATGTCTGCCTGAATATAGCAAACGGCATCATCCTGTGTGTCGCGGCGCGCGCGTTCCAGCATATTTTGCGAAAGATCATAACCGGTAACGGAGGCAGCCCCCTGTTCGCGGGCAAAGCGGCAAAACCAGCCGAAGCCGCATCCAAGATCGGCAATGTCACGGCCGGTCAGATCGGGCAGAAGCGAGCGGACCACAGGCCATTCGGGTGCACCTTCCAGCCCGTGTACCGAGCGCGGCAACTGGCTGTAAGCGGTGAAGAAGTCGTCGCGATCATAAATATTCTGGGCCATGACCTATCGTTCGTTTCGTGCGTCAATCCCGCATCTCATGCGCCCATGGCGGGTTCGCACCTGCGCGCGAGACGGTCACGGTAGCAGCCCGTACCCCGAGCGCCACGGCGGAATGTATCTGGTCTTCGCTCAGGTTCGCAAGCGCGTCCTTCGTCAGAAGGCCCTGACTGTGGAGGCTCGCCAGAATTCCCGCATTGACCGTGTCGCCCGCGCCCACCGTATCAACCACATCCACCTTCACGCCCGGCACAGGCACGGTTGCATGGTTTGTATAGGCAACAGCGCCATGTGCGCCCTTGGTGATGACGACAAGTTTCGGCCCAAGCTTCAGCCATTCGGCGGCAATCTCGTCATGGCTGCCTTTTTCCCCGAACCAGTCCAGGTCTTCGTCGGAGAGTTTTACGATATCGGCAAGCGCGATCATGCGCTTCACGCGCGTCAGGTGCGTTTCACGGACGGTGATGAGGTTTGCGCGAATATTGGGGTCGAGGAACATCACCCGGTTTGGTGCTTCCCGCGCCAGCAGCGTCTCATAGACGCTGCCGCAGGGTTCGGAAATAAGGCTGATGCAGCCGAACAGCATGGCGCTTATGGTTTCATCCACATAGGGCATGTCGTTTCTCGACAGCATTCGCCCGGCCGTGTTTTCGTCATAGAAAGCATAGCGTGCCTGACCGTCCACGAGGCGCACGAAGGCAAGCGTTGTCGGCCTGTTGGAAATGGCGGCGAAGGAATAATCGACATTGGAGCGCGCCAGCGTGTCGCGCAGCACATCGCCGAAAAAATCCGATGAAATGCCGGAGAAAAAGCCGGTCGGAACGCCAAGCCGCCCCAGCGCAATGGCCGTGTTGAAAACCGAACCGCCGGCGAAAGGCTGGAATGCGGTTTCGCCGCCAGTGGTTTCGCGTGGCAGCATGTCGATCAGGGCTTCACCGCAACAAAGGATCATTGTTCCAACTTATATTGTTAAACCGCGCTGTTAAATCGATTGAAAATACTTAGAGCGCGGAGCTTTTCAATCCGCGCTCTTGATTCCGGTTCAGACGTGCTGGCCACCATTGATGTGGATTTCCGAGCCGGTGACATAGGACGAGGCTTCGGTGCACAGGAAGTAGATTGTTTCGGCTACTTCCGAGGTCTTGCCGAGCCGGCGCATCGGCAGTTGTTCAACCAGCTTGTCGGTGCCAGGTGATAGGATAGCCGTGTCGATCTCGCCCGGCGCAATCGCATTGACGCGAATGCCATAGGGGCCGAAATCCGATGCCATTTCGCGGGTCAGCGCGGCAAGGGCTGCCTTGGATGTGGCATAGGCAGTTCCGGCAAAGGGGTGCACGCGGCTGCCTGCGATGGAGGTCACGTTGACGACCGAGCCCTGGGCTGCTTCAAGCTCCTTGAACAGCCCGCGCGCCAGCATGATCGGGGCCATGAAATTCACCTGAAACACATCGCGCCAGACGGCCATCGGCGTTTCGATGGAGTTCATGCGGCGGCCGCCTTCCGCCTTGGGTGAAATGCCCGCATTATTGACGAGGGCGTGCAGCTTGCTGCCATTGGCTTCCAGCCTGCGGCGAATTTCGGCAATGGCCTTGCCGATATCTTCCGGGTCGGAAAGATCGACCTTGATATGGTCTTCAGGTCCTGCGGGCCAGGGGCAGTTTTCGGAAAAATCCTGCCGTGAGCAGGTGATGACGCGCCATCCGGCAAGGGAAAACCGTTTCACCGTCGCATGGCCAATGCCGCGGCTTGCGCCGGTCAGGACCAGTGTTTTGCGTTCCGTATCCGTCCTTGGGATTTCAGATGAGGAAACGCCGGGCCTGGAATTATCGGTGTTGGAATCTGGGGACATAACAACCTCGCTCTCAAATCTTGAATAGACCATGCCGCTCAAGATTTCGAGGGGGATTCAGCATGGCAAGGGAATGAAAGCACCATGAAGGGACTGGCCGCTTGCCAGTCCCTCCTGTTTTTACTGTGAATTACCCATGATGATATCGAGCAGGGTGGTGGATTTTCTCGCAGGCTGGGCTTGCGGCTGTTCGCCCACATTGCCCGCAGGCATGGGCCGGTAATCGCCGTTATTCCTGGCGGAAGAGGCAAGGGGCTGTCCGGTTTCGCCCTGCTGGATACCGCTTCGGCCGGGCAAATCCGGCGCCGGTGGCCAGTAGCCATCGTCGCCGGTGCCTGCCATCGGCTGGTTGCCATAATTATCCTGCTGCATCATGCCGGGATCATAAGGCGCATTGGGGTCTATGCCGTCGCTGCCGCCGGGCAGCACGTTCTGGATATCGTAATGGCCGGGAAGCTCGGCGATGGGAACACCCTTATGTGCTTCCTTCATGAAGCTTTTCCAGGCCGCCACGGGAAGTGTTGCGCCAAAAACGCGCTTCATGCCCTTGCCGTCGTCATTGCCGAACCAAACGCCGGTCGTAAGATTGGCTGTGTAGCCGATGAACCAGGCATCGCGGAAATTCTGGCTAGTGCCGGTTTTGCCTGCGGCCGGCCAGCCGAAGGCGGCGCGTTTGGCGGTGCCATCTTCCACGGTGCGGCGCAGCATGGCGTTCATCATGCCGACATTGCGCTCGTCGATCACGCGCGGGCCGACACCATCTTCCTTCTGGTAAAGCACGTTTCCATCGGAATCCGTCACCTTGGTAATGAAATAGACCGGCGCGCGATAGCCGCCATTGGCGAAGGGAACATAGGCGTCGGTTAATTCAAGAAGTGTCACTTCCGACGTGCCTAGCGCCAGCGAAGCATTGGGTTCAAGCTTCGACTGCACACCGAGGCGGTGGGCCGTGTCGATCACGGTTTGGGGGCCGACTTCCATCACAAGCTGGGCTGCGACCGAGTTCAGCGAATGGGAAAGTGCGGTGGCGAGCGTCACTGGCCCCATATACTTGCCGTTATCATTACTCGGTGTCCATTTGCCGATGCGCACAGGTGCGTCGTTGCGCACGGAATCCGGTGTCCGGCCCTGTTCCAGCGCAGAAAGATAGACAAAGGGCTTGAACGAGGAAGCCGGTTGGCGATGCGCATCGGTCACGCGGTCAAACTGGCTGGCCGCATAGTCCACCCCGCCCACCATGGCGCGCACCGCGCCCGTATTATCGATGGAAACAAGCGCGCCCTGGCTCGCATTCATCTTTTTGCCGTTCTGCTCGATCTGATCCTTGATCGCCTCTTCGCCAGCGCGCTGGAGGTTAAGATCGATGGTCGTCTGGACGATGATGTCATCCTTTGCTTCGCCGATCAGTTCGGGCAATTCGGCGACAACCTTGTCGGCCACATAGTTTTCCGAACCCTGCCAGTAGGAAGGCGCGCGCGTCGGTGGTTCGCTTTCGGCAATCGCCACCTGCCTGTCGTCGATCATGCCTTTCTCGCGCATGGCGCCCAGCACCAGCCTGGCGCGCGCTGCGGCGGCTTCCGGGTCGCGGGCAGGGGAGAGGCGCGAAGGCGCTTTCAGGAGCCCTGCAAGCGTTGCCGCTTCCATCAGGTTCACGTCCTTGGCCGATTTGTTGAAATAGCGCCGCGATGCCGCATCGACGCCGAAAGCGCCCGAACCCAGATAAACCCGGTTCAGATACATCTCCAATATCTGGTCCTTGGTATATTTATGCTCCAGCCAAAGGGCGAGCATCACTTCCTGCACCTTGCGCTCCAGCGTGCGGTCAGGCGAAAGAAAGAGATTCTTGGCAAGCTGCTGTGTCAGCGTGGAGCCGCCCTGCACCGCGCGGCCCGAAACCACATTGGTTACGATAGCGCGCGCAAGCCCGATCGGGTCGATACCGAAATGCGAATTGAAGCGGCGGTCCTCAATGGCGATAACGGCCTGGGGAATATAGGGCGACATTTCATGCAGGCTCACGGCCTCGCCGCCCGTCGTGCCACGGTTGGCGATGAGATTGCTGTTCACATCGACAATGCGCACATTGGGTGGCCTGTCAGGAATGGCCCAGGCGGTCGTCGGCGGCATCTTGGCCGCGAAATAGACCAGAAGGCCAGCAAAGGCGATGCCGCCCCAAAGGCCCAGCACGAGAAACCAGTAGATCGAACGGCGCAGAAAACCGAAAAAGCCGCGTTGCTTTCTTTTACCGCCCCGCGAAGAGCGGGGAGCACGATCTGCGGATTGCTTTTGCCTGCGCTGTTGCGAGCGAGCCATGCGATCCTCCTCATCGACCTGAAAGACCTCATCTTCCCGCTTCTCTTCCCCACCGAAGGAAGGTTCGATGCGTCTGTTCCTGTCGTCTCGCGATGCCATGTCTGCCTGATCCGCGCCCCACGCGCCTGTTTTTCATGCCGGAGCGTGTTTCGATCTGCTCGCACAGAGCGGTGCCCCACCGTTCGCTATCGCCCTGAAGGGTAAATGCGGCAGTTTAAAGGGACGTAAACCGGACATGCACAAAAAAAAGCCCCGCGTGCAAGGTGCGCGCGGGGCTTCCATTTCCGGTTCTGTGCGTCGGCAATCAGAACTTATAGGCAACGCCGAGGCGGATATCGTTGGTCTTGAACGAACCGCGGGTGTCGAGATCGTTAAGACCGAAATTCTTCTTGCCGTAATCGGTGTAGCGATATTCCAGACGCAGAAGAACATTGTCGGTTGCGGCGTAATCGATGCCTGCTCCGACGGTCCAGCCGGTCTGGGTCTTGCTCTTGCTGGATTCTTCGCCGCCGATGCGGAGCGAATTCTTGATGCCGCCAAAGGCAACACCGCCAGCAATGTACGGCATGAAACGGTCAATGGCATAACCGGCGCGTGCACGAACAGCGCCCGACCACCGTAGCTGGGTTTCGCCCGTGGTCTGGACAGGATTGCCGCTGGTGATGAAATCGCGCGACTTCTTCAGGTTGTTGTAATCGACATTGGCGTCAAGGCCGAGAATGAAATTGTTGCCCGTGTCGAAGTTGTAGCCGGTGTAAAGGCCGCCGATAAAGCCATTCGGCTTGAATTCGGACGTGCCGCCATTGGTGCGGTTTTCAAGCTTGGCGCGGCCCCAGCCGTAACCAACCTGACCGCCGAAATAAGCGCCCGCCCATGAAAAGCTAGGCGCAATCGCAATCGGTGCGGGCTCCTGCGCAACAATGGCATCCGCCGCATATGCGCTGGTGCTGGTAATAACTGCAACCAGCGAAGCGCCAAGTAGATTTTTGAACGTCATTGAAAACTCCTAATAAGAATGGCGTTGCAATGCGGCTAGCATATAGTGATGATCTGGTCGAATGTATGTAGTAAATGAGCAACAATAATGAATTGTCTTGATTTTCATTTATACAAAAAGTTGATATATATTTGATTAACTTGAAATTTAATGCAGTAATACTTCATATATATCTAATATTTAAATTGAATATCAAATATTGGGTGAGGATTGACATAAAAAAGGCCCCGCAAAGCGGGGCCTTTTCGTAGATTTCAACCAAACTATCAGAACTTGTAAGCGACACCGAAACGGATATCGTTGGTCTTGAAATTGTTGGTAACGGCAGCGTCGTCGAAGCCGTAATCCTTATTGCCGTAGTCGGTGTAGCGATATTCGAGGCGCAGGATCACGTTGTCGGTTGCGGCGTAGTCCATGCCAGCGCCGATGGTCCAGCCGGTGAGCGTCTTGCTTTGAGAGAAGCCGGTGCCTTCAAATTCGCCCCTGTTTCTCAGGCTGCCGAAAGCCACACCGCCTGCGATATAGGGCAGGAAGCGGTCAACCGCATAACCGGCGCGTGCGCGCACGGCACCGGACCAGCGAAGGCGGTTTTCAAAGGTGGCGGCGGCGTTATTTTCATCCAAAAAGTCGATGTTCTTGGAAACGTCGTTATAGGTCACGTCGCCGTCAATACCGAGAACAACACTGTTGCCGAGGTCGAAATTGTAACCGGCATAAAGACCGCCAAGGAAGCCGTCCGGCTTTATATCGCCGAGGCCGGTCGAGTCATAGCTGAAATGGGACTTGCCCCAGGCATAGCCGATCTGGCCGCCGAGATAGGCACCATTCCAAGTGAAGGTCGGAGCAACAACAACCGGTGCAGGTTCCTGTTCAATGACGGCGTCAGCAGCGTTTGCGCCGGTCGCGGCAACGAGAACGACGGTCGATGCAAAAAGAAGAGCCTTGAGCTTCATGATAAACCTCTCGGGAAATAGTCCCACAACCAATATTTGTCTCTAATATAAGGGATCGCTGTCAAAAGTCTGTAGCAAACAGGACACAGCAGGCGGAATGTTGCAGGAGCGATATGCGTTTCCGTAAAACAGGAATGTGAGACGGATTTGCCTTTGCAGATGCGTCAATGCAGATGGTTTTGCCGGAATGGAAACCAGGCTGGAGGCTTTGCACCGCCTGAATATCTCTGCTCAGCTATGAGCAAAGATATCGGATTCCGCCCAACCCATGAGGTCGAGTTCCGAGCGCGTGGGCAGGAACTTGAAACAGGCTTCGGCCTGTTTCGTGCGGCCATCACGTTCAAGACGCTGTTCCAGAACGGCCTTCAGGCGATGCAGGTAGAGGACATCCGATGCCGCATATTCAAGCTGCGCCTGGGACAGCACTTCGGCTGCCCAGTCGGAAGATTGCTGCTGCTTGGAAATCGAGACGTCCAGAAGCTCGCTGCAAATCTCCTTCAGGCCGTGACGATCCGTATAGGTGCGGGTGAGTTTGGATGCGATCTTGGTGCAGAACACCGGCTGCGGCATGGTGCCGAATGCATGTGCCAGAACCGCAAGGTCGAACCGGCCGAAATGAAAGATCTTGGTGATGGAACGATCTTTCAAAAGCTTCACCAGATTGGGCGCCTTCTTCTGGCCCGCTTCGATCTGGATTACGTCCGCAGTACCGTCGCCGGGCGAAATCTGAACCACGCAAAGCCGGTCGCGATGCGGGTTCAGGCCCAGTGTCTCTGTATCGATGGCGACCGCATCCACCTGATAATTGTCGAGGTTCGGCAGGTCGTTCCTATGAAAACGGATAGTCATTCAATTGTCCTTATTTGGCGGCAATTGCCGCCATGATATCAGCCTTGCTTGGCGGCGATAGCCGCCAAAATACGAGCCCAGGAGCGCTGGCCCTTATGGAAGGAGTTCAGCTCGTATTTTTCATTGGGTGAATGGATGCGATCATCCTCAAGGCCGAAGCCGACCAGAAGCGATTCCATGCCAAGGAACGTATTGAAGTCGCCGACGATCGGGATCGAGCCGCCCATGGCGATCAGCACGGCAGGCTTCGGCCATTCGTCGGAAAGGGCGTTCTTCGCCTTGGAGACGAGCGGGGAATCATAAGGCAGCTGGATTGCGGGCGAGCCGCCATGCGGATGGAATTCGACCGAGCAATCGGCGGGAACACGCTCTTTCACGAAGGCGCGGAAGGCTTCGCGAATCTTGACGGGATCCTGTTTGTGCACGAGGCGGAACGAAACCTTGGCGGAAGCTTCCGCTGCGATAACGGTCTTGAAGCCTTCGCCGGTATAGCCGCCGATAATGCCGTTTACTTCCGCAGTCGGGCGTGCCCAGGTGAGTTCCAGCACGCTGCGGCCCTTTTCGCCCGCTGGAATGGAAAGGCCGATGGGGCCGAGGAAGCTTTCCGCCGTACGGCCAAGGCTTTCCCAGGATTTCAGAATCTGGGTCGGGGTTTCCTCCACGCCTTCATAGAAATCCGGTATGGTGATGCGCCCGGTTTCATCGTGCAGGTCGGCCAGAATCTTGGTCAGGATGTGGATGGGGTTTGCCGCCGCACCGCCGAAGAAGCCGGAATGCAGATCGCGGTCGGCTGCCTTGATGACGATTTCCTCGCCGACGAGGCCGCGCAGCCCCACGCTGATCGCTGGCGTTTCCGCGTCCCACATGGCGGTATCGCAGACGAGCGCCACATCTGCCTTCAGCTCTTGCCTGTTGGCTTCAAGAAAAGGCTTCAGCGAAGGTGAGCCGGATTCCTCTTCACCTTCAAACAGGAGCGTCACCTTGACCGGCAGGCTGCCGTTCACCGCCTTATAGGCGCGGCAGGCTTCCACAAAAGTCATGAGCTGCCCCTTGTCGTCGGAGGTGCCGCGTCCGGTCAGGATCTTGCGGCCCCCATTCGAGGCATCGCCGACATCCTTGATAGCCGGATCGAAGGGATCGTTTTCCCACAGGCTGAGCGGATCGACAGGCTGAACGTCGTAATGGCCATAGAAAAGCACATGCGGCGCATCGGCTGTCGCCCCGTCGTGATGGGCAACAACCATCGGGTGGCCGGGTGTGTCGCGCACGCTGGCATCAAAACCGATAGACTTCAGGTCTTCCACCAGCCACTCGGCCGCCTTGCGGCAATCGGCCTTGTAGGCCGGGTCGGTCGAAATCGACTTGATCCGCAAAAGATTGAACAGGCGGTCGAGGCTTTTGTTGAGATTGGCGTCGAGATGGTTGAGAACTTTGTCGAGTGATAGCGTGGACATGGGGCTTCCTGACGAGTCATAAAACTGATGGCACACTACAACCAGCTTTGCGAAGTTAAAACCCTCATTAAGCTCGACTTGGCGCGGATTTCAGAGGCGAATTCGGCAAAAAAATATGGGCGCTGTGAAGATGACGTTTATGCGCCAGGCGAGTGGCGACCAATGTTTTTCATGCAAAAGGCGAGGGGGAAAAGATTGGCCGCTGTGGTGAGGGGATTACCACAGCGGCCATGTCACTACACAGCGGCAGCCCGGAGAGGGGAATGAGACTACCGCTACCATCCGGTTTCCGACGGGGGACGGGTCGGAAAACCGGAGACCGACGAAGTGTCGATGACCGGAATTTGGCCTTTCAACTGTGGCTATTCAAGGGCATAGAAGATTACAAATATGTAACAAACCCGTTATCCGGGCGTGACGGATTTCTTTCACGTGGACGGTCCAATCTCCTGACAAGAGGCCGGTTTCCTTTATTGTAGCTTTCCTTTAATTCTGAACCGATTTCAGCAAAAGTGCGAAGCGGTTTTGCGTCCGAAATTGCGTATGGACAAGGAACAGGCATGAAAAAAGGCGATCATCTCTTTCTCGTTGACGGCTCGGGCTATATTTTCCGCGCCTATCATGCCCTGCCGCCGCTGACCCGCAAGACGGATGGCCTGCCTGTCGGTGCGGTTTCCGGTTTCTGCAACATGCTGTGGAAGCTGTTGAAGGATGCGCGCAACACGGATGTCGGCGTGGTGCCGACCCATTTCGCGGTCATTTTCGACTATTCGTCGAAGACGTTCCGCAAGGAGATTTATCCTGATTACAAGGCGAACCGCACCGCGCCCCCTGAAGACCTGATCCCGCAATTCGGCCTCATCCGACAGGCGACCCGCGCCTTCAATCTGCCCTGCATCGAGAAGGAGGGCTTCGAGGCTGACGACCTTATCGCCACCTATGCGCGTCTGGCTGAGAAAGCGGGCGGCGATGTCACGATCATCTCCTCCGACAAGGACCTCATGCAGCTCGTGACACCAAGCGTGTCGATGTATGACAGCATGAAGGACAAGCAGATTTCGATCCCGGAAGTGATCGAGAAATGGGGCGTGCCGCCGGAAAAGATGATCGACCTGCAATCGCTGACCGGCGACAGCACCGACAATGTTCCGGGCATTCCCGGCATCGGCCCGAAAACGGCGGCGCAATTGCTGGAAGAGTTTGGCGATCTCGACACGCTTTTGGCCCGCGCCTCTGAAATCAAGCAGAACAAGCGCCGCGAGAACATTCTGGCTTTTGCCGACCAGACGAAGATCGCGCGCGAATTGGTGACACTCAAGACGGATGTGCCGCTCGATATCGATCTGGACGGGCTGGTGCTGGAGCCGCAGAACGGGCCGAAACTGATCGGCTTCCTGAAGGCAATGGAATTCACCTCGCTCACCCGCCGCGTGGCCGAGGCAACCGATACGGACGCTTCTTCGGTCGAGCCATGCCATGTGGAGACCGACTGGGGGGCGGATGCTCATGGCCCCGATGTCGATGTTCCCGAAAAGGCCGATGCTGCTGCATCGCAACTGCTCTCGGCGCCGACTGCCGCTGAGCCCGATCAGGGCTATACGCCGAAAGCGCTCGCAGAAGGGCGGGCGGCGCAAGCCATCGCGCAAAAGATCGATACGAGCGCCTATGTCTGCATCCGCGATATTGCGACGCTGGAGCAATGGCTGGCCGAAGCGGCCGAAACAGGTATCCTTGCTTTTGACACGGAAACGACTTCGCTTGATCCGATGCAGGCCGAACTTGTTGGCTTCTCCCTGGCGCTCGCACCGGGAAAGGCCGCCTATGTGCCGCTCCAGCACAAGTCTGGCGCGGGCGATCTTCTGGGCGGTGGCATGGTGGAGAACCAGATCCCGCTTGATATGGCACTCGCGGCGCTGAAACGCGTGCTTGAGGACGCTTCCATTCTCAAGATCGCGCAGAACATGAAATATGACTGGCTTGTCATGCGCCGCCACGGCATCAACGCCGTTTCCTTCGACGATACGATGCTGATTTCCTATGTTCTGGATGCGGGTACAGGCAGCCACGGCATGGACCCTTTGTCCGAGCGATGGCTTGGCCACACCCCGATTGCCTATAAGGACGTGGCGGGAAGCGGCAAGAGCGCCGTCACTTTCGACATGGTGGATATCGACCGTGCGACGGCCTATGCCGCCGAAGATGCCGATGTGACCTTGCGCCTGTGGCAGGTGCTGAAGCCGCGCCTTGCAGCGGAGGGGCTGATGTCGGTCTATGAGCGGCTGGAGCGTCCGCTGGTCGATGTGCTGGCGCGCATGGAAGAACGCGGCATTGCCGTTGACCGTCAGGTGCTGTCACGCCTTTCCGGCGATCTGGCGCAGGCCGCTGCCGCTTATGAAGACGAGATTTACGCGCTTGCGGGCGAGAAATTCACCATTGGCTCGCCCAAACAGCTTGGCGATATCCTCTTCGGCAAGATGGGGCTGCCCGGCGCATCCAAGACCAAGACAGGCCAGTGGTCGACCTCCGCGCAGGTTCTGGAAGACCTTGCCGCCGAAGGTCATCCTCTGCCGCGCAAGATCGTGGACTGGCGCCAGCTTACCAAGCTCAAATCCACTTATACGGATGCGCTGCCGGGTTTCATCAACCCCCAGACCAAGCGCGTCCATACATCCTATGCAATGGCATCCACCTCGACGGGGCGCCTTTCCTCGTCCGACCCCAATTTGCAGAATATTCCGGTGCGCACCGCAGAAGGCCGCAAGATCAGGACAGCCTTCATCGCCGAACCCGGCAACAAGCTGATTTCCGCCGACTACAGCCAGATCGAACTGCGCATTCTGGCACATGTGGCCGATATTGCGCAATTGAAACAGGCCTTTGCCGACGGCATCGATATTCATGCCATGACGGCGTCGGAAATGTTCGGTGTTCCGGTGGAAGGCATGCCCTCGGAAGTGCGCCGCCGCGCCAAGGCGATCAATTTCGGCATTATTTACGGCATTTCCGCTTTCGGTCTGGCGAACCAGCTTTCCATCCCGCGCGAGGAAGCGGGGCAATATATCCGCACCTATTTCGAGCGTTTTCCCGGCATCAAGGATTATATGGAAGCAACCAAGGCATTCGCCCGCGAGCATGGCTATGTCGAAACCATTTTCGGGCGGCGTGCACACTACCCGGATATCCGCGCATCCAACCCGCAGGTTCGCGCTTTCAACGAGCGCGCGGCCATCAACGCGCCGATCCAGGGGGCTGCTGCCGATATCATCCGCCGCGCCATGATCCGTATGGAAGATGCGCTGGCCAAGGAAAATCTCGCCGCGCGTATGCTTTTGCAGGTCCATGACGAACTGATCTTTGAAGTGCCTGAAAATGAGGTTGAAAAGACTATTCCGGTCGTGCGCCGCGTAATGGAGAATGCGGCTATGCCTGCCGTCTCGCTTGCGGTGCCGCTGCGTGTGGATGCAAGGGCGGCGCATAACTGGGACGAGGCGCATTGAGTTTTGTTCCGGTTGACCGGGAGGCGTTAAACCTATAGGGAAGAGCCAATTCTGGTGCTTCGGTAGTCGTCTGGGGAGTCGTGGACAAATGGTTCACGGCCAATGGGTATGCGGCTTGAGAAGCTTTTTTGAAAGTTATTCATGTCTCTGCCTGATACCATCGCTCCGACTCTCTCCGGAGCATTAACCGCTCGCGGTTACAATACGCTTACCGCTGTTCAGAATGCTGTTCTGGCCCCCGAAACACTCGCTTCCGATCTTCTTGTGTCTGCCCAGACGGGGTCTGGCAAGACGGTGGCTTTTGGCCTTGCCATGGCCAACACCATTCTCGAAGACGAACTGCGCTTCGGTGATGCGGGTGCGCCACTTGCCATGATTATCGCGCCGACGCGCGAACTTGCACTTCAGGTGCGCCGTGAACTGGAATGGCTTTATGCCGATACCGGCGCGCGGATTGCATCCTGCGTTGGTGGCATGGATATCCGTACCGAGCGCCGCGCGCTGGAGCGGGGAAGCCATATCGTCGTCGGCACGCCGGGCCGCCTGCGCGACCACATTACGCGCAATGCGCTCGATATGTCGCAACTGCGCGCGATCGTGCTCGACGAAGCCGATGAAATGCTCGACATGGGCTTTCGCGAAGACCTCGAATTTATCCTGGGCGAAGCGCCGGAAGACCGCCGCACGCTGATGTTCTCGGCAACCGTGCCGAAGCCGATTGCCCAGCTTGCCAAGCGTTTCCAGAACAATGCATTGCGCATCACCGTTCAGAGCGAAACCAGCCAGCATGCCGATATCGATTATGTCGCCATGCCGGTTCCGCCGCATGAGCGTGACCATGCGATCATCAACACGCTGCTTTATTACGACAGCCAGAACTCGATCATTTTCTGCTCCACCCGCGAAGCGGTAAAGCACATGGCAAGCCGCCTCTCCAATCGCGGTTTCGCGGTGGTGGCGCTTTCAGGTGAGTTGAGCCAGGCGGAGCGCAACAACGCGCTTCAGGCCATGCGGGACGGGCGCGCCCGCGTCTGTGTGGCGACCGACGTTGCCGCGCGCGGCATCGACCTGCCCAATCTTGATCTGGTCATCCATGCTGATCTGCCAACCAATCCGGATACGCTTCTGCATCGTTCTGGCCGTACGGGCCGCGCGGGCCGCAAGGGCACCTGCGTCCTGGTTGTGCCGTTCTCGCGCCGGCGCAGTGCCGAACGCCTGTTGCACATGGCAAAGCTTGATGCGCAGACGGTTCCCGCGCCCAGCATTGCTGCCGTTCAGGCCAAGACCAATGAGCGCATTTTGAATGCGGAAGTCTTCAACCAGCCCGTTGAAGAAGAATATCAGGAACTGCTGAAGGCCCTTGCCGAGCGTTACACGCCAGAGCAGATTGCGAGCGCCTTCCTCAATCGCGAAGTGGCCTCCTATCCGGCGGCGGAAGAAGTATCCGATGCGCCGGTGCATCCGGTCGGCGGCAAGAAGCCGCGTTCGGACCGTTTTGAAAAGGGTGATCGTTATGAGCGCGGCGAACGCCGTGAGCGTGGCGAACCGGGCGAACGCTTCGACCGCAATGCGCGTTTTGATGGCGTCTGGTTCTCGGTTTCGGCTGGCCGCAAGCACCGCGCCGATCCGAAATGGCTGCTGCCGCTCATCTGCAAGGCGGGTGACGTATCCAAGCGCGATGTCGGCTCGATCAAGATTTTCGACAATGAAACGCGCTTTGAAATTGCGGCATCCAAGGCGGATGAATTCCGCCAGTCGGTGGCTGAACGCGGCACGGGCGAAAAGAGTCTCGTAATCCGCACCGCCGTTGCCGGTGCTGGCGGCGATGCTGCTGCGCGTGAGAGCCGCGGCAGCTTCAAGCCACGTAGCGACAAGTTCAAGGAAGGCGGCTTCCGGGACGGCCACAAGAGCGATAAGCCGCGCGATTTTTCCCGCGGTGATGACTTCAAGAAAGATGGCTTCAAAAAGGGCGGTAAAAAATCCGAAGGTGGCGGTTACAGCAAGAAGCGTCGCGGTGAATAATAGCAGAACCCGATGAGCTTCGCTCACCGGGTTTTGGCTGGAGCAATTTCAAGTCAAAAGTGCAAAAAAGCCCCGGATTTCCGGGGCTTTTTGTATCAAACGTCCAGATTGGCGACGTTTAGCGCATTATCCTGAATGAATTCACGCCGCGGCTCCACCTCGTCGCCCATAAGGCGCGAGAAGAGGGAATCGGCATCGGTTGCATCGTTCACCTTCACCTGCAGGAGCGAACGCACATTCGGATCAAGTGTCGTTTCCCAAAGCTGTTCGGCGTTCATTTCGCCCAAGCCTTTGTAACGCTGGAGGGTCAGACCCTTGCGGCCGGTTGCAAACACGGCGTCAAGCAGGGCCACCGGGCCGGAAAGCGATTCCACCTTGTCCTTGCGGCGCAGCACCGGCGGCTCCATGAAGATTTCAGCCATGCGGCCCGCAACGCGGTCGACCTGGCGGGCATCGGCCGAGCCGAGCAGGGCCATGTCGAGAATGGCGATATCCTTTACACCGCGCACCATACGCTCGAAGCGATAGCCGCCGTCTTCCATCACATGGCCGCTCCAGCCGCGCTCGGTCTCTTCCGAAATCATGTCGAGACGCTTGGCAACCGTATCGGCGGAATGCTGTGCCGTTGCATTGTCCCTTGAGGCATCGGGGTTGAGCAGGCCGGCAATTGCCGCCTGTTCCACCACGCTGCGGTCATAGCGGGTGTGCAGGCCGTGCAGAAGCTGACGCAGCGTGCGCGCATCCTCCACCACCGAGCGCAAATCCGGCCCGGCGCGCATTTCGCCAGTCACCAGTTCCAGTGTCGTTTCTTCAAGGCCGGTTTCGATGAGGAAATCCTCAAAGGCGGCTTCGTTCTTGATATATTGCGAAGACTTGCCGCGTGTCACCTTATAGAGCGGCGGCTGCGCGATATAGATATGCCCGCGTTCGATCAGTTCCGGCATCTGCCGGAAGAAGAAGGTGAGCAGAAGCGTACGAATATGGGCGCCATCGACGTCGGCGTCGGTCATGATGATGATCTTGTGATAACGCAGCTTGTCGGCGTTGAAGCCGTGCGTTTCATCCTTGCCGATGGAGGTGCCAAGCGCCGTGATGAGGGTGCCCACCTGATCGGATGAAATCATCCGGTCGAAACGCACGCGTTCCACGTTCAGGATTTTGCCGCGCAGCGGCAGAATGGCCTGATTCTGGCGCGAGCGCCCGCTCTTGGCGGAACCGCCTGCCGAATCGCCCTCGACGATGAAGATTTCGGACTTGGCCGGATCGCGCTCCTGGCAATCGGCAAGCTTTCCGGGCAGGGACGTCACGCTGAGATTGCTCTTGCGGGTGATGTCGCGCGCCTTGCGGGCGGCTTCGCGGGCCGCCGCCGCCTGAATGACCTTCTCGACAACGATCTTGCCGCCTGCCGGATGTTCTTCAAGCCATGTGGAAAGCGCTTCATTGACGAGGCCTTCCACCACCGGGCGCACTTCGGAGGAAACAAGCTTGTCCTTGGTCTGCGAGGAGAATTTCGGATCCGGCACCTTCACGGAAAGAACGGCGGTCAGGCCCTCGCGGCAATCGTCGCCGGTAAGCTGTACCTTTTCCTTCTTCGTCATGCCGGAAGAGTCCGCATAGCCCGTGATCTGTCGGGTCAGCGCGCCGCGGAAACCGGCCAGATGCGTGCCGCCGTCGCGCTGCGGGATGTTGTTGGTGAAGCACAGCACCTTCTCGTGGTAGGAATCGTTCCACCACATGGCGACTTCCACCGTCATGCCATCCTTTTCGCTGCGAATATAGATAGGCTCTTCCAGAAGCGACTTCTTGCTCTGGTCGGTATATTTGACGAATTCGACCAGGCCGCCGTCATAATGCAGTTCCTGTTCCTTCACATCCGCATGGCGGCGGTCGGCGAGCTTGATGCGCACGCCCGAATTGAGGAAGGCAAGTTCGCGCAGGCGGCGTTCCAGCGTTTCATAGTCGAATTCGACCATGCTGAAGGTGTCAGGCGAGGGCAGGAAGCTCACTTCCGTGCCGGTTTCACTGCCTGCATCGCCGGTTACGACCAAGGGCGCATCGGCAACGCCGTGTGTGAAGCTCATTTCATGGATTTTGCCCGCGCGCCGGATTTTCAGCTTCAGCCAGATCGACAGCGCATTCACCACTGAAACGCCGACGCCATGCAGGCCGCCGGAAACCTTGTAGGAATTCTGGTCGAATTTGCCGCCCGCATGAAGCTGGGTCATGATGACCTCGGCAGCTGAAACGCCTTCTTCCTTGTGGATGTCGGTCGGGATGCCGCGCCCGTTGTCGGTCACGGTGCAGGAGCCGTCGGCATTGAGCGTTACGGTGACGAGCGTGGCATGTCCGGCCAGTGCTTCGTCGATGGCGTTGTCCACGACTTCATAGACCATGTGATGCAGGCCGGAGCCGTCGTCCGTGTCGCCGATATACATGCCGGGGCGCTTGCGAACAGCATCCAGACCTTTCAGAACACGAATGGAATCCGCGCCATATTCGGCGGGGGCTTCGGAATTCATCTCGGGCATCTCGCTCATGAAAATCTTTCAAAAAACTGCTGCGAATGCAGCTCCAAAGATATGTCGAATCACGCGACAAACATGGCTTTAATATAGGTGCTAACAGCGATTTTTCCAAATTTGAGCGGTAAATTTGCCGGGGATTCCGGCTGTTTTGCACCTATCTGCGCATGATGGCCTGATTGGCTTTCTGGAGCCGCCATAATTGGCGTCCATATCTGGTCTGCCGGGCGCATTTTGCAACTGATTCTATGCCGGGGGGGGAGCGCATACGTTGGAGCGTGATGACTTTAAGTCAGGTCGTCATCACGCTCCAGGTCTTTGTTCAAGTATGCTCTAGCTGCGCAGCCGTTCCGAATGCCAGCGCAGATGGTCGCCCATGAAGGTTGAGATGAAGAAATAGGAATGGTCATAGCCCTCGCGCATGTTGAGCGTGAGCGCAATGCCCGCTTTCCTGCAAGCCTCCTCCAGCAGCCATGGCCGCAGGCCGTCATCAAGGAAGCCATCTGCCGTTCCCTGATCGACAAGGATTTCCGGGAAGCGATGGCCGTCTTCAATGAGAAGTGTCGCATCATAGGCGCGCCATGCCTGTTCGTCCGGTCCCAGATATTTTTCGAGCGCCGGCCTCGACCAGCCCGCCGTCGAAGGCTGCACGATGGGAGCGAAAGCGGAGACGGATTTGAAACGATCGGGGTTCTTCAGTGCGATCGTCAGTGCGCCATGCCCGCCCATGGAGTGCCCGGTGATGGCCTGCCGCTCCATATCGAGCGGAAATTGCCTGGCAACGAGAGCGGACAGTTCCTGCGTGATATAGCTGTACATCCGATAGTTCTGCGCGAAAGGCGCTTGCATGGCATCGACATAGAAGCCAGCCCCCTTGCCGAATTGCCAATTATCGGGCTCGTCCGCAATACTGTCGCCACGCGGGCTGGTATCTGGGCAAATAACGGCAATTCCAAGTTCTGAGGCCAATTGGCGATATTCGCCTTTGTCCATGACGTTCTGATGTGTGCAGGTGAGGCCGGAAAGATACCAAAGCACCGGCACCGGCCCGTCTTTTGCCTGCGGCGGCAGGAAAAGCGCGAAGGTCATATCGCATTGGCAGGCTTCGCTCTTGTGGCGATAGACGCCTTGTGTGCCGTCAAAACACCGGGCGGTTGAGATCGTTTCCATGAAATTTCTAACTCCCAAGCGCCGCGACCACGTTGACCGCAGCGGCGACGAGAACGGTATTGAAGAAGAACGACACGATACTGTGCAGGAGTGTGGTCCTGCGCATGGCGGGCGTCGTGACATTGGTGTCGGAGGTCTGCGCCGTCATGCCGATGACATAGGCGTAATAGGCAAAATCCCAGCCGGAAGGTTCTGGCGTGCCGGGAAAGTCGAAACCGCCGCGATAGCGGCTTGCCTGTTTGGGGTCGTTGCCGGCAGGCTCGCGCGGCTGCCAGTATACATGGGCGTAATGGATGGCTGTCATCATATGGATCGTGAACCAGCCAAGCGGCACGGAGGCGAGCGTCACCACCAGGGAAAATGTATCGACTTTGGATGCGCTGTTGATGAGGATGAATAGCGAGGCTATTCCGATCAGCACCGCCGCGAATGTCACCAGAAAGATGATCCAGACCGGCTCGTCCGCGCTTGCTGCATGTTTTTTAAGAAACGAAGGCGTCAGCCGCGGCAGTACCGAGACCGCCAGCAGCAGATAGATGACAAAGAAGCAGTTCGCGCCAATGACAGGGGCAAGCGGGCTTTTCAGAGCCCAGGCAATGGTGAACGCCACCACGCCGCCAATAGCGCCGATATAGAAAAAGATGTGGCGACGCAGAAGAAACATCAATCAGTCTCCGATGGTTCAAGACGCATATCCACATGCGGAATACCATCTTCAAGATATTCGCCCGAAATCGCAACAAAGCCGAACGAAGCATAAAATTTTTTGCAGGTGGCTCTGTCCGCCAAGTTCCAGGGGCGAGCCCGGAAACCGGGCTTGAGCAAAAGCGATGGCTTCCGTCATAAGCCTTTGGCCAAGCTTGTAGCCACGATAGGCGGGGGCGACCACGACCCGCCCGATTTTTACGGATTTCTCTCCTTCCGGCGGCAGCACACGCAGTGTCGCGGCAAGCGTGTCGCCGTCCAGAATGCGCAGGTGAAAGGCGCCGATATCCTTGCCGTCGATTTCGGGATAGGGGCATGTCTGCTCGACCACGAAGACGTCCACGCGCAGTTTCAGCATCGCATAAAGTGCGCGCGGGGCCAGATCGTCGATTTCAGCCCAATGGGAGGTGAGCAGGCTTGCGTTCATCAGTAGATGACAACCGAACGGATCGATTTGCCTTCATGCATCAGGTCGAAGGCGGTGTTGATTTCATCAAGCGGCATGGTGTGAGTGATGAGATCGTCGATATTGATCTTGCCCTCCATGTACCAGTCCACGATCTTCGGCACGTCGGTGCGCCCGCGCGCGCCGCCGAAGGCGGTGCCTTTCCAGACGCGGCCGGTGACGAGCTGGAACGGGCGGGTGGCGATTTCCTTGCCGGCTTCGGCCACCCCGATAATGATCGATTCACCCCAGCCGCGATGGCAGCATTCCAGCGCCTGACGCATCACGTCGGTATTGCCCGTGGCGTCGAAGGAATAGTCCGCCCCGCCATCGGTCAGATCCTGAATGGCCTGCACCACCTTGTCATTGCCGATTTCGCGCGGGTTGATGAAGTCCGTCATGCCGAACTTCCGTGCCATTTCGACCTTGGCCGGATTGATGTCCACGCCGATGATCTTGTCGGCGCCAACCATGCGCGCGCCCTGAATGACATTGAGGCCGATGCCGCCGAGGCCGAACACCACCACATTCGAGCCGGGGCGAACCTTGGCCGTATAGATCACGGCGCCGATGCCCGTCGTGACGCCGCAGCCGATATAGCAGATCTTGTCGAAAGGCGCGTCCTCGCGCACCTTGGCAACCGCGATTTCCGGCAGGACGGTGAAGTTCGAGAAGGTCGAGCAGCCCATATAGTGGAACACTTCGCCGCCATCGCAGGAAAAGCGCGAGGTTTTGTCGGGCATCAGGCCCTGGCCTTGCGTGGCGCGGATGGCCGTGCACAGGTTGGAGCGCTGCGACAGGCAGGTTTTGCACTGGCGGCATTCAGGTGTGTAGAGCGGAATGACATGGTCGCCCGGCTTGACCGATGTTACGTCCGCGCCCACTTCGCGCACGATGCCCGCACCTTCATGGCCGAGGATCGCCGGAAACTTGCCTTCCGAATCGAGGCCCGAAAGTGTGTAGGCATCGGTATGGCAAACACCCGTCGCCATGATTTCGACCAGCACTTCTCCAGCCTTTGGCCCGCCGATCTCGACGGTTTCGATGGTGAGCGGCTTCTTTGCCTCCCAGGCAACGGCTGCGCGTGACTTCATGGTGGTGCGTCCCTCCGGTTATATTTTGCGCGCCTATTTCAGATAGGTACGCAAAATTCGCATGATTTCATCGATCTGTGTATCGGGATCGTCTTTTTGCGCCATGGTTTCGCGTGCCTGTCCGAAGGTTTCGCGAAAATGGCTTTCCAGCACTTCGGCCATCAACCCGTTGGCTGCCCCACGCAGCGCCGCGATCTGCTGGAGAAGGGCTGCGCATTCCGTCCCCGCTTCCACCGCGCGTTCCAATGCTTCGGCCTGCCCCTTGATGCGGCGTAGGCACGTCAGGGCGCGCATTCTTGTCTTCTGGCGAATGTGGCATGGACTCTCCCGATTTTCCCCGAAACTATATACTCTGGGGGAGTACGTCAACGGGGCCGGACGGCTGGACAATTCCGCATCGCTCATGCAAACCGCCAAAGCGTACAATGCAAAAGATGGAAAGCCTTTGACGAGCCTGCCCGATCTTCCCGTGACACGAATTCTGCCTCAGCTTGATGAGGCATTGGCGCATCATGCAAGCGCGCTCCTTGTTGCGCCGCCGGGTGCGGGCAAAACGACGCTGGTGCCGCTCCATATGCTGGGTGCGGACTGGCGCGGGGAAGGCGTGATCGTGCTTCTGGAGCCAAGGCGGCTTGCTGCCCGCGCTGCCGCCCGCCGCATGGCGCAGCTTCTGGGTGAAGAGCCGGGTGAAACGGTCGGCTACCGGATGCGCCTTGAAAGCAAGGTATCGGCCAAAACCAGAATTCTTGTCGTCACCGAGGGCGTCTTTGCGCGCATGATCCTGGATGATCCGGACCTGAATGGCGTTGCCGCCGTTCTCTTTGATGAATTTCATGAACGCAGCCTTGATGCCGATTTCGGTCTGGCGCTGGCGCTCGATGTGCAGGCGGCACTGCGCGACGATCTCAAAATCCTCGTCATGTCGGCAACGCTGGATGGTGCGCGCGTGGCCTCGCTTCTCGGCGATGCGCCGGTCATCGAGAGCGAGGGCCGCGCTTATCCCGTCGATATCCGCTATCGCGACCGCAAGGCGGATGAGCAGATTGAGGATGCCATGGCGCGGGCAATCCGCGATGCACTGGTGGATGAAACGGGCAGTATTCTGGCCTTCCTGCCGGGGCAGGGCGAGATAGAACGCACGGCACGGCTTCTGGAAGAAAGGCTGCCGGCCAATGTCCTGCTTGCGCCGCTTTATGGAGCGATGGAAGGCAGCGCACAGGATGCGGCAATCAGGCCCGCGCCTGCGGGTAGCCGCAAGATCGTGCTGGCGACCTCGATTGCCGAAACGTCCATCACGATCGATGGCGTGCGGGTGGTGATTGACAGCGGGCTTGCCCGCCTGCCCAAATATGAACCGGCCACCGGCCTCACCCGGCTTGAAACCGTGCGAACATCGCGCGCAAGCGCGGATCAGCGCGCGGGCCGTGCCGGGCGAACCGAACCCGGCATTGCCATTCGCCTGTGGCATCAGGGGCAGACGGCTTCGCTTCCCGCTTTCTCGCCGCCGGAGATTCTGGAGGCTGACCTGTCCGGCCTCGTGCTCGATGCCGCCGCATGGGGTGTGACCGATCCGGCAACGCTCAATTTTCTTGATAAGCCACCGAAACCGGCCCTCGCCGAAGCGAAGGCGCTTTTGCATCGGCTGGGCGCGCTCGACGAGGCTGGCCGCCTGACGCCGGATGGTGAGGCGATGCGCTCGCTCGCTCTGCCCGCGCGGCTTGCCCATATGGTGACCGAAGCTGCCAAGCGCGGCGAGGCACAGGCCGCCGCCGAACTGGCGGTGCTTTTGACCGAGCGCGGGCTTGGCGGCAAGGATATCGACCTTGAGACCCGTCTTTCGCGCTTTCGCGGTGATCGGTCGGATCGCGCGCAGCGCGCCAGGGGATTGGCAAAGCGCCTCGCTGCAAATCTGCGCAATCAGGGTGCGCCAGCCGGTTCGACCGTGGGACGCTTGTTGATCGACGCCTATCCGGACCGCATTGCAAAGGCGCGCGGGACTACCGGGCAGTTCCTGCTGGCCAACGGGCGCGGCGGCGAAGTCGATCCTGCCGTCAGCCTTAGCCGTGGGCCATGGCTGGTCGTGGCCGATATGTCCGGCAAGGCGGGCCGCGCCCGCATCCTGTCGGCGGCGGAAACGTCCGAAGCTGAAATTCGCGCCGCCCTTGGCGGCCGGATCGAAAGCGGAAAGCAGATTGTCTACGACCCGGAAAAGAATGCATTGCGCGCGCGAGGCTGTGCGCATCGGCGCAATAGCCCTTTCGGAAAAGCTTCTTGCCGCGCCCTCGGGCGCTGGCGCCGATGAAGGCGTGATTGCTGCCGTGCGCGAGCATGGGCTTTCCATCCTGCCCTGGAGCAAGGAGGCCGAAATCCTGCGCCGCCGTCTTGGCTGGCTTTATCGCGGGCTTGGCGATCCGTGGCCCTCAATGGAAGACGACACCCTTCTGGAAAGGCTTGAAGACTGGCTTCTGCCCTTTCTGACCGGCGAGGCCCAGCTCGACCGCATACCGGGGCGTGTGCTGAAAAACGGTTTGATGAGCCTTGTGCCATTTGATCTGCAACGCAGCGTCGACCAGCTTGCGCCGACGCATTTCGAGGCGCCCACCGGCTCGCATGTTCCCATCCGCTACGATGCCGAAGAACCCGTGATTGCGGTGCGTGTGCAGGAATTGTTCGGCCTTGGCGCGCATCCTTCCATCGCCAATGGCAAGGTGCCGCTCTTGCTGGAGCTTCTTTCACCCGCACATCGTCCAATCCAGATCACGCGCGATCTTCCGGGCTTCTGGAAAGGCTCGTGGGCCGATGTGCGCTCTGATATGCGCGGGCGCTATCCCAAACATGTCTGGCCGGAAGATCCTGCCAATGCAATGCCCACGCGCCGCGCCAAACCGCGCGGAACCTGAGATATTCGGTTCTGACGGCCCTGCGACCGGATAACGCAGTTTTGCTTGCATTCCTGTCCGGCCTTGCCTCATAAGAGGCCTGACGAGGGACCCCATGCACGCAGAATTCGAGAATCGCGCTTCCAATCTTTCGCGCCGCCCGCGCCTCACAACGCTGGTGCGTGTGCGCTGGCTGGCTATTGCCGGGCAGACGGCAGCCGTCATGTTCGTGGCGCTTTATCTGCAATTTCCCTTTTCGGTCGGCATCTGTTTCGCGCTCATTGCCTGTTCGGCCTGGCTCAACCTCTATCTGGCCTTCCGCTTCCCGGCCAACCATCGGCTTAACCCGACAGCGGCAAGCCTCGTTCTGGCGTTTGACGTGCTGCAACTGGCGGGGCTGCTCTATCTCACCGGCGGGCTGCAAAATCCTTTCATCGTCCTGATGATCGTGCCGGTCATCATCTCGGCGACCTCTCTTTCCGCGCGCGACACGATAGTGCTGGCGCTGCTGGTGGTCGCCTGCACCTCGTTTCTCACCATTCATTACGATCCCTTGCGTTGGTATCCGGGCGAAACGCTGAACCTGCCCCTGCTTTTCGTGATCGGCATCTGGTGCGCGATCATTTCCGCGCTGGGCTTCACAGGCGTTTACGCCTATCGCATTGCCGAAGAAGCGCGCCAGCTTGGCGATGCCCTGAGCGCAGCTGAACTGATTCTCCAGCGTGAACAGCATCTGTCGGCGCTCGATGGTCTGGCCGCCGCCGCCGCGCATGAACTGGGCACGCCGCTTGCAACCATTGCGCTGGTGGTCAAGGAAATGCAGCGCGCCCATACGAAGGATCCCGGCCTTGAGGAAGATATCGCGCTTCTTCATTCGCAAACGCAGCGCTGCCGCGAAATTCTGCAACGGCTGACCAGCCTTTCCTCGGAAGGTGAGGAACATATGTCCCGCCTGCCGCTTTCCTCGTTGATCGAGGAAGTGATCGCACCACACCGCAATTTCGGCATCATGATCGAGGTTCAAAAGGAAGAGGGCCCCAAGCCCGAGCCTGTGACCCGCCGCAATCCGGGCCTGCTTTACGGCCTTGGCAATCTGGTGGAAAACGCCGTCGATTTCGCGCGCGGCGAGGTTACTGTCACATGGGGCTGGACGGACGGCCATGTCAGCGTCACCATTCAGGACGATGGCGAGGGCTTCCGGCCGGAAATCCTCGACCGCATCGGTGAGCCCTATATGACGAGCCGCGACAACACCCGCAATGGTGGCGGGCTCGGCCTTGGGCTGTTCATCGCCAAGACCCTTTTGGAGCGTTCCGGCGCGCAGATCAGCTTCCGCAATCGCAGCAATCCCGGTCAGGGGGCGGAGGTGAAAGTCACCTGGCCGCGTTCGGCCTTCAGCGCGAGCTAGGGCTTGTCTGCATTCAAGGATTCCCTTTTGCATGAAATTCTGATTCAAGGTTGTTGAAGGAGAACAGCCTTGAGCAGACGAAGCCTTACAGATGAGCAATGGAACCGGATCGAAGCATATCTTCCGGGGCGAGTTGGTACGCCCGGCCGCAGTGGCGTTGATAACCGATTATTTGTCGACGCCATCTTGTGGATGGCTGCCAATGCAGCGCACTGGCGCGATCTGCCTGCGACCTTCGGCAAATGGACAGCGGTTCATGCCCGCTTTCGGCGCTGGTCGCACGCCGGTGTATGGGAAAGGCTTTTCCATGCCCTGGCTGATACGCCGGACTTTGAATATGTCCTCATTGACAGCACCATATCGAAAGTCCACGCAGATGCGGCGGGCGCAAAAGGGGGGCTGAAGCTGCCTGCATCGGTCGCTCGCGCGGGGGATTGACGACCAAGCTGCATGCTGTTGTCGATGCTATCGGCCTACCGCTGCGAATAAAGCCAACACCCGGCCATTATGGTGACTGTCCGCAAGCTTCAAGCCTTCTATCCGGCTTAGAGGGTGTGGGGCATGTCATTGCTGATGCGGCCTATGATGCCGATCACTTAAGGGCCTTCATTGCCAGCGATCTCAAGGCAACGGCTCAGATCAAGGTCAATCCAACACGTTCCAGTGTCCCAACAATCGACTGGAGGCTGTACAAGGAACGCCATCAGATTGAATGCTTTTTTAACAAGTTGAAACGCTATCGTCGTATTGCGCTGCGATGCGAGAAAACATTGACCGCATTCATGGGTTTCGTCCATCTCGCATGCGCTATGATCTGGTTACGTTAAATGCAGACACGCCCTAAAGCGCGTTTCGATCTGATTGAATCAGATCGGCGCTCTAACTATTTGTTTTGACGCGCATCTTTTCCGAAAACCGTTTCACACCTTTCGGGATGCGCTCTAATATCCCGGCGGCTCAATCCGGCGGAAGCGATTCGTTTTGCCGGGCTATTCGCCGGTTCCGGGCTCCCTTTTCGTTGCGGGCGGAATTGAATAGGCTAAAACGGCCTTTCTATAGCTGCCGGGCCATGACCCGCGAAACGCAATCCTTACATAAAAACCATAACTTAAGCCACGATACAGCTATAGCTTCTGTCGTTGCGGCACTGTATGTGCATCACGACCAGCAAATATAGGGTATATTATTGGCAACGTTGTCATCACAAATGCGTGATTACTGGCGCATTTGAGTACACAATATGCGCGAACGCCTGCGTTCATATTAAATTTGCGTCGGGTTCTTTTTAAATATTATGAAAATACAATGGCTTGGGGAGATTTGGTCATGAAAATGGCCGTGAAATTGCTTTAATAATTCAATGGCTATTTGACTTTTTGACGCAGGAATATCAATAAGGGGCACGATTACAGGCAGGAAGCACCCGATGGAAGACTTGAAGCAGGAAGACACCGAAGCCATAGGCAACGATCCCACCCTCCTTCTGGTTGATGACGACAAACCATTCTTGCAGCGCCTGGCGCGTGCGATGGAAAGCCGGGGATTTCAGGTCACGACCGCTGAATCGGTTGAGGAAGGAATCGCCGCCGTCAAGACATCTGCCCCCGCTTATGCGGTGGTGGACATGCGGCTTGGCGATGGCAACGGTCTCAATATCATCGAGGCGATCCGCTCGCGCCGTGCCGATACGCGCGCTATCGTTCTCACCGGATATGGCAATATCGCAACTGCCGTGAATGCCGTTAAGCTCGGCGCCATCGACTATCTGTCGAAGCCCGCCGATGCGGATGAGGTGTTCGCCGCGCTCACCCGCCGCCCCGGCGAAAAGGTTGCGCCGCCGGAAAATCCCATGTCTGCCGACCGGGTTCGCTGGGAGCATATCCAGCGTGTCTATGAAATGTGCGAGCGCAATGTTTCCGAGACGGCACGCCGCCTCAATATGCATCGCCGCACTTTGCAACGCATCCTCGCCAAGCGCGCGCCGCGCTGAGATAGTCAATCGATTTCGGTGCCGGGTACGTCCAGCCCGGCAAGCTCGGCGGCCATGAGGCGGGCGGCCCCCGCACGGGCAAAGCGCAGCATCAGCGCCTTGCGGGTTGCGCCTGCAAGCCTGTGTTCCGGCGCTTCACGCAGGATTTCCGCGCCATAGCCATCCGACAGGATGAAGCCGCATTCCTCCGGGAAAATCTCGCGCGGCACCGCCGGGTGCGTGGCAAAGAACAGCCGATCGCAATAGGCGCGGTATTCCGGCCATTTATGGTCCGCCTTCCAATCCTCGATGGAGGATTTGATTTCCACGATCCAGATTTCCCCCTTGCGGCTGACCGCGATCAGATCGGCCCGCCTGCCAGATGCAAGCGACAGTTCGGGCAGCGTGGCCAGCCCCATTGCCAGAAACAGGCGCTGCACGCCGCGCCGCACGAGCAGTGCGTTTTCCGATTGCCTTCCGTCGGAAAGCGGATGGGTCTGGTTGGGAATCACGATGGGCATGGCCCGCATCTTGCGCGTGCATAATGCGCGAAACAACCTGAAATTTATGGATGATGCCTGTCGGTGCGCGCCGGTCGATTTGGATGAAAATGGCTAAAAGGCGGCGCAACTGTGGGATTCTCAACTTACGGTTAACACTCACTTAACAATGGCACCCTATCTTTAGGGGTGAATGAGCGATTCGCTCCTGTTGATTACCCTTTAGAGCAGCTCCAGTTTTAACAATTTGCCGGACCGCTCTAACGGAATCCACTTGATTGGGGGGATACATGGATTCTCGCGTTCTCAAGCTGACAGCGGCTCTTTTTCTTGGAGCAGCACTTGCTGGTTGCTCCACAGCCGGTGGTTCTTTCTACACGGCGTCTTACTCGTCAGTCAGCGATGCTGGTTACGCCATCCCGGCAATCCCGAGCGAAAAGATACCGGCGCAATATCGCCGTCAGGTTGTAAAATATGCGACGGACGAAAAGCCGGGCACCATCATTGTCGATACGCGTGAGAAATTTCTCTATCTCATCATGCCTGAGGGCAAGGCGGTGCGCTACGGCATTGGTGTTGGCCGCCGTGGCTTTGAATGGTCTGGCACGGCCCGTGTGGCGATGAAGCGCGAATGGCCGACCTGGACGCCGCCTTCCGCCATGATCAAGCGCCAGCCGGAATTGGCCAAATATCGCAATGGCATGGATCCGGGCCTGCGCAATCCGCTCGGCGCGCGTGCGCTCTATCTCTACAACAAGGGCGGGGATACGGGCTATCGCCTGCACGGAACGCCGGAATGGTGGTCCATCGGCAAAGCCATGTCTTCCGGCTGCATCCGTCTGATGAACCAGGACATTATCGATCTCTATAACCGTGTCGAACAGGGCGCGAAGGTTGTGGTGAAACAGTAATCGACGGAATGAAAAAGGCCGCTCTATTTCTTTATTTTACGCATTATCTAATGCTTTGAGCAGCCTCTTTCGTTGAAACCCGATGCAGGTCAGATCTGTTCGACCTGCTGCACTTCCGGCACGAAATGGCGCAGGAGGTTCTGGACGCCGTGCTTGAGCGTAGCCGTCGAAGACGGGCAACCGGAACAGGCCCCCTTCATGTGGAGGAATACGGTGCCATTTTCAAAGCCGCGGAAAGTAATGTCACCGCCATCCTGTGCCACGGCGGGGCGAACACGGGTCTCGATCAGCTCCTTGATCGTTTCCACGATTTCAGTGTCGGCTTCATCGAAGAATTCTTCCTCGCCATGCGCAGCCGCGGCATCGGCATTGGCGTTGCCGGCCATGGCGGGCGCGCCCGACATGAAATGTTCCATGATCGTGCCGAGAATGGCAGGCTTCAGATGCTGCCATTCGCCATCTTCCTTGGTGACGGTGATGAAATCATAGCCGAAGAAAACGCCGGTCACGCCCGGCACGGCAAACAGCTTTGCCGCAAGCGGCGAGGTGTTTTCGGCGCTGGCCGGATCGCGAAAATCGGCGGTGCCCTCCGGCATCACAACCTTGCCGGGGAGAAACTTCAGGGTCGCCGGGTTCGGCGTGGTTTCGGTCTGGATGAACATGCCAGTTCTCCCGCTTTCAATTTTTGAAAATTCTAATAGGCGCGATGCTACGACGAAGCAAGCCCTGCCGCTCGTCCGCTCATTTCGGTTGCCCTCAATATAGGGTGATCATGTCAGCGCATCAATGTCGTCGTCGCTGAGGCCAGCCGGAACAACGGTAACGGGAATCGGAAATTGCGCGCGCCCGGCGAGCGATTGCACCAGAGGGCCGGGGCCTTCCTTGCTGGCGCCTGCCGCCAGAACCAGAATGGCAATATCCTGATCCTCTTCCACGAGGCTCAGCAACTCTTCCGCCGTACGCCCCTCGCGGATGATGAGTTCAGGGTCGATGCCCTGTTCGGCGCGGACATTGGCGGCGAATTTTTCCAGTGCAGTGCGTGCTCGCTCTTCGGCTTCCGCGCGCATGATCTCGCCCACACCGAGGATTTGCTGGAATTCCGAATTATCGATGACGAACAGCATCACCAGTGAACCATTGGTGTTTCTGGCGCGTCGTGCTGCATAGGCAACGGCGCGCCCGCATTCGGGCGTTTCGTCGATGACGGCGAGAAATTTGCGTCGGTGGCCGGCTTCGCGGCTAAGTCGTCTGGATACCATGGCGGCAATGTGCCATCGCGGAAAGCTGCCCGCAAGCGGGCAGCCTTCCATTTTTAATCAGTTCTGCAACCAGCCGACAATATCGCGGACATGACGCATGGTCTGTTCGGCAATCGCGCCTGCCTGCTCACCGCCATCACGCAGAACGCTGTCGATATGGGCCGGATCGGCCACCAGGCGACGCATTTCATGCGTGATCGGTGAAAGCCTGGCAACGGCGAGATCGGCAAGCGAGGCCTTCAGGTCGGAGAACTGGCGTCCGCCGAATTCCTTCAGCACATCTTCCTTGGTGGTCGAGGAGAGGGCGGCGTAAATGCCGACGAGATTATCGGCCTCCGGGCGGCCTTCCAGCCCGTCCACTTCTGAGGGCAGGCCGTCGGAATCGGTCTTGGCCTTGCGGATTTTCTTGGTGATCGTGTCCTCATCGTCGATCAGGTTGATGCGTGACAGGTCGGACGGATCGGACTTCGACATTTTCTTGGTGCCGTCGCGCAGCGACATGATGCGCATGGCGGGGCCAGAGATCATCGGTTCCGTCAGCGGGAAGAAGCCTGAAACCTGCTCGTCGCCCACTTTCATATCGACGCCCACACCAAGCGAGGCGATGCGGTCGGAATAGTCGTTGTTGAACTTCTGCGCAATATCGCGGGTCAGCTCCAGATGCTGCTTCTGGTCCTCGCCAACCGGCACTGCGGTTGCGCGATAAAGCAGAATATCGGCGGCCATCAGGCTCGGATAGGCAAAAAGACCGAGCGAGGCATTCTCGCGATCCTTGCCTGCCTTGTCCTTGAACTGGGTCATGCGGCTCATCCAGCCAATGCGCGCGACGCAGTTGAACACCCAGGCAAGCTCCGCATGCTGCATGACGCGACTCTGGTTGAAGACGATGCTCTTCTTCGGGTCGATGCCGGCGGCGAGAAAAGCGGCGGTGACTTCGCGGGTCGACTGCATCAGCTCAACCGGATCGGGCGAAACGGTCAGCGCGTGCATGTCCACGACGCAATAGATGCATTCCTCGGTCTTCTGGACTTCGACCCACCGCTTGATCGCCCCGAGATAATTGCCGAGGTGAAGATTTCCGGTCGGTTGGACGCCGGAGAAGACAAGCGGTTTGAACGTGCTCATGATAGGTTCCTGAAGGTTGACCTGCGCCGGTGGAGAGCGAAGGGTCATAATGATGCGGCGTGTTTTCGCAGACGCATGGCAGGCTTTCAAGCTTAATTATGCTTCGCTTTTCGGCTGATTTTTGCCCCCGCCGCGCTTGAGGTTGCGCCGGATCATGCCTGTATTGGCCCCGCCAAGTCCGAAAGCGAGCGCGAAATAGACGATCATGGCGGTGATCACCATCACGGCAACCGTGCCGGCCCGGGCCGCAAGCGGGGCGGCGGAAGAAAGCTCATAGGTAAAATGGCCGATGGCGTAATGAATGCCGAAAGCCATGATGCCGGCTGCGATCAGCAGGCGCGGAATGCGGGTGAGAAGCGGGATATCCTGCCCCCAATGGCCGCGTTTCACCAATGTTGCAAACAGGAGCACGGCATTGACCCAGCCCGCGACGATTTCGGCGGTGGCGATGCCGGTCGGGCCGAAATGCGGGAAAAGCGTGATGGCGAGTGAAACGTTCACCACGACCGAGATCGCCGCAAAAATCATCGGCGTGCGGGTGTCTTCGCGGGCGAAGAAGCCCGGAATAAAAGCCTTGATGAGCACGAAGGCAGGCAGGCCAAGGCCATAGATCGCCAGAATATTGGAGACGACGAGCGTTGAATCCGGGCTGAACTTGCCGCGCTCGAAAAGGAGACGCACGATGGGTTCCGACATGACCAGAAGAGCGGCGGCAGCGGGCAAGGTCAGAAACAATGTGAATTCGACCGAGCGATTCTGGAGGTTGGAGGCTTCCTTCATATGGCCACCGCGCAGCGCGCGCGACAGTTCCGGCAGAAGCACGGTTGCCACCGCAATGCCGACAACGCCGAGCGGAAGCTGGTAGATGCGGTCCGCATAGACGAGCGAGGAAACCGCGCCTTGCATGCCCGATGCGATATTGGTGTTGATGAGCAGGTTGATCTGCGTGATGCCGCCGGTGATTGCCGCGGGAAGCGCCAGCACCAGAAGACGTTTGACGTTGGGGGTGAGGCGCGGGCGGCGAAAACCGATCTTGATGCCTGCATGGCGCACCGCGATCCATACGATTGCAAGCTGCACCAGGCCTGCGGCCATCACGCCCCAGGAAAGGCCATAGCCGACGGCAAGTGCGTCATAGCCTTGCATCCAGGCCACGGCCAGAACGCCGATCAGGATGATGTTGAGGAAGACGGGTGCGATTGCCGCGGCGAAATAGCGGTGCAGCGAATTCAACATACCGCCCATCATCGCGGCAAGCGACATGCAGGCAAGATAGGGGAACATGATGATGGCCAGACGCACCGTATTGGAGAACTTCACCGGATCGTCGGTGAAGCCCGGCGCGATGACGGTGCGCACGATGAAGGGCATGGAAAGTTCCATCGCGATGGCCAGGAACAAAAGCACGGTGAAAAGCACACCGAAGACTTCTTCTGAAAAGCGGCGGGCACCGTCCATGCCGTTCTTTTCGATTTCCTTGGCAAAAAGCGGCACGAACGCGGAATTGAACGCTCCTTCGGCAAAAAGCCTGCGGAATGTGTTCGGGAAGCGGAACGCGGCATTGAAGGCGTCGGCCACCGGCCCGGTGCCGAGGGCTGCGGCCATGAACATTTCGCGCGTGAAGCCGAAAATGCGGCTCATCAGCGTGCCCGATGCGACCGTGGCGAACTTTTTGACCAAACTCATTCTATTGAAAAACCTATGCTGCGGCCTGTGGCGAGCGGCCGTTTGTCCTGGCGCCGTTCTCTGCGCCCAGAAGGGCAAGGAGCTTGCGCTTGATATTGCCCTGGCGGGTGGCGTTTGAAATCTTGTGGCCCACGAGATCCGTCACATAAAAACTGTCGATCACCTTCTCGCCGAAAGTGGTGATATGGGCCGAAGCGATATCCAGTGAAAGGTCGGAAATAAGGCCGGTCAGCTCTGAAAGCAGGCCCGGCCGGTCCAGACCTTCCACTTCGATAACCGTGAATTTGTTGGAAAGCGTGTTGTTGATCTCGACACGCGGCTCCACCTTGAAAGCCCTGGCAGCTTTCTTCGGCTTGGTGCGCTTCGCCAGCATATCGGGCAGATGCGCCTTGCCGGAAAGCACGTCCTCGATCACCTTGCCCACGCGCTCGGCCCGGCGGCGTTCGTCGTCGTCGGTGTCGAATTCGCGGCTGATGAGGATCGTGTCCAGCGCACGCCCGTCGCTGGTGGTAAAAATCTGCGCATCCACGATATTGCCGCCCGCTGCCGCGCAGGCTCCGGTAATGACCGAAAGGAGACGCGGATGGTCGGGCGCGAGAACGGTAATTTCGGTCACGGCCTCGAATGCGTGCGGCTTGGCCATGGTGACGAGCGCACGGCCCTGCTGGTCGGCATCGCGTATGAAATGCGCATGGCGCACCTGATCGTCCAGGCTGACGGTGAGGAAATAATTGGTATAGGGCAGGGCAAGATAGGCGTCGCGCTCTTCCTTCGGCCAGTCGGAAAGCCGCTCGGCCAGCGCCTCACGCGCCTGCTTGTCGCGGGCGGCCCGCGACAATTCGGAAAATCCGCCCGTCAGCACCAGTTCGGTCTCATAGAAAAGCGTGCGCAGAAGCTGGCCTTTCCAGCCGTTCCATATGCCGGGGCCGACCGCCTTGATATCACAAACGGTGAGGATCAGGAGAAGCTTCAGCCGCTCCATCGTCTGCACCGTATCGGCAAAATCGATAATGGTCTTGCGGTCGTTGAGATCGCGCGATTGCGCCACCATGCTCATGGTGAGGTGTTCGCGCACCAGCCATTCCACGGTCTCGGTTTCGGATGGTGTCAAGCCGAAGCGCGGGCAAAGCCTGCGGGCAATGCGTGCGCCCGCGATGGAGTGGTCTTCCGGGCGGCCCTTGGCGATATCGTGCAGAAGAAGCGTCACGTAAAGCAGGTTGCGGTCGCGCTTGATCGTGGTGATGAGATGGTTTGAAAGCGGGTGCTCGGTTTTAAGCTCGCCGTGCTCGATTTCCGAAAGCACGGCAATGCAGCGCAACAGATGCTCGTCCACCGTATAGTGGTGATACATATTGAACTGCATCATCGCGACGATCTTGCCGAAATCGGGAATGAATTTTCCAAGCACGCCGGATTCGTTCATGCGGCGCAGGATAAGTTCCGGATTGCGCGGCGAGGTGAGGATTTCGAGGAAAAGCCGGTTGGCCTCCGGGTTCTCGCGCAGGTCGGCATTGATGAGCTTCAGCGAGCGGGTGAGGCTCTGCATTGCTTCGGGATGAAACTCCAGCCCATGGCGGTCGGCAAGGTGAAAGAGCCGGATCATATTGACCGGGTCCTGCCGGAAAATATCGGGCCGTGCGATATTGATGCGATGGTTTTCCGAAATGAAAGCGCCATCATCCGAAAGCTTGCGCTTGCGGCGCGAGAAGGTCAGGAAGATGCGGTTGAAGCCTGGAACATGCTTTGCCTGCTGTTCTTCCAGCGCCGCGCAGATGATGCGGGTGAGGTCACCCACATCCTTCGCGACGAGGAAATAATGCTTCATGAAGCGTTCGACATAGTTCTGGCCGGGATGCGCCGTATAGCCGAGGCGCTGTGCGATTTCCGGCTGAATGTCGAAGGAAAGGCGTTCTTCGGCTTTCAGCGTCGCAAAATGCATATGGCACCGCACCGCCCAGAGAAAATCCTCAGCCTTGTTGAACAATTTCAGTTCCGCTCGCGACAGAACCCCAAGCTTGACCAGCTCTTCCTTGGTCTTCACGCGGTAGAAATATTTGGTGATCCAGAACAGGGTGTGCAGGTCGCGCTGTCCGCCCTTGCCTTCCTTGACGTTCGGTTCGACCAGATAGCGTGTTTCACCTGCCTTGCGGTGGCGTGCATCGCGCTCGGCAAGCTTTGCCTGAATGAATTCCGGCTCCGTTCCCTTGACGATTTCCTCCTCGAAACGGATTTCAAGTGTGCGGAACAGATCCTTGTCGCCGGTAAGAAAGCGCGCATCGAGAAGGGCTGTGCGAATGGTCATGTCCTCGCGCGCCAGACGAATGCACTCATCGATGTTGCGGGTGGAATGGCCGACTTTCAGCCCCATGTCCCAGAGCATGTAGAGCGTATATTCCACAACCTGTTCGCCCCAGGGCGTCTGTTTATAGGGAAGCAGGAAAAGAAGGTCGATGTCGGAACCCTGTGCAAGCCCGCCGCGCCCATAGCCGCCGACTGCCACGAGCGCCATATTCTCCGCCTTGGAGGGATTGCGCGTCGGATAGGCCCTGGTGGTTGCGAATTCAAACAGGATGTCGATCAGCGTATCCATCAGGTAGCAGAGCCGCTTGGCGCAAAGCGTGCCGCCGCCATCCTTCATCAGCATGTCTTCGGCATTGGCGCGCCCGCTCGCCAGCGCATCCTTCAGCGTCTGGAGCACAACCTTGCGCATGGGAAGGCTGGTGTAGCTTTCATCGGCCGTGTCCGCCAGTTCATTGAGCTTGCGACGGAGCGTTTCGGCATTGACGATCTCTTCCAGCTTCAGGTCGTGTGCGCTCATGCGGCCTTTGTGTCCGGTTTTCAGGAAAATGGACTTGCGATGACAGAACTATCCTATAGCCCCTTTTGGATATGGTGAATATCGAAAAGCAAAGGCCGGGCGAAACGCCCGGCCCAACCTTGTCTTGCTATTTTCTCATTTTTCAGTTCGTCGCATTATAGGCCGTGATCGCGGCCATATTGACGATATCGGAATCCTTCGCGCCGATGGTCACGATCTGCGCGGGCTTGTCGAGGCCGACGAGCAGCGGGCCGATGATGGTTGCCCCGCCCAGCTCCTGCAACATGTCGGCGGCAATCGAGGCCGAATGATTGTCCGGCGTGACGATCACATTGGCCGGGCCCGACAGGCGGATGAACGGATATTGTTCCATCAGTTTCGGGTTCAGCGCCACGTCGGTGCTCATTTCACCGTCGAATTCAAAATCGACATGGCGTGTTGCCAGAATGCGGACGGCTTCCTGAATCCGTGCCGAACGCTCGCCGCCCATATGGCCGAAGGTCGAGAAGGCGGTAAGTGCCACGCGCGGCACATAGCCCATGCGGCGCGCCATGCCTGCGGCTTCCACCGCAATATCGGCAAGCTCGGCTGCGGTCGGCATTTCATGCACGGCAGTATCTGCGATGAATACGGTGCGCCCGCGGCAAAGCGCGATGGAAACGCCCACCATGCGATGGCCCGGCTTGGAATCGATCACACGGCGCACATCGTCAAGCCCGGTTGCATAATTGCGGGTCACGCCCGTCACCATGCCATCCGCATCGCCCAGCGCCACCATGCAGGCCGCAAAATGGTTGCGGTCATTGTTGATGAGGCGAAGGCAATCACGCGCCAGATAGCCCCTGCGCTGCAATTTTTCATAGAGATAGTCGGCATAGGCCGCATTGCGGCTCGACAGGCGCGCATTGATGACCTCGATGCCCGGGCGGTTGAGGTCAAGGCCGGCGGCCCGCGCCGTTTCTTCCACATGCTCCTCGCGCCCCACCAGAATGGCTGTTCCAAGCCCCTGATTGACGTAGGAAACGGCGGCGCGCATCACCTGTTCTTCCTCGCCTTCGGCAAATACGATGCGCTTTGGCTGGCGGCGCACACGCTCGTAAATGCCGCGCAGCGTCGAGGCGATCGGGTCGCGGCGCGCCAGCAATTCGCGCTTGTAGCCTTCAATATCGGCAATGGCGCGCCCGGCCACGCCGGTTTCCATCGCAGCCTTGGCGACGGCGGCGGAAACGGAGGCAAGCAGGCGCGGATCGAACGGCACCGGAATGATATAGTTCGGCCCAAAGCGCGGGCGGCTGCCCTGATGGCTGCCACCACATCGTCCGGCACGTCCTCGCGGGCAAGCTCGGCCAGCGCATTGACGGCGGCGATCTTCATTGCATCATTGATGGTTGTCGCGCGTACGTCGAGCGCACCGCGGAAAATATACGGAAAGCCAAGCACATTGTTGACCTGGTTCGGATAATCCGAACGGCCCGTGGCGACGATGGCGTCATCACGGATGCGCTCCACCTCCTCCGGCGTGATTTCCGGGTCGGGATTGGCCATGGCGAAAATGATGGGATTGGGCGCCATGGAGCGCACCATGTCTTGCGTCAGCGCACCCTTGGCCGAAACGCCGAAGAACACGTCCGCATCCTTCATGGCGTTGGCAAGCGAGCGGCGATCGGTCTTTACTGCATGGGCCGATTTCCACTGGTTCATGCCCTCTTCACGGCCCTGATAGACGACGCCCTTAGTGTCGCACAGGATGACGTTTTCGGGAGCAAAACCCATGGCCTTGATAAGCTCGATACAGGCGATGCCGGCCGAGCCGGCACCGTTGCAGACGAGCTTTGTCGTCTTCATGTCGCGGCCCGTAAGGTGCAGTGCGTTGATAAGGCCCGCAGCCGCGATGATGGCCGTGCCATGCTGGTCGTCGTGGAAGACGGGAATGTCCATCAATTCGCGCAGGCGGCTCTCGATGATGAAGCAATCCGGCGCCTTGATGTCTTCAAGGTTGATGCCGCCGAAGGAGGGGCCGAGATAGCGGACCGCATTGATGAAAGCGTCGATATCGGTCGTATCGATTTCAAGATCAATGGAATCGACGTCGGCAAAACGCTTGAACAGCACAGCCTTGCCTTCCATCACCGGCTTGGAGGCAAGCGCGCCCAGATTGCCGAGGCCGAGGATCGCGGTGCCATTGGAAATGACGGCGACGAGATTGCCCTTGGCCGTATAGTCATAGGCGCGGGCGGCATCTTCGGCTATGGCCTTCACCGGCACGGCCACGCCCGGCGAATAGGCGAGCGACAGGTCGCGCTGCGTGGTCATCGGCTTGGTCGGGTTGATTTCCAGCTTGCCGGGGCGCCCCTGAGCGTGAAAGTCGAGCGCTTCCTTCTCACTGGCTGTGGGTGCGCGTTCTGATATGTTGCCCTTCGGCGTCGAGGCTGGCATGTTCCCTCCGGTTTTCATCTGCGGGAGAAATTCGATAGCGCCAGTGAGACACTGTGTAAACAGCCTTCCTGGAACAGATGTTCATCCAAAAGCGATGGAATACGAAATTTAATAATGCTTTATGTGCTGTTCAAGCAATAAATGAAGGTTTGTGACATGGAAGCGAAGGTTGAAGAGAAAGAGCCGGAACCGGTGGAAAACGCCGGGCCGGATGCTCCGGTTCGCCTGACGCCCATGATGGAGCAATATATCGAGATCAAGGCGGCGAATGTTGATTCGCTCCTGTTCTATCGCATGGGCGATTTCTACGAATTGTTCTTCGATGATGCCGTGGCGGCTTCCGCTGCGCTTGGCATCACGCTTACAAAGCGCGGCAAGCATCTGGGTGAGGATATTCCGATGTGCGGCGTGCCGGTTCATGCCGCCGACGATTATCTGCAAAAGCTGATTGCCAAAGGCTACCGCGTCGCGGTCTGCGAACAGGTGGAAGACCCGGCAGAAGCCAAGAAACGCGGCTCCAAATCGGTGGTGAAGCGCGATGTGATCCGTCTTGTTACGCCCGGAACGCTGACGGAAGAAAAACTGCTTGACCCGGCACAAGCCAATTTCCTGATGGCCATGGGGCGCACGCGCGGCGACGGTGCGCTGGCGCTCGCCTGGATCGATATCTCAACCGGAACCTTCCGGGTGGCGGAAACCACGCCAGACCGGCTCTTTGCCGACATTATGCGCGTGGACCCGCGTGAACTGGTCGTGGCCGACAGCGCCTTTCATGATGAGGAATTGCGGCCCGTTTTCGATCTGATCGGCAAGGCGGTGACGCCACAGCCGGCAACGCTTTTTGACAGTGCGGCGGCGCAAACGCGCATCCAGCACTATTTCAACGTGGCGACACTCGATGGTTTCGGCCAGTTCAGCCGCCCGGAGCTCTCTGCCATTTCCGGCGCAATCGCCTATATTGAAAAGACGCAGATTTCCGAACGCCCACCCCTGATGCGCCCTGAGCGCGAACATGAGGGCGGCACGCTTTTCATCGACCCGGCCACACGCGCCAGCCTGGAATTGGCCCGCACCATGTCGGGCAATCGCGATGGGAGCCTCCTGAAAGCCATCGACCGCACGGTGACGGGCGGTGGCGCGCGGCTCCTTGCCGAACGGTTGACTGCGCCGCTGACTAGCCCGAAGGAAATAGCACTGCGGCTTGATTCCGTTTCGTGGTGCCTGAGCGAGCAGACGTTGTGCGAGGCTCTGCGGCTGGAACTGAAGGGCGTGCCCGATATGCCGCGCGCCCTGTCGCGGTTGGCCGTCGGGCGTGGCGGCCCGCGCGATCTGGGTGCACTGGCCTGCGGCTTTGAAGCGGCGGGCGGCATCGCCTCGCTTCTGGATGGCGCGCTATTGCCGGACGAACTTGCGGCGGCGCGCGAGGCCATTGAAAAAATGCCCGCCGGTTTTGCTGCTCATCTCGACCGGGCGCTGGCCGATGAATTGCCGCTCCTCAAACGCGACGGCGGTTTCGTGCGCGAAGGCTATAATTCGGAACTGGATGAAATGCGCGCGCTGCGCGACCAGTCACGCCGCGTCATTGCCGGTTTGCAGGCCGATTATATCGAGGAAACCGGCATCAAGTCGCTCAAGATCAAGCACAATAATGTGCTTGGTTATTTCATCGAGGTCACGGCCAATAATTCGGGAGCGATGACCGATACGGACGAGGCGAAAAGCCGGTTCATCCATCGCCAGACCATGGCCAATGCCATGCGTTTTACCACGACCGAACTGGCGGAACTGGAAAGCAAGATTGCCAATGCCGCCGACCGGGCGCTCTCCATTGAACTTGCGATTTTCGAGGAACTGACGGCTGAAGCTGTTGCCCATGCGGACAGTATCCGCGCTGCGGCTTCAGCGCTTTCCGTCTTCGATGTTTCAACTGCGCTTGCCGTACTGGCGGAAGAGCAGGGCTATTGCCGCCCACATGTTGATGACAGCCTCTCCTTCAACATCGTGGCTGGCCGTCATCCGGTCGTCGAGCAGGCGCTGCGGCGTCAGGCGGCCAATCCGTTTGTTGCCAATGATTGCGATCTCTCGCCGCAAAGGGACGGTGGAGATGGTGCGATCTGGCTTTTGACCGGCCCCAATATGGGGGGTAAATCGACCTTCCTGCGCCAGAACGCGCTGATCGCTATTCTTGCGCAGATGGGTTCCTTCGTGCCAGCCGGATCGGCACATATCGGCGTGGTGGACCGGCTGTTCAGCCGCGTCGGTGCTTCCGACGATCTGGCGCGGGGGCGTTCGACCTTCATGGTCGAAATGGTTGAAACGGCGGCAATTCTCAATCAGGCGGGCGAACACTCGCTGGTGATCCTGGATGAGATCGGGCGCGGCACGGCCACTTTCGATGGGCTTTCCATTGCCTGGGCGGCGGTGGAATATCTGCACGAGAAAAACCGCTGCCGTGCGCTGTTTGCCACGCATTTCCACGAAATGACGGCTCTTTCGGAGAAGCTGGAGCGGCTTTCCAATGTCACCATGCGGGTGAAGGAATGGGACAATGACGTCATCTTCCTGCATGAGGTGGCAAAAGGAGCAGCCGACCGTTCCTATGGCGTGCAGGTGGCCCGCCTCGCGGGGTTGCCGGAAGCCGTGGTGAACCGTGCACGCGACGTGCTGCATCAACTAGAGGCGGGCGAAACATCCGGCAAGGCCGACAGGCTGATCGACGACCTGCCGCTTTTTTCCGTCATGTTGCAGCAGGAAAAGCCGAAGCCGCAGATACAGGCGAAAGACAGCGAACTGGCGAATGCGGTCGCTGCCATCAGCCCTGATGAACTGACCCCACGGGAAGCACTGGACCTGATCTATAAGCTGAAGGAACTGGCCGGGAAGGCGTGAGGTTTCGGGCCCTCGCCCTTCGCGGCTATGTCATGCTCCGCACATCAATGTGAAGGCGCTGTAGTCTGTTTGAGATTCCGGTTATGGCGTGCCGAAAATGGTGATGTTTGCGAACCGGAGCGGAGTGTACTGTTAGAGCATTTCCAGCAAAAGTGTGAAACGGTTTTGCGCGGGATAATGCGACAAAACAAATAGTTAGAGCGGTTCCGGCGTTTCTGTTAAAACCGGAACCGCTCTAGGTACATGAGCACCGGAAGCGCAAAACAGCGCCATTTGCAGGCCGTCAGAACCGGAATATCTACAGACTAGACAAAGCGGTTTGCTTCTGCGCCGTAGTAGCTAATGTAACGGCTGGAAATGCGCTCGATGGGTAGGATAATGAAGACATCGGTGGTGCCGAAGGCCTCATCGATCACGGCGCCATCCCCGATCATTGCCCCAAGGCGCAGATAGCCTTTCACCAATGGCGGCATCGAGAAAAGCGCAACTTTGTTGTTGATCGCTTCCTTTGGCATCAGGTCCATCGCCAGGTAGCGGTGCGGCAGGGCGCGAACGTCCCAATCGTCGGTGGCGCGGCAATTGTGATGCAGGAAGGAAAGCCCCAGCGCGTGGGCTGCAGGCACGGCCCCGTGGAAAGAGGCACAGCCGAACATCACGTCGATGGAGTGTCGGCGGCAATAGGCCCATGCGCCCTGCCACAAAAGCTCGACGGTGCGCTTGGAACGATATTCCGGTTTCACGCAGGAACGGCCGAGTTCCAGCAGGCGAAGGTTGGGGCGCGACAGTTTGAGGCGTTGCACGTCATATTCGTCCGCCGAATAGAAACCCAGCGCCTTTTCGGCCTGCTCGTTGCGCATCAGGCGATAGGTGCCGACGATTTGCTGGTGTTCGGGGACGGGCAGGGCCGTATCATAGACCAGAAGATGATCGCAGATCGTATCGAAGCGATCAGCATCGCGCTGCTCCACCGCTTCGATGGTTTCCTTGCGGGCGCCCATCTCTTCAAAGAAGACGCGAAAACGAAGCTCCTGCGCAGCTTCGATTGCCGCGCGGGAATTCGCAAGCCGCACTTCCAGCGACCCGATGCGTCCCAGAATGATGGCGTCGCCATTGGAGGCGAACAGCGCCTGTTGTGCTTCTAAGCCTGACATGACCGTATCATCAATGATTTGCTGGCCCATTCCAAGCAGTACTGTCATGATGATCGCTCCTGTTTCGTCTATTCACGTCTTCCTGAAGGGTTTCCCACTGATATTTCAGTAAGAGCTAACATTCTATTCCTGTAAAGCTTCGCGGATATCGATCCGTGGCTGAAGCAATAAGGATTGAGTGCTACGCGACGATGACAGAAGCATGTCACCAATGTGGCATCTGGATTGGGCTGCGCTATCTCCTTAAAAAAACACTGAAAATTTCTTCCATAAAATATGTGAAAGGGCACAGCCGATCAAGCGGCAACCTTTGCTTCCGGTTCAGTGTGAGATTCGTTCGCGCCGCCAGCCGAGAAACTCTTCCAGAATAATCAGCCCTGCTCCAATCGTGATGAATGCATCTGCAAGATTGAATACTGCAAAAGACCATGTTGGCAGGTGAAAAAGAACATAATCAACCACATAGCCATGCATCACGCGGTCAATGAGATTGCCGATGGCCCCACCGATCACGAGTGCGAAGCCATAGCGCGCAAAAACACGCTCCGGCGCATTGGTCCACCACAGATAGAGAACAAAGGCGATGACGGCGAGCGTGATGGCGATCAGGCCGCCATCGTGCAGCCATGCCAGCATGGAAAAGGCGATGCCTTCATTATGCGTGCGAAAAAGGGCGAGGAAGGGCAGAAGATCGATCTGCTGCCCATAGAACATGCGGCTTTCGACCAGATATTTGATGCCCTGGTCAATCAGGACTGCAAGAATGACGACGAAAAGCGAGGACCAGACTGCGTGACGCTTCATCCTATCCCCTTTCATCGAGGGTGAGTGCCTCACGGCGGATTTCATAGAGCATCACACCTGTGGCAATGGCCAGATTGAGCGAATCGGCGCGGCCTGCCTGCGGAATGCGGGCAAGCTTGTCGCAGGCGCCGGCAAGACTGTCGGGCAGGCCCTGCTGTTCATTGCCCATTATCAGGATAACCGGCTTGTTGGCATAGGGGATGGTGCGATAATCCACGGCGCCTTTCAGGTGCGTGCCGACGACGAGGCCAGAAAAGCCCTTGCGCCAGTTGAGAAAATCGGCTTCCGAAGCCCTGTAGAGCGGCACGGAAAAGACCGAGCCCATGGTGGCGCGCACGGTTTCGAGCGAATAGGGATCGGTGGTGTCGCCAATGAGGATCACGCCCTTTGCGCCGACCGCATCGGCTGTGCGGATGACGGCGCCAAGATTGCCGGGATCGCGCACGCGATCAAGCGCGACATAAACATCGTTGCCTTTCGGCTTCAGGCCCGCAAGCTGGTGGTATTGCTGCTCGAAAACGCCAGCCACCATCTGCGGATTATCGCGGCGCGTAATGGCGGAGATGACCTTTTCAGTCACTTCCAGCACCAGCCCGCCCTTGGCAAAGGTGCGTGCGGCGACCTGTTCCACGGTTTTGTTGCCCTTGCCGGACTTGGCGAAAACCAGCGTCTTGATGCGCCAGTCCTGCTCCAGCGCGTCGATGACAAGCTTCAGCCCTTCGGCCAGAAATACGCCCTGCTGGTCGCGAAATTTTTTCAGCGCCAGTGAACGCAGGTCCTTCACGATCGGGTTGGCAAGGCTGGTGACTTCCTTTACCTGGCCGACCTTCGGGTGTTCGGGCCGGTGTTCGGGGCGCGAGCCGCCGCTTCTGGAGAATTCGTCGTTACGGCTCATTTGGCTACCCAGCGGCTGAACATGGATGTGGAAAGCGCGCGCCCTCCCGACTGATCGGCGGAGCGTTCGCGCAGGATGAGTTCGCCTGATTCGACCGTGCCGCCAAGGCCGGTGAAACGGTCACGCATCAATTCGTGGATGGCAAAGAAGGATGCGCGGATCGAATAGGCGGTAAGGATGACGGCAAGCGGCTTCGCTGACAGGATCGCGCGGCATGTATCGACCATGGCGGGCAGATGCTCGAACAATTGCCAGACCTCGCCGCTTGGGCCGCGTCCATAGGCGGGCGGATCGAGCAGGATGATATCGTAGAAACTGCCGCGCCGCTCCTCGCGCTGCACAAATTTCATCGCGTCTTCGCAGATCCAGCGGATCGGCTTGTCGGAAAGCCCGGCCATTTCCTGGTTTTCACGCGCCCAGAGAATGGCCTTTTTGGAAGCGTCCACGTGGGTTACTTCCGCGCCAGCGCGTGCGGCAACGAGTGAAGCCACGCCCGTATAGCCGAAAAGATTGAGCACCTTGACCGTGCTCCCGTTTTCACCGCATCGCGGATGAGCCCGTCCATGAACGACCAGTGCGCAGCCTGTTCGGGAAAAACCCCCACATGGCGGAAGGAAGTGAAGCGGCCATGGAAGGAAATACCATCATGCTGCATCGGCCATGTTTCGCCGAGCGGCGTTTTCGGGAACGCCCAGCGCCCCATGCCTTCTTCATCCGTATTGCCGGTGAAGATAGCGTCGGCCTGATCCCATTCCCTTTGCGGCAGGGCTGGCAGCCAGATTGCCTGCCCCTCCGGGCGGACGATGCGATAGGGGCCATATTGTTCAAGCTTCAGCCCGTTGCCGCTGTCCAGCAGCGCATAATCGGGCGAAGGCTCGGTTTCAAGAATGAGCGGCAGGCGCTCGGCCGGGCGCGGGCCCGTATAGGGCCTGATTTCGCGAAGCGGTCCGGGCGCCTTTTCCTCAGCCGGTTTCGGCGCAGCCTTGGCGAATTGCGGGCGCGGCTTCTTGAAGGCGCCCTTGCCTTCGGTCCTGCTTTCAAACTTGTTTTCCGTGCGCGGCGCATCCTGCTTCCTGCGCTCGAAGCCGCGCTCCTGTTTGCCGCCTGATGGCTTTTTGCCTTTTCCTTTTGGCGTCTTCACCCGAAACTCCAATCATCCTGATTGCAGTCTAGGTAGGATAAAGAATGCCAGCGGGGAAGGGGAAAATGCGTGATGCCCCGGTCGAACACCATTTCACAGCCTAAAACGGGGATCAGGAATTCGCCAGCGGTATATTGCGCTTTTCGGCGCTTTCTGCCCGCTCCAGAAGGCGCGCTGCCTCGCGACTGCTGTTGCGCGCCTTGCGGCGATATTTGCCCTGCGTGAGCCATGTCACGGCAGAACCGATGACCACGCCGAAAAGCAGGGCGCCAAACAGCCAGATGAAAAGCGGCGCGCTATAGGACAATGCCGGGTTGCCCGGATTGAACGGATCGATCGTCAATATCGCCGATGCGCGGTTGGCGACCGACAGGGCTATCAGAATAACCGCGAGCGGCACCAGAATGACGATTGTGACGATTCGTTTTGCCAGCATGGTCTTTTATCAGACTGCGCCGTTGAGACGGTCGCGCAGTTTCTTGCCGGTCTTGAAGAAGGGAACCCACTTTTCCTCCACGTCCACCGTTTCGCCGGTGCGCGGATTGCGTCCACTGCGGGCAGGGCGGTTCTTCACGGAGAAAGCGCCGAAGCCACGAAGTTCCACGCGGTTGCCTTCGGCGAGTGCATTGGTGATCTCATCGAAAACAGCGCCGACGATGTTTACGACATCGCGCTGGAAAAGATGTGGATTGCGGCTTGCGATAATCTGAACAAGTTCCGATTTGATCACGGCTTTAGACCCCTGTTTCAATTCTGCCCTGCCTGCCGGAAGGACTCTACTGGTTTGCCGGGTTTGCACCGGCTATTCCATCAACGTGCCAAACGGAAAGGAGTCCGTCAAGGAAGATGCGATCCCTGGCGATTTCCTTGATGGCGCCATCGGCTTCCTGTGGCAGGCCCAGAAGGCGCGCGCCGGCATGGATGATGAGATCACGCAGCGAAAAACCTGTTTCGCTGCCGACCGGCTTCCATTCAAGGCGAGGCAGCTTGTCCGACAGTCCCTTGGTCTGAAGCCATGCGACGGCTTCCGCCTCGCCGCCAAGGCCATCGATCAGTTTTTTGTCGAGTGCCTGCCGCCCGGTGAACACCGCGCCATTGGCAAGGGCCAGCGCCTGTTCATGGGTGAAGGCGCGGCGTTCCTGCACGATGCCGACGAACCAGTCATAGGAATCCATGATCATGCTGCGGATCATGTTCTTGGCTTCCTCGCTCGCCGGGCTGAAATAATTGGGCTCGGCCTTCAGCGGTGAGGACTTGATGGTTTCGACCTTCACGCCGAGCGTATCGAGCAGTTTGGAAAGGTCGGGATACTGGAAGAGAACGCCGATGGAGCCGACAATGGAGGTTTGCCGCGCCACGATATGATCGGATGCGCTGGCGATCATATAGCCCGCGGAGGCGGCCAGCGTGCCGACCTGGGTTACGACCGGTTTCTTTGTGGCGATCTTGCGCACGGCATCGTAGATCGCTTCACCGCCGACGGTGGTGCCCCCCGGCGAATCGAGCAGCAGGATGACACCCTTCACGGCGTCGTCCCCGGCGATTTTGTCGAGGCGCTTCAAAAGCTCCTCGTTCTCGAAGATCGTGCCCTCGATGCGCACCTTGGCGATATGCGGCTGGTTAAACTCGGCGCTGCGCAGCGAATAAAAGGCGAACCCGGCTATCAGCGCGGCCAGAAGCACGAGGAAAGCCAATCGCCAGCTGGTCAGCTTCCGGCGCAGCCTGCGTCTTTCGATCATTGCTTCGGCGTCATGAGCCATTCGTTCGTCCATATCTGTAATATAAGGGCTTGATCGCGAAAAATTGACTCTCCGCTTTCTGCCTCCAAGGCGGTGGATTCTAAGCCTGTTCTCAACCTTAAGGGAATTCTTCGCGAATAGAGGATCATTGGTGCGATTTACCTGCTTTACACCTGTAAAAAGCTCTGGTCTATATTCGCCGAGCTTTTTGTGTTATCAATATGTTGATGAGTTCCGCTCTAAACGGAGCTGCGAATATTGGGTTGATTTATCGACGGCTCGGGCGGTTTCCAGTTGGAATGAGCATGGCAGGCAGGTGCGGCGTTTGGTTCTCTGCCGCAGCGTGCTATTGAGCATTCAGCTATTTCACCCCAAATAAACCGTATTGAAATGAAAAGCCTCGGGTCGTTTGTGCGCTGACGTCTGTCAGCGCGTGATTGCCCCGATTGCCTGTGATTGCGATTGATGTGCCAAAGGATAACATGACGGCCGACATACCACATATTCATGTTCCGCAAAATGCGACCCCTTCCGGGCGCGGTGCTGGCGGCATGCGTTTTGGCGCGTCGGAAAAGGCCGATTCGCTTTTCCATGCCGCGCAGCGCCATTCCGTGCGTGTGCGCGTTTTGAAGACGGCGCTTCCGGTGGCGGCAATCGCGCTGGCTGCGGTCTTCTCCTGGTATACGTTTCTGGCAACCCCGGCCTCACCGGTCAAGGTAGAGGTGAATACGGGAGGCGAAACGGGCAAGCTTGTCATGAAAAGCCCGCATCTGAATGGGTACACCAAGGATAATCGCCCCTATTCCATGACCGCCGCCAAGGCGACACAGGATGTCAAGAACAGCGGCGCGATCACCCTTGAAGGCATTTCGGCGCGCTTGCCGGTGGGTGAAAAGGGTCATGCCACGGTCGAGGCCGCATCCGGTGTTTATGATAATGCCAATGGTCGTTTGCAACTTGATAAGGACTTTACTGTTACCACTGACAATGGTTTGCGTGCGCAACTCCATTCTGCGGATGTCAATCTGAAGAGTGGGCAGATCGCCACCGACAAGCCGGTCGATATTCGCAACGGTACGACGCATATTCTGGCCGACAGCATGCAGGTCAAGGACAATGGCAAGGTTCTGATCTTCGAGTATAATGTCCATATGACCGTTGATGGCAACACGCTTTCGGCAAACAAAACCCCTGAAGGGGGTTGAGGACGGATTTAAAGCATGTCTCCCCAAAGCGGGAACCGGTTTTGGGATAAAGACATGCACGAAAACAAAAGTTTAAAGCGTGTCGTGTGTGTATGATAACAAGCGACATGCTTTAGGTTTATTTTGCAGCGCCGGATGTTTCCATTTGGCTGCACAGTGTTTTTAGGGGCCTAACTGCGATATGGGGCGTTGAAAGGCACTCTGGACCGCATTATGCGTTAGGGCTAGAGATTCGAGCATTCGGCCTGCCCCGGCAGGCGAAGGGTTTTCGGGGGAGCTGAATGTATATGAAACGCGAGACGGGCAAGATGAACGGGGACACGATGGTCCGCACTTTGCGGATAGGATTTTCGGTTCTGGCGCTTGCCGCCTTTGCTGCGCCGGGCGCTTCCTGGGCGCAGCAGGCCGGTGATGGGTCCGTGCCCGGCCTCAAGCTTTCCAACAGCAAGGATCCCGTCAAGATCGATGCCGACAAGCTGGAAATGCGCGACAAGGAAGGCGTGGCCGTTTTCACCGGCAATGTGGCCGTTTCGCAGGGCGACGCCTTGCTGAAGGCTGGCCAGATGACCGTTTATTACAGCAAGGCCAAGAAGGGCGCTGAAGCGCCCGAACCTGCAAATGCAGGCGTGGGCGGGATTGGTTCGTCGAGCATTGAGCACATCGATATTGCCGGCAAGGTTTATCTCAAGTCCGGCACGCAGGTCGCGACCGGCGACACAGGCCGCTATGACGCGAAGAACCAGATCATGGTTCTCCAGGGCCAGAAGGTCGTGCTGACGGACGGTGACAATATCGTGACCGGCTGCAAGCTGACCGCCCATCTCGATACGGGGCGGGCCAATGTAGAAAGCTGCAAGGGCCAGACCAAGGGGCGCGTGTCGATCATCATGGCTCCGAAGGATCAACAGCAGGGCGGTGCTGCGCCCAAGCGGAACTGACCGGGGCGCGCGTGGGATTGTTCTGGAACAAGAAAGCCGGCGAGGTGCAATCGCCCTCTCATGATGTGGCAGCATCCGGCGTGGATGCCATATCCGGACAGCCGAACATGGCGTCGCGGCTCAAGGGCACACTCGTTGCGCGCGGCCTTTGCAAAAGCTATCGTGGGCGACAGGTCGTCAATGGCGTGTCGTTCGGCGTACGTGCAGGCGAAGCGGTCGGCATTCTGGGCCCCAATGGCGCCGGCAAGACCACCTGTTTCTATATGGTCACAGGCCTTGTTCCCGCCGATAGCGGTTCCATCGAGATTGACGGTTTCGACGTGACGTCGATGCCCATGTATCGCCGCTCTCGCCTCGGTATCGGCTATCTGCCGCAGGAAGCTTCGATTTTCCGCGGCCTTTCGGTCGAAAACAATATCAAGGCCGTGCTGGAAGTGGTGGAGAAGGACCGCGCCCGGCGCGCTTCCGAACTCGATGCGCTGCTGGAGGAATTTCACATCGCGCATTTGCGCAAGGCGCCCGCCATTTCGCTTTCCGGCGGTGAGCGCCGCCGTCTGGAAATTGCACGCGCGCTTGCATCGCGCCCAAATTTCATGCTGCTTGACGAGCCTTTTGCCGGTGTCGATCCGATTGCCGTTTCGGATATCCAGCAACTCGTGCGTCATCTGACGAGCCGTGGCATCGGTGTTCTCATCACCGACCATAATGTGCGCGAGACGCTCGGCCTCATCGATCGTGCCTATATCATCCATGCCGGTCAGGTTCTGACCCATGGCCGCCCGGCGGAGATTGTCGCCAACCCGGATGTACGCAGGCTCTATCTCGGCGACCAGTTTACGCTGTGATCTCCTATCCCGGATTTTCCGGGGCTTTTTGCGCAAGGGGGCGTGATTGCCGATTATGCCGCGCTCGCGACTAAAGCGTTTCGCATCACAAAACGCTTTTATCTTTTATTTTAGGCATGTTTTTATCCCAAAACCGGTTCCCACTTTTGGGAGGCATGCTTTATCCCCCTCTTTTGTTCAAAAACTGCACATTCCAAATTGACAAGCAAGGTTCATACCAGTTTCCATTGGATTGCTGCGGCAAGAACAAGGGCACGAAACGCCTGAATGGAAAACCGGGGGAATAACGTTTCGCATGGCCCTGTCGCCTAAACTTGATATCCGTCAATCGCAATCGCTGGTGATGACACCCCAGCTCATGCAGTCGATCAAGCTGCTACAGATGACGCATATCGAGCTCGATCAGTTTCTCGACATGGAAATTGAAAAAAATCCGCTTCTGGACAGGATCGAGGCAGACAGTGATGATCTTGCGGGCGGCGAGCCTGCATCCGGCGCAGACGACCCCACTGAAAGCGCCAATAACTATGACTGGTTCCAGACCGAGGGGGCGGGCGCCGCCGAAAACCTTTCCGCCACTTTCGATAATTCCCTGGAAAACATTTTTCCTGATGATCTGGGCTCCAGCCAAGAGCAATGGAAACTGTCTGCGGGCGAGGGGGCGTTTTCCGGCAACGGCTATGATATCGATCAGGTAACGGCAGGCCGCCTGTCGCTCAGTGACTATGTGGCCGAACAGATCGTGCTTGGCTTCTCGAAGGCGGCCGACCGTTTCATCGCGACGGCGCTCGCCGATGCGCTGGATGAAAGCGGTTATCTTCGTATCGATATTGTCGGGCTTGCACACAATCTGGGGATCGAGACCGCCGAGATCGGGCGCATTCTGGGTGTGCTGCAAGGCTTTGATCCACCAGGGCTTTTTGCGCGCGATCTGCGTGAATGCCTTGCAATCCAGTTGCGTCTCAAGGACCGCTTCGATCCGGCGATGGAAGCCCTGATCGCCAATCTCGATCTTCTGGCCCGGCGCGATTTTGCAACACTCCAGAAAATCTGCGGCGTCGATCAGGCGGACCTGATCGACATGCTGGCCGAAATCCGCGCGCTCGATCCGAAGCCCGGCGCGCGTTTTGAGGTGTCGGTTGCCGATACGATCGTGCCGGATGTGCTGGTTTTTTCCGCGCGTGATGGTGGCTGGGCGATCGAGCTCAATCCGGCAACCATGCCCCGCCTCATCGTCAACAATGAATATTATGCCGAGGTGAGCGGCTCGGTGAAGACAGAGGAAAAGGCATTTCTTACCGATTGCATGCAGACGGCAGGCTGGCTGGTGCGCAGCCTTGATCAGCGTGCGCGCACCATCTTGAAAGTAGCGCAGGAGATCGTGCGCCAGCAGGATGGTTTCCTGCGCCATGGCGTGGCGCATCTGAAGCCGCTGAACCTGCGCATGGTCGCCGATGCAGTGGGTATGCACGAATCGACCATCAGCCGCGTCACCGCCAACAAGTTTATGGCAACCCCGCGCGGCGTGTTTGAATTGCGCTACTTCTTTACCGCTTCGCTTGCCTCATCGGAAGGAGGCGAAGCCCATTCCTCCGAAAGCGTGCGCCATCGCATCCGCCAGATGATCGAGGCGGAAAAGCCCGATGAAGTTCTCTCCGATGATGCCATCGTGGATGCGCTGAAAAAGGACGGTGTGGATATCGCCCGCCGCACCGTGGCGAAATATCGGGAAGCGATGAATATCGCTTCCTCCGCACAACGCCGGCGCGAAAAGAAGGCACGCTTTTCAACGCCGTAAACGCTAGCGCCAGAACCATTGTCCTCGCCGCTTTCATTTTGCCGGGTTTATTGTGTATCTTCGGGTTGTGCACAGGCCTGCCCTGAGCAAAAATATATATGATAGAATAGGTTATCTGTTCTTGGTGTTTTACTCAAAGCCGAAATCATAAAGCCGGAAAATTTGGGATAGACCATATTGGAATGTCTGTTAATCTTTCTATTGCCGCCTTTTCAGAGCGTTGAAAATATAGGGAGAATGCTCTGAAATTTTGAACCTGAGCCGCCGTTCGATCAGAAAAAGTCAATCTCGATCTGTGGAAACAAGGGCGGCCCAGGGAAGCCAACTGGCAGGAGGAGCAATTGACAAATATCGTTTCAGTCAATAGAAGCCCGGCTCGCGTTGCGGGTCGAGGTTGGAAATCCAGTATTTCTGGGCAATCCTTCGGCGCAACATGATAATGCATACGGCATTTCGGGATGAAATGTACGATATCTTTCTGCTTGAAGGAAAGAAAAAGCCGCGTTCTGGGCAATACTCGGCCCCTTGGAACACTATATAGAGGAACGATGCGCAGCGATTATCCAGAAACCGGATCGGTTACGCTTTCGACAGGTTTGTGGAGGGTGTTCAGGCACCCGGATGGAAACCGTGGGACGGCCTTGTCATTCGCCCACGACAAAAGCCATCTTTGATGCTCGTTCGCTTTGCGCTTCGCTCGCCTTGTGATTAGACTGAGTCCCGTGGTGTAACGCAAATGAGGTGGACCAATGACTCTGCGTGTATCTGGAAAGCATATGGACGTCGGTGAAGCTTTCACGAGCCGGATCGTTGATCGGGTGAATGATGCTGTCGACAAATATTTCGATCATGGCTTTTCTGGACAGGTAACGGTCGCCAAGTCCGGTTCGCGGTTCAGTGCGGATTGCACGTTGCACCTTGATAGCGGTGCGACACTGCAAAGCGCTGGCGAGGCGCAGGATCCGCAACTGGCGTTCGACATGGCCGCGGACAAGATCGAGACCCGGCTTCGCCGTTACAAGCGCCGTCTGAAGTCGCGTGCACCTGCACAGCAAAATGCGATCTATGACGACGTGGCATATCGTGTTATGGCACCGCTGCCGGAAGAGGAGGAGGACCTTCCGGCTGATTACGCACCGACCATCGTTGCGGAATCGTCCGTCGCCCTGCGCACCATGTCGGTGGCATCGGCGGTCGTGGAGCTTGACCTGACCGAACATCCGGTTCTGGTGTTCCGGAATGCGGGCAATGATGAAGTTAACATCGTCTACCGTCGCGCGGACGGCAATATCGGCTGGGTTGATCCATCGACTGTCACCCGCCAGGCCGCGCCACGCGCCTGATGGCAAACCAGAAGCGCACGGGAGCGTAAAGCCTGAAGGCGGCTTGCGTGCGCTTCCCAAAACCGGGCCGTAACCGGCCTGACTGAAGAAGGAACGGAGAGAATGGATCTTAGCGATCTGATTCAGCCCGGGGCGATTATCCCGGCGCTGAAAGCCAGCTCCAAAAAGCAGCTTTTGCAGATTCTGTCTGAGAAGGCTGCGGAACTGACCGGTCTCCCTGAGCGTGAAGTTTTTGAAACAGTTCTCCAGCGTGAGCGCCTCGGTTCCACCGGGGTGGGGAATGGCGTCGCCATTCCGCATGGCAAGCTGGCGAGCATCAACAAAATCGCCGGAATCTTTGCGCGCCTTGAAACGCCGGTCGATTTTGAGGCGCTGGACGATCAGCCTGTCGATCTCGTTTTTCTGCTGTTGGCCCCGGAAAATGCCGGTGCCGATCATCTGAAAGCACTGTCGCGCATCGCCCGTTTGCTGCGCGACCCCGATATGGTGGCCAAATTGCGCGGCACCCATGACGCGCAGGCCCTCTATTCATTCCTGACGGCTCACCCGACGTCCAACGCCGCCTGAGCCTGGTTGATTTCAATAACAAAGGCCGCCGTCCCCACGGGATGGCGGCCTTGTTTTTGAGGTGTTTCGCGCAATGGCTGTCAATGCAGCGTCACCGTGCGCAATTCGTGGTCATGCGCGCCCTGCAGGGCGGTTGCACGCACATCGGAAAGCACGATCGGTTCGCCGCTTGCGCCGAACAGCGCCCAGAGTTCAAGGCCCGGTGCAATCGGCGGAAGCGAGGGGAAACTGCGGGCGAGATCGTCTGAACGGATCTTGCGCACATATGCGATTTCGCCTTCGCCGAGATGGGCAAATTCATTGTCGGTGAATACGTGTTTATTCATCGTCTTAGCCTCCATTCAAGCGGCATGTCATTTGCGACCATGGCGCATTCAGAGCTTCATTGTCCCAATATAGCAGTCTTCTTGTGAACATGGACTGAATGCAGATCAGTCCTTGACCGCTATGTCGATCCGTTTGATCAGCCGTTCCGGCTCGGGCCGGTCCAGATCGATGGCAAGAAGACCATTCCTGAGTTCACAAGCCAGAACTCTCATGCCATCGGCCAGAACGAACACCCGTTGGAATTGGCGGGCGGCGATGCCGCGATGCAGATATTCACGTTCGGTATCGTCTGTCTGGCGCCCGCGGATGACAAGCTGGTTGTCCTCCGTCATGACTTCGAGATTCTCGCTGGCAAAGCCCGCAACCGCCAAGGTGATGCGCAGGCGTTCAGAACCCGTATCGCCGCGCAAACGCTCTATATTATAGGGCGGATAACCGTCACCAGATTTTGCGATCCGTTCCAGCGTCTTTTCCATCGTGTCGAATCCGAGCAGTAACGGGCTCGAAAACGGTGTCATTCGTGTCATTTCATCAGTCCTTATCCAAGCGACCGTCTTGAGAAGGACCCTTTCGGCATATCTTCTCAAAGACTGATATGGCTTGTGAAAAGCCGGACTTCAAGGGTGCAAGCCGAATTCCCGCATCGCAATGGTAAAGCCATGGTTACTGACCTCACGAGCATTTCCAGCTTTTTGGGAGACATGCTTTAATTTTTCAAAGCATCGTGCTTTCTGAAAACCAATATCGATTTTCGGGCCGATGCTGTAGCCGGGAAGATTTTGTGGAAAAGGGGCGGCCTCAACGCCTGGCTTCGGCAAGGGCAGCGCCAAAGGCTGTGGCAAAGCTCTCGCGTTCGTCCGGGTTGAGGAAACTGCCGATAACGATGCTGTTCTCGCGGCTTTCGATGCGCATGGCCGTAATTCCGATATCGGGCTTGCGCGCCACCTTGAAGCGGGCCCAGAACGGATTGAAGTGATGCGTCGTCATCTTGCCCGAGGCCGCATATTTGCGAACCTGCAGGGCAGCGCGCGAGACCGAGATTTCTTCGCGCGCCCGTGCCGCATGATAGTTCCAGCGGAAGGCAAGGTAGATCAGAAGCACGTCGAGCCCGAAAAAGCCGAAGATCGGCCAGGCCCCGATGGACCAGAACAAGATGCCCACGAACATCCAGCAGCCGGTGAGCGCAGACATCAGATTATAAAAGCCCGTGCGCCCCAGCGAACGATAGGGCGTCAGCAATGCCTCGAATATTGGTGTTTCAAACCGTTCAGGTTCGGCGCCGTCTGGGTGATGCATCCGTTTCTGGCCTTGAAGTTCCGGCCTTGAGGGTCGCCTCAATATGGGGGACTGCGTCAAGCTGCTGATTGTCTTCCGAAGATGGAACCGAGTATAGACAAGGAATGCAAGAGACAAAAATCAAATCCGCTGTGAATGGCTCCACTTCACCCGTGCGCCGCCCGCGCCGCGTGGCGGGTACGCTTTACACGGCCGACGAGATCCATGAAATTTTCCGCCGTTTCTCCATCCAGCGCCCCGAGCCGAAGGGCGAGCTTGAACATGTGAACGCCTTTACCCTGCTCGTGGCCGTGGTTCTGTCGGCGCAGGCGACGGATGCCGGCGTCAACAAGGCGACACGCGCCCTTTTCGCTGTCGCCGATACGCCGCAAAAGATGCTGGCGCTGGGTGAGGAAAAGGTCGGTGAATATATCCGTACCATCGGGCTTTGGCGCAACAAGGCGAAGAATGTCATCCTGCTTTCCGAAGCGCTGATCCGCGATTATGGCGGTGAGGTGCCGGGCGATCGCGACGAGCTGGTGAAACTGCCGGGCGTGGGGCGCAAGACGGCCAATGTCGTGCTCAACATGGCTTTCGGCCAGCCGACCATGGCGGTGGACACGCATATATTGCGCATTGGCAACCGCATCGGGCTTGCACCGGGCAAGACGCCGGAAGCGGTGGAGGCCATTCTGGTTCGGGTCATCCCGCGTGAATATATGCTTCACGCCCATCATTGGCTGATCCTGCACGGACGCTATGTGTGCAAGGCACGCAAGCCCGAATGCGAGAAATGCGTGATTGCCGATCTCTGCAAATATCCCGCCAAGACCTGCGATATCCCCGCCGCGCTCGTGCCGCTGGCGCCTTAGAGAATTTCCAGCAAAGCGATTTCACACTTTTGCTGGATCTCTAACTATAGGTTTTTATCGCTCGTTTCGAGATGGCCTTGTGCAGATGCACCATCATCGTGGCGGCAAAAAGCGGCGTCAGCAGGTTGACGATGGGGATTGCCATGAAACCCGCGATCACCAGCCCCGCCAGAAAAACCGTTACGCCATATTGGGAGCGCAGTGTCTTTGCCTCCGCTTCGCTGCGGTAGCGCATGGCAGCAAATTCAAAGAATTCCCGGCTGAGCAGATAGGCGTTGATGACGAAAAAGGCGATCAGGTTGATGCCGGGCACGAAAAGCAGGATCAGGGCCACTCCGTTGCCGAGAATGACCACGCCGAGGAATTTCAGCGAAGCGATGACGGAGCGTCCGAGCGGCAGCGGCGTGCCGGGCGGATCGGCAGGATAGTCTTCGCGTTCCACGATTTCCGCGACATCATCAAGGAAAAAACCGGCGATGAGGGCCGTGACCGGCGCAATCATCAGGGCAAGAACCAGCGCCAGCCCAAGCCCCGCCACGATGGCTGCCACAATGCCGAGCCAGCCTGCCCATTGGGGCATGCCGGGCAGCAGTTGCTCCATCCACGGCCAGGCAAAAGAGAAGAAAACCTGCCTTATCGCGACCCACAGGCCCACGAGCAGCAGAAGAGTAACGCCCAGCGTTTTCCAGAAAACCGTTCGGAATTGCGGCGTAAGCAGGCGGTTCAGGGCTTTCCAGGCGGCATCAATAATCATTTTCCACCCTTTTGCGGGATTGCGTACGGCTCGGATCGTCTCTCATTGCGGCGCAAATGCCGGAACTGCGATATTTGCAGGGGAAATAGGTATGGCCGCAGGCGCGCGCAAGCGGCGCTACCCACAAGCCGGGAGGTTATCAGGCTAGCCAAAAGAACAGTAAAAGGGTAAACCGGCTCCCGCATCGCGGCAGCACCGGCCGGTGTTTCTGCCGCATCAGCGGTGAAGCCTGAAACGAAGGGGAGCTTCAGAGGCACTCATGGCCACATTCGATGTTCTTTGCATCGGCAATGCCATTGTCGATATTCTCGCACGCACGGACGATGTATTTCTGGAAACCAATGGCATCATAAAAGGCGCTATGAACCTCATCGACGCCGAACGCGCCGAGCTTCTCTACAGCCGCATGGGGCCGGCGACCGAAATGTCGGGCGGCAGCGCGGGCAACACGGCGGCAGGCATCGCAAGCCTTGGCGGGCGCTCTGCCTATTTCGGCAAGGTCGCAACCGACCATCTGGGCCGTGTTTTTGCGCATGATATCCGTGCGCAGGGCGTTGCCTTTGATACACGCCCGCTGGAAAAAGGTTCGCCCACCGCCCGTTCGATGATTTTCGTGACGCCGGATGGCGAGCGTTCCATGAACACCTATCTTGGCGCCTGCGTCGAGCTCGGGCCGGAAGATGTCGAAACCTCCAAGGTGGCCGATGCCCGCGTCACCTATTTCGAGGGCTATCTCTGGGATCCGCCGCGCGCCAAGGAAGCCATCGTCATGGCCTCCAAGATTGCGCATGAGAGCGGGCGGCAGATGGCGATGACGCTCTCCGATCCTTTCTGCGTGGATCGCTATCGCGACGAATTCCTTCAGCTCATGCGTTCGCGCACCGTGGATATCGTCTTCGCCAATGAGGATGAGGCCAAGGCGCTCTATAAGACAAAGTCGCTGGAAACGGCGATTGCCGCCATGCGCATGGATTGCAGGCTTTCGGTCATCACGCGCTCGGAAAAAGGCGCAGTCGTCGTCACACCCGACCAGACGCTGACTGTTCCGGCCATCGAGATCGATGACCTGGTCGATACGACCGGCGCGGGCGATCTTTATGCCGCCGGGTTCCTTTATGGCTATACGAAGGATCGATCGCTGGAAGATTGCGCAAGGCTCGGTTCGCTTGCCGCCGGTCTCATCATCCAGCAGATGGGCCCGCGCCCGCAGATCAGCCTTGAGGCTGCCGCAAGCCAGGCGGGCCTTATCTGAATTTGCTAGCGGAACCGATTATTCTGGCCGGATGATCTGGTCGCGCTGGAGTTCTTCTTCAGTGCGGCCGGGCTTGCTTTTATAAACCGGCAGGGTCCAGCCGAAATAAAGCGCGCCGCCGCGCACGAAAAAAGCGGCAAAAGCGGCTGCACCCGCCGAAATCACGGGATTGATGCCGAGATATTCCAGCACCACATAGAGGCAGGCCCCGGCAACGGCTGCCGTGACATAGATTTCGCGGCGCATCAGCACGGACGGTTCCCCCACCACCATGTCGCGCAATATGCCGCCGAACGTGGCGGTGAAAATGCCTGTGACGATAGCGACTGACGGGCCGAAGCCCAGCGCAAGCCCCTTGGCGGCGCCCATGACCGTGTAGGCGGCCATGCCGATGGCATCGAGCCAGAGAAGGGTGCGATAGCGCGATTCCACCTTATGGGCGGTGAAATAGACTGCAATGGCCGCAAGTGTGCCCACAAACAGATAGAGCGGCTGCACGACCCAGAAAACCGGGCTTGCGAGCACCAGATCGCGCATCGTTCCCCCGCCAATGGCCGTGATATTGGCAAGGAAGATGAAGCCGATAATGTCGAGCTGGCGGCGCGAGGCGGCCAATGCACCTGTGGCGGCAAAAACGAACACTCCCGCGTAGTTCAGGAATTGTATGATCGTCACGTCTCTACGAGCCTCCGCTTGATCGTCCGGTTCAAGTTTCCACCCGCGCTGCCTCAAGCGTAATAGAAAAAGCGGAAATAAAAAGAGCGGCAAATGATGCCGCTGCTTTTTCAATACGCCTGCGCAATCGGATCACGCATTGTCTTCTGAGGTCGAGGCGCCGTTTTCGGCGGAAACCTTCGGGCCTCCCTTGGAAACGCCCACCATGGCCGGGCGCAGCACGCGGTCGCCGATGGCGTAACCGGCCTGCACCACCTGCACCACCGTATTGTTGGGCAGATCTGGATTGGGCACTTCAAACATGGCCTGATGGAAATTCGGGTCGAATTTCTGGCCTTCCGGTTCCAGCTTCTTCACGCCATGGCGTTCCAGTGCCAGCAGCATGGCGCGTTCGGTCATTTCCACGCCTTCGGAAAGCGATTTCAGGTTGGAATCGGCTTCCAGCGCATCGGCCGGAATGGCATCGAGCGCGCGACGCAGATTGTCCGAAACCGAAAGCATGTCACGAGCAAAATTGGTGATGGCGTAAGCGCGCGCATCCTGCACGTCGCGCTGGGTGCGCTTGCGCAGATTTTCCATTTCAGCGGCAACGCGAAGCATCTGGTCTTTCAGTTCCGTATTGTCCGCTTCCAATACCGCGATACGGTTTGCGGTTTCGTCCACTTCCCCTTCGGCCTCGTCTGCGGCGGCTTCCGCCCGGCGCGCTTTCAGGAAATCGTCGGCAGCCTGCTTCAGCGCCTCACGGTCCCGCGGATTGTTGATATCGCGCTGGTCAAGATCGGGGTTTTCGGGTTTGTTCTTTTCGTCAGCCATAGTGCACTTCCGTCTTGAAGATCGTTAGGGGCGGATATCGAGTTTCGTGCCTTTAAAATCAAGGTCTAATTTCTGGGGGCTGGTGCGCACCGGCAAATCTGACAGTTATCGCAGCAGCCTCGATACGATCTGCGCCGTATAGTCCACCATCGGAACGATGCGCGCATAATTGAGCCGGGTCGGCCCGATCACCCCCAGGGCACCGATAACCCGTTGTTCGCTGTCGCGATAGGGGGCAACCACCAGCGACGAGCCGGAAAGCGAGAAAAGCTTGTTTTCCGAACCGATGAAAATGCGCACGCCCGAGCCTGCTTCCGCCAGGTCCAGAAGCTGCACCATCCCGTCCTTGGTTTCGAGATCGTCGAAGAGATGGCGCAGCCGCTCTATGTCTTCCTGTGCGTGGACGTTTTCCAGAAGATTGGCGCGTCCGCGCACGATGAGGCGTGCGGGCTGGTCCGCGCCGGCGCCGCTCCATACTGCAAGTCCCTTCGCCACCAGTTCCTGTGAAAGCTGGTCAAGCTCCCGCCGTGTTTCCTCGCTCAGTTTCCTCAATTCGGATTTGGCTTCCGAAAGCGTGTGGCCATGAATATGGGCATTGAGAAAATTGGAGGCTTCGATGAGCTGCGAGGTGCTGATGCCCGCCGGAAGATCAATCACACGGTTTTCCACATCGCCGTTCTGCATGACCAGAACAGCCAGGGCGCGCATGGGTTCAAGGCGCACGAATTCGATATGTTTCAGCGCCACATCGGTCTTGTTGGTGAGCACAAGGCCCGCCCCGCGTGACAGGCCTGAAAGCACCTGGCTTGCTTCGGTCAGGACGCTTTCCACCGAATTGCTGGTGCCTGCGGCGCGTACCTGCGCCTCGATGGAGGAGCGTTCCTCCGGCGGCAGGTCTCCCACTTCCAGAAAGGCATCGACAAAGAAGCGCAGGCCGATCTGCGTCGGCAGGCGGCCAGCGGAAATATGCGGCGCATAGATCAGGCCCAGATGTTCCAGATCGCTCATCACATTGCGGATCGTGGCGGGCGAAAGCGTGTGCGGCAGAAGCCGCGAGAGATTGCGTGAGCCGACCGGATCACCGTCATTGAGATAGGTTTCGACGATGAGCCGGAAAATATCGCGCGAGCGCTGGTCGAGCGAACTGAGGAGCTGGTGTTCCGGCGGTCTCATCATGGTTTGTTCTGCGAACCCTCTGAATTGAATGTAATAAATATAAGGCTGCGGCATGTTGCGTCAAAGAGTTTAGAGCATGAATGCGCCTTTGCCGGTGGCGCCGCATAACACTTGTCCGTTCGTGACATGCGAAATTTCTTTCTATTTATGCCTAACAGGCATAAAAAGCCGCACCTGAAAGTGAAATCGCTTTCCAAACCAGTTTTGAAACGAGGGAAAATATGCGTCCATCCAAGCGTGCTGCCGACGAAATGCGCACCATCTCTTTCGAGCGCGGCGTCTCCAAACATGCGGAAGGCTCCTGCCTGGTCAAGTTTGGCGACACCCATGTTTTGTGCACGGCAAGCCTTGAGGAAAAAGTGCCGGGCTGGATGCGCAATACGGGCAAGGGCTGGGTGACGGCGGAATATGGTATGCTGCCGCGTTCCACCGGCGAGCGGATGCGCCGCGAGGCGGCGGCGGGCAAGCAGGGCGGGCGCACGCAGGAAATCCAGCGCCTCATCGGCCGCTCGCTCCGCGCGGTCGTGGACATGCAGGCGCTTGGCGAAATGCAGATCACGGTGGACTGCGATGTGATCCAGGCCGATGGCGGCACGCGCACGGCGGCTATCACCGGCGGCTGGGTGGCGCTGCACGAATGCCTGCGCTGGATGGAAGCGCGCCAGATGGTGCGTGTCGAAAAGGTCCTGAAAGACCATGTAGCCGCCATTTCCTGCGGCATTTATGAAGGCGTGCCGGTTCTCGATCTCGACTATGCCGAGGATTCGGTTGCCGAAACCGACAGCAATTTCGTCATGACCGGCAAGGGCGGCATCGTGGAAATTCAGGGCACCGCCGAAGGCGTGCCTTTCTCGGAAGAGGAGTTTGGCGCGCTGATGAAGCTTGCGCGCAGCGGCATCGATCGTCTCGTATCGTTGCAGAAAATGGCCGTCGCCTGACGGTTCCCCGTTATTCTGGCTCTGGCGGCCTGTAAATGAGGTTCTTTTTCGCTTCCGGTGCTCATGGAGTTTAAGTACACTGCGCTCCGGGTCTCAAAGGCCACCGTTTTCGGCCCACCATAACCGGAATGACGATAAGCCGTATCGGATGCATCGCAACCGAGGGAAAATTCATGCGCGCCGCCCATATTCTTGAAACCGCGCTCTATGTGCGTGACGTTGCGGAAGCGATAGGGTTCTATCGCGATGTCATGGGGCTGGAGCCGGTGGGAAAGGTGAGCGAGCGCAATGCCTCTTTCGGTGTGGCGATGGCATTCTCCTGCTTTTCAGGGCGCAAGAGACGCTGAAGCCGCCATTGCCCGGTCATCTGCCCGTTCCGCCGCATGGCACGAGCGGGCCGGGCCATGTATGTTTTGCTGCAAGCCGCGCGGAAATCGAAGGCTGGCGCAAGCATCTGGAAAAGCATGGTATCGCCATTGAGGCCGATTTCGATTGGCCCAATGGCGCACATTCGATTTATTTCCGCGATCCGTCCGGCAATTCGCTGGAGATTGCCGAACCCAAACTGTGGAATTGAAAATGAGAATGCTGGAAAAGGGCAAGCTGATCGTCGCCTCGCACAATGCGGGCAAGCTCAGGGAATTTGACGGGTTGATCGGCCCGTTCGGTTTCGAGGTGAGTTCGGTCGCGGCCCTTGGCCTGCCAGAACCGGACGAGACCGGCACGACCTTTGAGGAAAACGCCTATATCAAGGCGCTTGCCGCCGCCAAGGCAACGGGCTTTCCAGCTTTATCCGACGATTCCGGCCTGATGGTGGACGCACTTGACGGCGAACCGGGCGTCTACACGGCCAACTGGGCGGAAACGGAAGACGGCAAACGCGATTTCGACATGGCCATGCAGAAGGTGGAAAATCTTTTGCAGGAAAAGGGCGCGACGACGCCTGATAAACGCAAGGCGCGTTTCGTCTCGGTCATCTGCCTTGCCTGGCCCGATGGCGAGGCGGAATATTTCCGTGGTGAAGTGGAAGGCACGCTCGTCTGGCCACCGCGCGGCAATATCGGTTTCGGTTACGATCCGGTGTTTCTGCCCGATGGATACGGGAAAACCTTCGGCGAAATGACGGCGGAAGAAAAGCATGGCTGGAAGCCGGGTGACGCCAGCGCGCTGTCGCACCGGGCCCGCGCCTTCAAGCTTTTTGCCGAAAAGGCACTCAACGTGGTATCGGCTCCGGCAGAATGAACAAGCTGTTTCCCCCTTTGCAGGCCAAAAATGCTGCCAGCACCTATCCCGTCATGCATGCTGATGGGGAAACCGCCTTTGGCATTTATGTGCACTGGCCGTTCTGTCTGGCCAAATGCCCTTATTGCGATTTCAACAGCCATGTCCGCCACAAGCCGGTGGATCAGGCGCGCTATGGCGCGGCTTTCCGGCGCGAGATGGAAACCTTGCGTGAGCGCACAGGCCCGCGCACCGTCACCAGCATTTTCCTGGGCGGCGGCACACCATCGCTGATGCAGCCGGAAACCGTGGGCGCTCTGCTGGATGGCATCGCATCGTATTGGTCTGTGGCGCCGGACATTGAAATGACGCTGGAAGCCAATCCGACAAGCGTTGAGGCCGACCGTTTTCGCGGCTATCGTGCGGCAGGCGTTAACCGGGTGTCGCTTGGTATTCAGGCGTTGAACGATCCCGATCTGCGCCGCCTTGGCCGGATGCATTCGGTTGCAGAGGCAAAGGCCGCGATCCGGCTGGCACGCGAGATTTTCCCGCGCCTTTCCTTCGACCTTATCTATGCGCGGCCGGACCAGACAATCGAGGCCTGGCGCGAGGAATTGAAGGAGGCGATCGGCCTTGCTGCCGACCATCTGTCGCTCTACCAGCTTACCATCGAGGAAGGCACGCAGTTCTATAATCTCTGGAAGGCGGGCAAGCTCACCACGCCGGAGCCGGACCTTGCAGCCGCGCTCTATGAGGAAACGCAGCGTGTGACCGCCGAACATGGCCTTCCGGCCTATGAGATTTCCAACCATGCGGTGCCGGGGCGGGAATCGCAGCACAATCTCGTCTATTGGCGTTATGGCCAATATGCTGGCATCGGGCCCGGCGCACATGGCCGTTTCGTGGAAAATGACGTGCGCACCGTGACCATGACTGAAAAGCATCCTGAAACATGGCTTGACCATGTGGAGCGGCGCGGCCACGGAATTATCGAGGAAGAATATCTCGATGGCGGGCAGGAGGGCGATGAATTCCTGATGATGGGCCTGCGCCTGCGCGAAGGCATCGACCTTGCCCGTTACGCGCGGCTTTCCGGCCATGCGATCGACGACAAACGGCTGGCAAAGCTGATCGCGGAAGGCATGATCGAGCCGATGGGCGGCAGCCTGATCCGCGCAACGCCGGATGGCGCGCTGGTGCTGGATGCACTGGTTGCCGATCTGGCGGCATAAAAGGGCCTGGGATGACTGACGAAACGGGTGAAGAACGGCGCGAATATGTGGTGGGGGGCACGACGATGCGCGCCCGTCCGCTGGAGCCTGCGCTCTATATTGTTTCGACGCCGATCGGCAATCTGGGCGATATGACCCTGCGCGGCCTCGAAACGCTGGCTTCGGCCGATATTCTGGCCTGTGAGGATACGCGCGTTACCCGTGTGCTGCTCGACCGCTACGGTATTTCGCGCCGCCCCATCAGCTATCACGAACATAATGCCGCCGAGGCGGGGCCGAAACTGATCGCGGCGCTTGCCGCAGGCAAGAGCGTCGCACTTGTTTCGGATGCCGGAACGCCGCTTGTTTCCGATCCCGGCTTCCGTCTCGTGGGCGATGCGCGCGAGGCGGGCATTCGCGTTGTCCCGGTGCCCGGCGCCTCCGCCGTTCTGGCGGCACTTGCAGCATCGGGCCTGCCCACCGATGCCTTCATGTTCTGCGGTTTTCTGCCCGCCAAACATGGCCAGAAACAATCCAGGCTCGAAAGCCTGAAAGGCATAGACGCGACGCTGGTGTTCTATGAATCGCCCAATCGTGCCGCCGCGACCCTTTCCGACATGGTTGAGGTGTTCGGGACCGGGCGTCAGGGCGCGCTTTGCCGCGAACTGACCAAGGCCTATGAAACCATCGTGACCGCGCCTCTGGGTGAACTTGCAAAAACCTTCGATGGTGAAGACCGCATTCGCGGCGAGGTGGTGCTGCTTGTCGGTCCACCCACGGGCGAGGCGGTTGCGCAAAGCGAGGAAGATATCGACAGGCTTCTTCTGTCGCTTGTCGCCGAAATGCCGCCTTCCAAGGCGGCAGGCGAGGCGGCGCGCATGACAGGCGGCCAGAAATCGGTCCTCTATCAGCGTCTCCTGCAATTGAAGTCCGATGGACGATGACGGATCTGCGCGAGAAAAAGCGTATTGCTTTCTTTCGCGGCCACAGCGCCGAACGCCTTGCCGCTTTCGCACTCATGCTCAAAGGCTTTCGCATCGTCGCGCGGCGCTATCGCACGCGGCTTGGCGAGATTGACCTGATTGCAAGACGGGGCGATCTGGTGCTGATCGTCGAGGTCAAGGCGCGGGCAAGTTTTGAAGCCGCACAATTTGCGGTAACGCCGCAGGCCATGCGCCGCATCGAGGCGGCTGCCGATCTCTGGCTGCAACGCCAGACCGATCGGGCGCGGCTTTCGCTGCGTTTCGATATGGTCGCCGTGCTGCCGCGCCGCTGGCCGAAACATGTCCCCGCCTTTTTTACGGCAGGCCATTATGGGTAAACCCCTATAAATTCTACAAAAATTATAGGGAATATGTTTCGCCGCTTCAACGGAATGAAAATCCCGCAAAGGCTGGCTTTGTGAAAAAGTGATGCTCGCCGCCATTTTGGCGCGCAAGCCCGTTTCTTATAAATTCCCCCCGCGCAATGAATAATAGCGGCCATCTTGCTTCCAGCGCCAGCAGGCGTCTGCTCCGTGCTGGAAGTGTTTGAAAGGATGATGCCCGTGTCTTTATCGCAAACGCGACTTCTGGCTGATTTTCCTGCTTTCTTCCGGGTTTCGGGCGAAGTGGTGGCGGTCGTGGGTGGTGGCGAGGAAGCCTTGAACAAGGCTCGCCTCGTGGCGCAGACGGCTGCGCGCCTGCGCATCATTGCTGAAAAGGCTGAGCCGCATCTTGCCGCTTTTATTGAAAGCCATGGGGTGGAGCATATTGCGTCACCCTTTGCGCCGGAACTGCTGGATGGTGCGAAGCTCGTTTTTGTCGCGACCGGCGATGAGGCCGGGGATCGTGCCGCCGCTGCCGCCGCAAGGGCCCGCAAAATTCCGGTCAATGTGGTGGACCGTCCCGCCCTTTGCGATTTTCTGACACCTGCCATCGTCAATCGTGCGCCGGTCACGATCGCCATCGGTTCGCAGGGAACCGCCCCGGTTTTGGCGCAGATGGTGCGTGCGCGTATCGATGCAGCCTTTTCGCCGCGTCTTGGCGAGCTTGCGCATTTTGCGGAAAGCTGGCGCCCTCTGGTCGAGCGGGCGCTTCCAAAAGGGCTTGCGCGGCGTGGTTTCTGGCGCACATTCTTTTCGGGAAAAGTGGCCCGCGCGGTGGAGAGTGGCGACCACGAGGCGGCGCACAGGGCTGCGGCGGAACTGATCGGGCAGGGGCAGGACGCTTCCGGCCATGTCTGGCTGGTTGGGGCCGGTCCCGGTGCTGAAGACCTTTTGACGCTGCGCGCCCAGCGCGTGCTGATGGAAGCCGATGTGATCGTTCATGATGCGCTGGTGCCGGAAGGCGTCATCGCCATGGGACGCCGCGACGCCGAGCGCCTGCCGGTAGGCAAGCGCAAGGGTTGCCATTCCAAAAGCCAGGGTGAGATCAACCGCCTGCTGGTGAAGCTGGGGCAGGAGGGCAAGCGCGTGGTGCGCCTGAAATCCGGCGATCCGCTGGTCTTTGGCCGTGCGGGTGAGGAAATGGCCGCCTTGCGCGCCGCCGGAATAGGCTTTGAGGTGGTGCCGGGCATCACCTCTGCCTTTGCCGCTGCCGCCGATATGGAACTGCCGCTGACCTTGCGCGGCGTCGCGTCCTCGCTCGTCTTCACCACGGGCCATGACATGACCGGCGATGTGCTGCCCGGCTGGGCGAAGCTTGCCGTCTCCGGCGCTACGATTGCCGTCTATATGGGCTCCACGGTTGCCGCTTCCGTTGCCTCGCGTCTGATTGCCGCCGGCCTGCATGAGGATACGGCGGTTGCAGTGGTGGAAAATGCAAGCCGCAGCAACAAGCGCATGTTCCATGGCACGCTGAAGGATTTGCCGCAGCTTGAAAACCGCAAGGAGCTTTCCGGCCCGGTCATGGTGGTCATTGGCGATGCCGTCGCCGGTGCCGCCATTGGCAGGGCGCAGGCCCTTTCCCTGAAACCTGTTCCCGTCGCAGCCTGATTTTGAGGAGTTTGGATATGATCGTGAAAGTTCTTACTGCAAACCGGCTGATCGATGGACAGGCTGTGTGGCTTGGTGCCGACGGTTCGTGGCAGGAAACGATCGACGGGGCGCTGGTCGCCCGCCATGCCGAAGCCGTGAATGCGCTTGAGGAAGCGGGCAGGCTTGCCGCCCGCGCCAATCTGGTCGTCGATGTGAATGTGATCGATGTGGAGGAACGTGGCGCGGACCTTTATCCGATCCGTCTGCGCGAACGCATCCGCCTGTCCGGCCCGACCATCGTGACCATGGGCCATGCATTCCCGGCGCCTGCCTCCTGATCTGTTGTTGGACATAGCCTATGTATCGTTATGATGAATTCGACCGGGATTTTGTTGCAGCCCGCGTTGCCCAGTTCAAGGATCAGGTTGCGCGCCGCCTTTCGGGCGAGCTGACGGAAGACCAGTTCAAGCCCTTGCGGCTGATGAACGGCCTTTACCTGCAATTGCATGCCTATATGCTGCGCGTGGCAATCCCCTATGGAACGCTGTCCAGCCGCCAGTTGCGCAAGCTTGGGTCTATCGCGCGCACTTATGACCGTGGCTTTGGCCATTTCACGACGCGCCAGAACATCCAGTATAACTGGCCTGCGCTGAAGGATGTTCCGCAGATTTTGGCAGAGCTGGCAGAGGTGGAAATGCATTCCATCCAGACCTCCGGCAATTGCATTCGCAATGTGACTGCCGACCATTTTGCAGGTGCTGCCGCCGACGAAGTGACGGACCCACGCCCGCTTGCCGAAATCCTGCGGCAATGGTCGTCGCTGCACCCGGAATTTTCCTATCTGCCGCGCAAGTTCAAGATTGCGATTGTCGGGTCCGAGCATGACCGTGCGGCCATTCAGGTGCACGATATCGGCCTGCAACTGAAGAAGAACGAGGCGGGCGAGCTTGGCCTTGCCGTTTATGTCGGCGGCGGGCAGGGCCGCACGCCGATGGTGGCCAAGAAAATTCGTGACTTCCTGCCCATCGAGGACATGCTGACCTATGTGACGGCAATCGTCCGTGTCTATAATCTTCATGGTCGGCGTGACAACAAGTTCAAGGCGCGCATCAAGATCCTTGTGCATGAAACCGGCATCGAACAATTGACCCGCGAGATCGATGCGGAATGGGAAGAAATCCGCCATGGCGAATTGAAGCTGCCGCAGCGCGATATCGATGTCATTGAAAGCTATTTCCGTATGCCCGACCTGCCGCAGCGCCCCGAAGGCTGGGAAATTCTCGCCGTGGCACAGAAGGCTGATGCGGAATTTGCAAGCTGGGTCGCGCGCAATGTCACCGCGCACAAGCATCCCGATTATGCCGTCGTCACCATCTCGCTGAAGCCTGTCGGCGGCATTCCGGGCGATGCCAGTGCTGAACAGATGGAACTGGTGGCCGATGTGGCGCAAACCTGTTCCTTCGATGAAATCCGGGTGAGCCACGAGCAGAACCTCGTGCTGCCACATGTGGCCAAGGCCGATCTGCCGGCAGTCTACGACCGCCTGCAATCGGGCGGACTGGTGACACCCCATGCCGGTCTCATCACCGATATCATTGCTTGCCCCGGTCTTGATTATTGCGCGCTGGCCAATGCACGCTCCATTCCCGTTGCGCAGCGCATTTCCGAGCGCTTCGCCGATCTGGACCGTCAGCTTGAAATCGGCGATCTCAAGATCAAGATTTCCGGCTGCATCAATGCCTGCGGCCATCATCATGTCGGCCATATCGGCATTCTGGGCGTGGAGAAGAAGGGTGAGGAGCTTTACCAGATCACGCTTGGCGGCTCGGCGGACGAAAACTCGGCCATTGGTGAAATCACCCACCGGGCGCGGTTTCTCGTCGGAAGAGGTGGTCGATGCCATCGAAACCATTGTCGATACCTATCTGGGCCTGCGCGAAAGTGCGGAGGAAACTTTCCTTGCCGCTTATCGCCGGGTGGGAATGGAGCCTTTCAAACGCGCTCTTTATGGGGAGATAAGAAGTGCTGCCTGACGCCGACATTGCCGATGCGGATGAGCGCGGTGCCGCGCAAGCCCGGCTTCTCGAAGCAAGCCACGGCGCATCCGCGCCGCACGAAATAATCGCGCTTGTCACGCATGAGCTTTTCGAGGGGCGGGTTGCGGTTGTTTCGTCCTTCGGGGCGGAATCGGCGGTGCTCCTGCATATGATCTCGCAGATCGACCGGGCAACGCCGGTGCTGTTTCTCGATACGGGCAAGCATTTTCGCGCCACACTCGATTATCGCCATCAACTGGTGGGTCGCCTGGGCCTTGCCGATGTGCGGGATATCCTGCCTGTTGCGGACAGCCTGGCAAAGGAAGACCCGTTCGGCGCCTTGTCGATGACCGACAAGGACCGTTGCTGCTTTATCCGCAAGGTGGAGCCGATGGCGCGCGCCGTTGCGCCTTACCGGGCATGGATGACGGGACGTAAGCAGTTTCAGGCATCCACCCGCAATGGGCTGCCGGTGTTTGAATCGGTTGGCCCGCGTATCCGTATCAACCCGCTGGCGCGCTGGCGGGCCGAAGACCTCAGGGCCTATGCCGAAAAGTACAGCCTGCCGCCGCACCCGCTGACCGCGCAGGGCTATCGCTCCATCGGCTGCATGCCTTGCACACGCCCCGTCTCGGAGGGCGAGGATCAGCGTGCCGGACGCTGGGCGGGGTCGGAAAAGACCGAATGCGGCATTCATCTTTCCGGCCTTGCCGATAGCCTGAAGGGCATCCCGAAAGCTGTGTAACGGTTTTTGGAACAGATGTGCGTTAAGAGACCATGCGAGTGAGAGAGCGTAAATGAGCAGCACAAACGAAACAAAACTCTGGTCTCGCGATGGTTTCCGCGAGGACGATTATATTTTTGCCGACGATCTGGAGGCGGCAGGCGATGCGCCTGCGATTGTGCTTCCACTGGCCGTCTGGCTTGAGCTTGGCGAGGAACACCGCCGTTCGTCCAACCGTCGCATCGGCGTTTCGGTCTCACCCGGCGAAAAGATTGACCCGCTTTTAGGGCATCTGGATTCCATTGCACTCATCGCCTTGCAGTTTCCGGTTTTCAACGATGGACGCTCCTATTCCAAGGCGGAAATTCTCCGCCGTGAAGGCTTTGCGGGAGAGTTGCGCGCGGTAGGGGATGTGCTGATCGATCAGGCCGTGCTGATGCTGCGCGCGGGCTTCGACACATTGCAGGTGGCAAATGAGGTCGCGCTGCGCCGGCTTGGCGAAAATCGTCTGGTGGATACACCGGGCTATTACCAGCCAGGGCGCGGGTCGCTGCCGCAGGAAGGAGCATTTGCCTGGCGGCGCGTAAAAGCGGGCTGATATGTGCTATTTCCATTCGCCCGAAAAATGCTCTAGACACGCCTCGTCAATCACAAGGAGTCGCGGCGTGATACGGCACATTGTTTTCTTCAGCGTCAAGGAAGGCCAGGATATCGAAACGGTCAGGAAAGGGCTGGAGCAACTTGCGACCATTCCCTATTCCGATGTTTTCGAGGTGCTGGCGAACTCGAAGGTCGACCCGATGTGCGAGCGTATTGATCTCGTGGTTTATGCCGAGTTCAAGGACGAGGAAGCACTCTACGCTTTCAAGAACCATCCGACTTATGATGCCACGACGCAGCTTGTGCGCCCGATGCGCGAACTGCGCTTTTCCGCCGATGTGGTGACAGACAAGAACTGATTACCAGCCTGTCTGTGGCCGTTCCTGTAAGGGCAGTCCGCCGAAAAGGTCTGGCTCGCTTGTCGTTCTGGCGCGCTCTATGTTGAGAAGGCGCAGCTTGGTGGCCGTGCCGCCCGCAGCCGAAAAGCCGCCCACCTTGCCGTTTGATCCCAGAACGCGGTGGCAGGGCACGATGATGGGAAACGGATTCTTGCCGAGCGCATAGCCCACTGCCTGCGACAGGCTCACATCGCCAAGGCGCCGCGCAATCGCGCCATAAGTGGTGGTTTCACCCGGTTTCAGTTCCAGAATGATTTCATAAACGCGCCGGTTGAGGTCCGGGACCGAATCAAGCGCCAGCGGTGTATCGGAAAAATCCGGCGATGCGCCATCAAGCAATGCGCGCACTTTTTCAATAGTTTGCCTGATGAAAGCGGGCGGTTCAGCATATTCCCCGCCCGCAAAACGCTCACGAAGTCGATGGCGCGTTTCTTTCTCGTCCGCCTCGCCGATCTCCACGCCCACGATTTTGCTCCCGCGCCATGCAATGCCGCAGGGCCCGATGGGCGTTTCAAAAACGGTGATGCCAAACGATTCCATGACCGAATAATAGCACGATTTGAAACATACAGGGGCAGATGGAACCCGGATGAACCGGTTAAGAGGTGAAAAGTCGTAGTATTTGCGCAAAATGCTGCAGGCAAATGGTTGAAGATCGCCACGAATAATGATTGTGTGAAGACAATATTGGCCGACATAGACCGCAAATGTGCGCTATATAGCGTTTCATGCCTTCAAACGGCCAAACGGGTAATGACAGTTTCCGGTACGTTTGCGGCCGGAGCCGAGGAATATAAATGGACGATTACGAGCGATATGCCACGGGATTGATGATCGTTTTCGGCGCGCTGATTATCGGCGGGCTCATGGCGGCAAATCTCTATCACGGTGACAAGCCCGGCTTTCTTTTTGCGCTTGGCGCGGCGGTTGTCGGCTGGTTTTCAGCTTTCGCCGTTCTGTTCGACAAGCCGCGCGTCTATGGCGTGATGATCGCCATTGCAATTGGCCTGGTTGCAGCCTCGATCGGTGCCTACGTCACCTGATTGAACTGCTGCCTGAAAGCAAAGCCCCGGATCATCCGGGGCTTTGTTCGTTTCACAGATAAGGCGAATAGCACTGGCGCCGCGGCCCGTAATTGGGCTGGTAGGTGTTGTCATAGGCGCGGTAGGACCGGTAACGGTTATAGCACCAGCGCACATGCGGGTTGCCGCCGCGATAGGCGCGCGGTGGCGGGCCCCAGTGGCGATAATAGCGGTAATAGGGCCGGTAGCGCGGATGATGATGCCGCCAATACCGTTGATGGCGCCAGTAGCGGCGGTCGCCGCGATAATCGTAATATTGCACGCGCTGCACCGCATCGGCATCTTGCGAAGCCGCAGCCGACGCAAGCGGCAGCAAAGGTTGCGCCGCATTGGCACTCATGGCCGAAAGCCCCATGCCTATCGACAGGCAGGCGGCAAACAGGGAATAGCCAAATCTCTTCATCGGTTTCTCCTCGCATTCCCGGATCAACAAGGTCGTGCCGGGAAGCATATTCTCAATTGCTTCTCGCATGATTTTAGTCCCAGCAATGTGGCGCAGCGGTGGCTTGCGCCGGTCACGAATTTTTCGATCCGGCAACATAACGGTGACTGTCCAAAACACGGCTTTTAAATTTGACATAAAGATATGTTTATGTCATTAAACGACCTACTCGCGATCATGCGCGCCCATGCAATTCAGGGAAGAGGCTGGCGAACAGAGTTCGGCCCCTTTCCGGCATTACAACCAGACAATGTGAATACAGGCGGTATCCCTTATGGCGTCTTCCCTTGACGATCTTTTTGGTGCAACGGCGGCAAAGCCGGACGGTTCGGAAGTGCTGGCGGCACTGACCCAGGCGGCGCGCGAGCGCATCCTGATCCTCGACGGCGCCATGGGTACGCAGATTCAGGGCCTGGGTTTCCATGAAGAGCATTTTCGCGGCGATCGTTTCGCCACCTGTGACTGCCAGCTTCAGGGCAATAACGATCTTCTGACCTTGACCCAGCCGAAAGCCATTGAGGAAATCCACTATGCCTATGCCATGGCGGGCGCGGATATTCTCGAAACCAATACTTTCTCCTCCACTTCCATCGCGCAGGCCGATTATGGCATGGAGGCGATGGTCTATGATCTCAATCGCGATGGCGCACGCCTTGCCCGCCGCGCAGCCTTGCGCGCCGAGCAGAAGGACGGCCGCCGCCGCTTTGTCGCGGGCGCACTGGGGCCGACGAACCGCACCGCCTCGCTGTCCCCGGATGTGAACAATCCGGGCTTTCGCGCCGTCACTTTCGATGATGTGCGCATTGCCTATTCCGAACAGATTCGCGGCCTGATCGATGGCGGTTCCGACATCATCCTGATCGAAACCATTTTCGATACGCTGAACGCCAAGGCGGCTGTGTTCGCGACCGAGGAAGTCTTTGCCGAAAAGGGTGTTCGCCTTCCGGTCATGATCTCCGGTACGATCACCGATCTTTCCGGGCGCACGCTTTCCGGCCAGACGCCGACGGCCTTCTGGTATTCACTGCGCCATGCAAGACCGTTCACCATCGGACTGAATTGCGCCCTCGGCGCCAATGCCATGCGTGCGCATCTGGATGAATTGTCGGGCATTGCCGACACCTTTATCTGCGCCTATCCCAATGCCGGCCTTCCGAACGAATTCGGCCAGTATGATGAAACGCCGGAAGCCATGGCCGCGCAGATCGAGGGCTTTGCTCGCGACGGGCTGGTCAATGTTGTTGGCGGCTGCTGCGGCTCCACGCCTGACCATATTCGCGCCATCGCGCAAGCCGTCGCGAAATATGAGCCACGCAAGCCCGCAAAAGTGCCGCCGCTGATGCGCCTTTCCGGCCTTGAGCCCTTTACGCTCACCAAGGATATTCCTTTCGTCAATATCGGCGAGCGCACCAATGTCACCGGCTCGGCCCGCTTCCGCAAGCTCGTCAAGGCCGGCGATTTCGCGGCTGCGCTCGATGTTGCGCGCGATCAGGTGGCCAACGGCGCCCAGATCATCGATATCAACATGGATGAAGGCCTGATCGATTCCGAAAAGGCCATGGTCGAGTTTTTGAACCTTATTGCCGCCGAGCCGGATATCGCCCGCGTGCCGATCATGCTCGACAGCTCCAAATGGGAAGTGATCGAGGCTGGCCTGAAATGCGTTCAGGGCAAGGCAGTCGTCAATTCCATCTCGCTGAAAGAGGGTGAGGAAGCCTTTCTTCACCATGCGCGGCTGGTGCGTGCCTATGGTGCCGCTGTGGTCATCATGGCGTTCGATGAAACCGGACAGGCGGATACGCAGGCCCGCAAGATCGAAATCTGCACCCGCGCCTATAAAATCCTGACCGAACAGGTGGGTTTCCCGCCGGAAGACATCATTTTCGATCCGAATATTTTTGCGGTCGCGACCGGCATCGAGGAACACAATAATTACGGCGTCGATTTCATCGAGGCCACGCGTGAAATCGTCCGCACACTGCCGCATGTCCATATTTCCGGCGGCGTTTCCAACCTCTCGTTCTCCTTCCGCGGCAATGAGCCGGTGCGTGAGGCGATGCATGCCGTTTTCCTCTACCACGCCATTCAGGCGGGCATGGATATGGGCATCGTCAATGCGGGCCAGCTTGCGGTCTATGACACGATCGACGCTGAACTGCGTGAGGCTTGCGAGGATGTGGTGCTGAACCGCCCCACAAAAACGGGCGAAAGCGCAACCGAACGGCTTCTGGAAATTGCCGAACGGTTCCGTGATTCCGGCTCCAGGGAAGCGCGGACGCAGGATTTGAGCTGGCGCGAATGGCCGGTCGAAAAGCGGCTTGAACATGCGCTGGTCAACGGCATCACCGAATATATCGAGGCCGATACGGAAGAGGCGCGCCTTGCTGCCGAGCGCCCGTTGCATGTGATCGAAGGGCCGCTGATGGCAGGCATGAATGTGGTCGGCGACCTGTTCGGTTCCGGCAAGATGTTTCTGCCGCAGGTGGTGAAATCTGCCCGCGTGATGAAGCAGGCCGTGGCCGTGCTGCTGCCCTTCATGGAAGAGGAAAAGCGCCTCAATGGCGGCGAGGGCCGCCAGAGTGCGGGCAAGGTGCTGATGGCGACCGTCAAGGGCGATGTGCACGATATCGGCAAGAATATCGTGGGCGTGGTTCTGGCCTGCAATAATTATGAAATCATCGATCTTGGCGTCATGGTGCCCTCGCAGAAAATCCTGCAGGTGGCGCGCGATGAAAAGGTGGATATCATCGGCCTTTCCGGCCTCATCACGCCTTCGCTTGATGAGATGGCGCATGTCGCCGCCGAAATGGAGCGCGAGGGCTTCGATATTCCGCTTTTGATTGGCGGTGCGACGACGAGCCGTGTTCATACGGCGGTGAAAATCCATTCGCGTTACGAGCGCGGGCAGGCTGTCTATGTCGTGGATGCAAGTCGTGCGGTGGGGGTCGTGTCAAACCTCCTGTCGCCGGAGGGCAAGCAGGCCTATATCGACGGTTTACGCAACGAATATGCCAAGGTGGCTGCTGCCCATGCCCGCAACGAGGCTGAAAAACAGCGCCTGCCAATTGCCCGCGCGCGCGCCAATCCGCATCAGCTCGACTGGGAAAACTACGAGCCGGTGAAGCCGACCTTCACCGGAACGAAGGTTTTTGAAACCTATGATCTGGCGGAAATCGCGCGCTATATCGACTGGACCCCGTTCTTCCAGACCTGGGAACTGAGGGGCCGCTATCCGGCTATTCTCGAAGATGAAAAGCAGGGTGAGGCGGCGCGCCAGCTCTGGGCGGATGCGCAAGCGATGCTCCGGAAGATCATCGATGAGAAATGGTTCACCCCGCGGGCGGTGGTCGGCTTCTGGCCTGCCAATGCGGTGGGCGATGATATCCGCCTCTTTACGGATGAAAGCCGCAAGGAGGAGCTTGCCACCCTGTTCACGCTTCGCCAGCAGCTTACCAAGCGCGATGGCCGCCCGAATGTCGCCATGGCGGATTTTGTGGCGCCTGTCGAAAGCGGCAAACAGGATTATGTTGGCGGTTTTGTCGTGACGGCGGGCATTGGCGAGATTGCTATCGCAGAGCGTTTTGAACGCGCCAATGATGATTATTCCGCCATTCTTGTGAAGGCGCTTGCCGATCGTTTCGCGGAAGCCTTCGCGGAACTGATGCATGAGCGTGTGCGCAAGGAATTCTGGGCCTATGCGCCGGATGAAGCCTTTACGCCGGAAGAACTGATCAGCGAGCCATATAAGGGCATCCGCCCGGCGCCGGGCTATCCGGCCCAGCCCGATCATACGGAAAAGACCACCTTGTTCCGCCTGCTCGATGCCACCGCCAATACCGGCGTGGAGCTTACCGAAAGCTACGCCATGTGGCCCGGCTCCTCGGTGTCGGGTCTCTATATCGGTCACCCTGAAAGCTATTATTTCGGTGTGGCAAAGGTGGAGCGCGATCAGGTCGAGGATTATGCCCGGCGCAAGGACATGGATGTGGAGGCTGTGGAGCGCTGGCTCACCCCGATCCTCAATTATGTCCCTGGGGCATCGAAAGACGAAGCGGCCTGACAGCCGATCGTTCGAGAGGAAACGGCAAAACAGCCCTCATGGAGCAAACCTCCACGAGGGCTGTTTGCTTCAAGCTTTGCGGTGGAGTCTTCCGGTTTTATTTTTCGTCCAAATAAATATTCGATTTTCATTATCTAATTTAGAATGAAGTTATATTCAATATAAAAGTAGAATTTTGAAAATCGCTAATTATGATGAAAGTAATCTTCGTAGAAGAAATATGAAAGATATGCTAGGAATGTTTAGCGATACATTTTACCAAAAATCGCTGCGATTCCAAGAATTCATATTTATTTTGAAACGCTACTGGGATGTCTGCAATGAAATGGGAAACATTTTATGATGCTATGCAGTCTGCCGACAGTGCAGATCAGTTGTTTGAAATAGTAAAGAATTATGCGCATGACCTGGGTTTTGAGTATGTATCCTATGTCATGTCTATTCCTTCCCTGAATGGCTCCTTGAAGTGGGTGCGATTTGGAGCATTTCCAGATGGGTGGGAACAGAGATACTTGGCACAAAACTATGCGGAAATAGATCCGCTGTTACGGCGCGGTGTGAACAGTATAGATCCGCTGATCTGGTCGCAGAATTTTTTCGCAAGTGCACCGCAAATCTGGGCCGATGCGGTGAAATATGGACTTAAAGTGGGTATTTCGCAGCCCTGCTGGGCGGCGCAGGGTGTTTTCGGCCTCTTGAGCTTTGTACGCTCCGGCCCGGCTCTCACCCCCGGTGAAATTTCCATGCTGCGCCGACAATTGCAGATGGTCACCAATCTCCTGCATCTATCCATGTATGAAAGGGTCGATGTGCCGGCCATCAGTTGCATCGGCGATGTCAGCCTCACCTTGCGTGAGCGCGAAATCCTGCGTTGGACGAGCGAAGGCAAGACTGCCGAGATCATCGGGACAATCCTCAATATCTCGACGCGAACGGTCAATTTCCACATCAGCAACGTGCTCACCAAGCTTGTTGCGGTCAATAAGGTGCAGGCCGTCGCCAAGGCCCGTACATTTGGTCTCCTCTGACCTTTTCCAGTGTCCCTCGGCGGTTTGTACCGACGGGCATTTTCTGCGGCTTTCCGGTTTGCGCTTTCCCTGAAAAAGGCTACACATTCATTATCGTTCTTGGAGGATGAATGAATGACTGCACAGCCGAACTCGCTTGAAGCCCGCGATATCCGTTATCACCTGCATTCCTACACCGATGCTGTCCGTCTTGAAGCGGAAGGCCCGCTCGTTATTGAGCGCGGCGACGGCATCTATGTCGAAGATATTGCCGGCAAACGCTATATTGAAGCCATGTCGGGCCTGTGGAGTGTCGGCGTTGGTTTTTCGGAACAGCGTCTGGCGGAAGCTGCTGCGCGGCAGATGAAGAAACTGCCATTTTATCATACCTTTTCCTATCGCTCGCATGGCCCGGTGATCGATCTGGCTGAAAAGCTTGTCGCCATGGCGCCGGTGCCGATGAGCAAGGCCTATTTCACCAATTCCGGCTCGGAAGCGAATGATACCGTCGTCAAGCTCATCTGGTATCGCTCCAATGCGCTGGGCGAGCCTGAGCGCAAGAAGATCATTTCGCGCAAGCGCGGCTATCATGGCGTGACCATTGCCTCCGCCAGCCTGACGGGCCTGCCCAACAATCACCGCTCCTTCGATCTGCCCATCGATCGTATTCTTCATACCGGCTGCCCGCATCATTACCACGATGCGCTGCCGGGTGAGAGCGAGGAGCAGTTCGCAACGCGCCTGGCAAACGAGCTGGAACAGCTCATCCTGGCGGAAGGCCCCCACACCATTGCCGCTTTCATCGGCGAGCCGGTGATGGGCGCAGGCGGCGTGGTCGTGCCGCCGAAGACATATTGGGAAAAGGTGCAGGCAGTTCTCGGCCGCTACAATATCTTGCTGGTGGCTGATGAAGTCATCTGCGGCTTCGGCCGCACGGGCAATCTCTTCGGCTGCCAGACTTTCGACATCAAGCCCGACATTCTGGTCATGTCGAAGCAGCTTTCCTCTTCTTATCTGCCGATTTCTGCCTTCCTTATCAACGAGCGCGTCTATGCGCCAATTGCTGAGGAAAGCCACAAGATCGGCACGCTTGGCACCGGCTTCACCGCATCGGGGCATCCGGTTGCCGCGGCCGTAGCGCTGGAAAACCTCGCCATCATCGAGGAGCGTGATCTGGTCGCCAATGCGCGTGAGCGCGGCGCGCGGATGCAAAAACGCCTTCGCGAGCTTCAGGACCATCCGCTGGTGGGAGAAGTGCGCGGCGTCGGCCTTATCGCCGGCGTTGAACTGGTGATCGACAAGGAAGCCAAAACCGGGCTTGAACAGCCGGGTGCGCTTGGCGCACGGGCGAATGCTGCCTTGCAGGAGCGCGGCGTCATTTCCCGCGCCATGGGCGACACGCTCGCCTTCTGCCCGCCGCTCATCATCAACGACCAGCAGGTTGATACCATGGTTTCGGCGCTGGAAGCAGCCCTGAACGACGTTCAGGCGAGCCTTGGAAAGTAATTCCGGACGCACAATCTCGCACTTGCGGGCCGCTCTGTTTCAGGAGCGGCCCGTGCCCAAGCCAGGTAAATAGCATAATTTTTATAGGATTTTCCGTGGCTTGGTAGAAAATCGGACTTTTGTTTTCGGAGCAAGTTTGTTTCCGGCCCGACACTGAAACGGGCAAGTTTTTCGCGATGCCTTCTGCAATACGCGATAGCATTCTTTCCTTTTTCCGCTTTCATTCACGACAATGCACGCATCGTGACCCGTCACTTTGCGCCGGACGAAGGCATTTGCCTTTGTCTGCCGCCAGTTTTGCGTCGGATAATGCTTGAAAACAAAGAAATAGAGGGGTTCCGTTTTAATCGCAACCGCTCCAGCCGGTTTGCGGGAGTAAATGCCGTGCATCATGCATCCCTGATGAAAAACCTGACGCATTTGCAGCGCCTTGAAGCAGAAGCCATCCATGTTTTCCGTGAGGTGGCGGCGACATTCTCCAATCCGGTGATGCTCTATTCGGTCAGCAAGGATTCCTCCGTCATGCTGCATCTGGCGATGAAGGCGTTCTATCCCGCCCCGCCGCCTTTTCCCTTTCTCCATGTGGATACGACATGGAAATTTCGTGAGATGATTGAATTCCGCGATGCACAGGCGCGTGAGAAGGGGTTTGAACTTCTGGTGCATGTCAACGAGCAGGGCGTGCGTGATGGCATCGGGCCTTTTACGCATGGCTCCAATGTCCATACCCACATCATGAAAACGGTTGGGTTGCGGCAGGCGCTTGATAAATACAGGTTCGATGCGGCCTTCGGCGGCGCGCGCCGCGACGAGGAAAAGAGCCGCGCCAAGGAGCGCATTTTTTCATTCCGCAACGCGCAGCATGGCTGGGACCCCAAGAACCAGCGCCCGGAAATGTGGAAGATTTATAATACGCGCGTTTCCAAAGGAGAATCGATCCGCGTCTTTCCCCTCTCCAACTGGACCGAACTCGATATCTGGCAATATATCTTGCAGGAAAACATCCCGATCGTGCCGCTTTATTTTGCCGCGCGCCGCCCGGTGGTGGAGCGCGATGGCATGCTGATCATGGTCGATGATGACCGTATGAAGTTACGCCCCGGCGAGCCGGTGGAAAACCGTCTGGTACGGTTCCGCACGCTTGGCTGCTATCCGCTGACGGGCGCCATTCCATCAAGCGCGGCAAACCTTTCCGATATTGTCGAGGAAATGCTGATTGCCCGTACATCCGAGCGGCAAGGCCGCGCGATCGACCGTGATGAAGCTGGCTCAATGGAAAAAAAGAAACGCGAGGGCTATTTCTGATGAATGTTGTAATGAAGCCTTCGCAGAAGAACACTGCCGTTGCCGATTTTCTGGCCGATCAGGAACACAAATCCCTTCTGCGCTTTCTCACCTGCGGTTCCGTCGATGACGGCAAATCGACCCTGATCGGGCGGCTTCTTTATGATACGAAGCTCATCTTTGAGGACCAGCTTGCCTCGCTGAAAAACGACAGCCGGAAGTTTGGCACCACCGATGATGATTTTGATTTCGCACTTCTGGTGGACGGGCTGGAGGCTGAGCGTGAGCAGGGCATCACCATCGATGTCGCTTATCGTTTCTTCTCGACGCCGCGCCGCAAGTTCATCGTGGCCGATACACCGGGCCATGCGCAATATACGCGCAATATGGCAACGGGCGCTTCCACTGCCGATCTAGCCGTGGTTCTGGTGGATGCGCGTCAGGGCGTGTTGACCCAGACGCGCCGCCATTCCTTCATCGCGGCAGCACTTGGCATTCGCCATATCGTGCTCGCGGTCAACAAGATCGATCTTGTTGATTTTTCGCAAGACAGATTCGATGGGATCGTCGCGGATTATCTTTCCTTTGCGCAGGATCTGGGCTTTACGAGTATTCAGCCGATCCCGCTTTCGGCCCGCTTTGGCGATAATGTGACGGCTTCCTCGCCACGCATCGGCTGGTATGAGGGGCCGCATCTCCTGGAACATCTGGAAACGGTGCGTATCGATACGGAAGCGGCGGCAAAACCGTTCCGCTTTCCCGTGCAATATGTGAACCGCCCCAATCTGGATTTTCGCGGTTTTTCCGGCACGGTCGCTTCCGGCTCGATCCATGTCGGCGACCCGGTCGTGGTGGCCAAATCCGGCAAGCAATCGCGCGTGAAGCGTATCGCCACCTATGACGGCGATTTGCAGCGCGCCTCCGAGGGGCAGGCGGTGACGCTCGTTCTTGAAGACGAGATCGAGGTTTCACGCGGCAATATGCTTGCCGGCGTGGAATTGCGGCCGGAAGTTGCCGATCGATTTGCCGCCGATATCGTCTGGTTTGGAGAGGATCCGTTGTTGCCGGGCCGCTCCTATCTCCTGCGCACCGAAACCGACCAGACGCCAGTGACGGTGAATGCGATCAGGCATCGCACGGACGTCAACACTTTCATACAGGAAGAAACAGCCCGGCTCGATCTCAACGAGATTGGCCGCTGCCATTTGCAGACGGTCGATCCGATCGCTTTCGATCCATACGGCGAAAATCGTGCGACAGGCGCTTTCGTGCTGATCGATCGCCTCACCAATGCAACCGTTGGCGCGGGCATGATCGATGCTGCCTTGCGGCAGGCGACCAATGTGCATTTGCAGGCTTTCGACCTTAACAAGCAGGCGCGTGCGGCGCAGAAATTCCAGAAACCGGCGGTGCTGTGGTTTACCGGCCTTTCCGCATCGGGCAAGTCCACCATTGCCAATAGGCTGGAACAGCGCCTCCATGCGCTGGGCAAGCATACCTATCTGCTCGACGGCGATAATGTGCGCCACGGCCTCAACAGCGATCTCGGCTTTTCCGATGCGGACCGGGTGGAAAATATCCGCCGGGTGGGCGAGGTGGCGCGGCTGATGGCCGATGCGGGGCTGATCACGCCGGTTTCATTCATCTCGCCGTTCCGCGAGGAGCGCGATCAGGTGCGCGCCCGGTTGCCGGAGGGCGAGTTCATTGAAATTTTCATCGATACGCCGATTGAGGAATGCATGGCGCGTGACCCGAAGGGGCTTTACGCACAGGCGCTTCGCGGCGAGATCAAGGCCTTTACCGGGATCGATTCGCCTTATGAGCCGCCTGTTGCGCCGGAACTTCGCCTCAATACGGCGGGAAGGACCGTTGACGAACTCATCGCCGAGGTGGAAAACTACCTTGCCGAACGTGGTGTGATCGGCAGTTATGGCAGCGATTCCTGGTCGATCTGAAAATGAAAATTTCCGCCTCTCCAAAAGCAGGCCTTGATGGCACAGCCTTGCGAGCCGTCCTTCGCGACGCTGCGCTTGAGGCTGGCCGCAGCATCATGAAGCATTATGTCAATGGATGCGCGGTGCAGAGCAAGAAGGATGCCTCGCCCGTAACCGAGGCGGATCACGCAGCGGAAGCCATTATTCTTGCGGCCCTGTCGTCGGCCTGCCCCGATGTGCCGGTGGTGGCGGAGGAAGAAGTTGCAGCAGGGCGCTTGCCGGATCATCTGGGGCGCAAATTCCTTCTGGTCGATCCGCTGGACGGAACCCGGGAATTCCTGCTGCGCAACGGCGATTTTACGGTCAATATCGGCCTTGTCGAAGAGGGCGCGCCAGTACTGGGTATCGTCTATGCACCGGCCCGCAATCTGCTGTTTATCGGTAGCGATGCGGGTGCATGGGCAATGGAAACCACACCGGACCATGGCGCAGGCCAGGACCAGCGGATTTTTGCGCGGGTTTCGCCCGCCGAAAAAGTGGCTGTCTGTAGCCGCTCGCACCTGACGCCTGAAACCGAACGATTTCTCGCTGAAAACCGCATCGCAAGCAGCGTTTCGGTTGGTTCCTCGCTTAAATTCTGCATTCTTGCCAAGGGTGAGGCGGATATTTATCCGCGTTTCGGCCCGACGATGGAATGGGACACGGCGGCGGGCGATGCGGTGCTGCGCGCGGCGGGCGGCATGACCGCCACTCTCGACGGCAGGCCGATGATCTATGGCCAGCGCCTCCGTGCAGGGGCGGCGGGTTTCGCCAATCCCGATTTCGTGGCCTATGGGGCGGGTGAGGCGCCTGTTTTCACCACGGCCTGACGGCAATGGCGGGCCATTTCCAATGCCTCATTGTCGCATCCATGAGCAGCGGCAAAAAAATACGTGCTATGCTCTTGCGGCTTGAAATCTTGAGCGTTATAAGCCGCCTCAATGGTCACGGCCACATGGTCACGGAGTGTAGCGCAGCCTGGTAGCGCACCTCGTTCGGGACGAGGGGGTCGGAGGTTCGAATCCTCTCACTCCGACCATTTCCCGGTTTTTCCAAAAGCTTTGTATTTCAATGCTGCATCGCGAGGCTATTTATTCGTGCCTGGCGAAAACGGCCATGCGCATGAACTCGCCATCATATTCGGCAAGGGCGGCAAGCTGCTCGCGGTTGAGGATTTCCACCCGGTTCGAGCGGAAGAGGACAAGGCCTTCTTCCCGTAATTCCCGCAGCATGCGGTTCAGGTGGATCGGCGTCAGGCCGAGCGCATCGGCCAGCTGATATTGTGTCAGCGGGCAATAGAAGGAATCCGGTTCGCCCATGCCGCAGGATTTTACGCGGTCTGAGAGTTCCAGCAGAAGATGTGCCGTGCGCACGAAGGCATTGCGGCAGCCCACATTGGTCAGATGTTCGATCAGGAACGAACGCTGCCGCGAAAGAAGCTCAATCAGGATGAAGCTCAGGCGCGGCGCGTGCTTGATGGCATTTTCCAGCGAATTCAGCGGAATTTCAAAGATCGACATTGGCGTGATGGCGGCAATCGTGTTGTAGCTATAGCCATTGGAGGTCCGCAAACCCACAAAATCGCAGCGCATCGGAAAGTCGATGATCTGGCGTTGGCCGCTGGAAAGATCGCGGTAGATGCAACCCCAGCCGGATCTGACCAGATGAATGCTGCGCACCCGCGCACCCTGCTCGATGATGATGGCATCAGCGGCAAAATTATTCTCGATAATGTCGAGAGTGGCCAGCGCGTCAATCTCCCGCGCTTCCAGTTTGGCCAGGATTGGAGCCGCTTCCAATAAGCCAATCAGCGCATCGGTCGATGAGGTTGTGTTCTGTCTCCCGCTCTGCATCTCAAGCCCGCACCCAACGAAAGGTATAGATCCTATATCTTTCAATTGCCCAAGTCGTTCTTATAAGCAGTACATTTTTTTCATGCTCGCTAACATAGGTTAATGACACGATTATTTGATGATAGCAATATCAACGGCTCCAATACAGCGGGTTCAACAATTACGGGTTCAATAAATTCGTCTCTTACGAAGACGGGAATTGTTGTTTGGGTAGGGTGCAACAGCGTAGCAGGGGGACAGGGATGTTTGAGGTGAAAGAGGGCTGCCTTTGGGCCGCGCCGGAGAAGGTGGGCAAGCGTGGTCGTGATAGCGCGCGAGGCGCGAACGCCCTTTCACAGAAGGGGCAGTCTCTCCTGCTTGTCTGCAAGAGCAATCTGGAGCGCGAATGTATTTTCAACGGGCTGGTCATGAATGGGCTGAAACTGGCGGTTATCTGCCGTCCTTTCATCGATCACGGAGAGGTGCTGGAAGATGTGGCCGCAGTCATGATCCATATTGGCTCGAAGCGGCTGGCCGACCCGTTTTTTTCCGGTGAAATGCAAGCTATCATCGACAAGTGGCGACCAGTGCCAGTGGTGTTTCTGGCGGAGCGGGAAGAATGGGCCCAGGTGGTGCGCGCCATGGAAATCGGCGCCAGAGGCTACATTCCCACATCCGTGGACACCAGGGTTTGTGTCGAGGCCATCCATCTCGCAACCGCTGGCGGGATGTATGTCCCCGCCTCAATGGTCACGAAGCCCGCGGCTGTCGATATCGATGAAGATGTGCTGGGCGAGTTGCTGACCGCCCGCGAGGTCGAGGTGGTCCATGCGATCCGCCTTGGCCGGTCGAACAAGGTTATCGCTTATGAACTTGGCATGAGCGAGGGCACCGTGAAAGCGCATGTCCATAACATCATGAAGAAGATCGGTGCGGCCAACCGCACGGAAGTGGCTTGTATGCTGCACAAGATGTATGGAAACATGCAGAACGAAAATTGAAGAAATATTTCAGTATATTGCCAAAAATATTTATCGGTATTCATATGATTTATTTTCGGGGAAATATTGCGTAGAAGCCTTCCAAATGCTGCCGCGCCTGAAATAAGAAAGGCAAGGGGCGTTTCAATCGGGGGTGAGTGGTTGCTTTCTGGCGGAAAACGGAGAAATTACCGGAGGGGCTGAATCAAAAAGCGGCATTTGCAGCAAGGCATGGTGGCTTTTGATCAGGTCCGGAACCTGGCGTGTAATCCGATCGGCGTGAAACGAGGGCCGATCAGATTATGCTTCAAAACAGACAGTCAGAACAATTCCAGTGCTGGAAACGCAATGCAGCTCACACCTCGCCATCATGCAATTGTGGAACTCGCGCGCCGCAAGGGGCAGGTTCTGGTGGACGATCTTGCCGTGGCTTTCGATGTCACCCCGCAAACTGTGCGAAAAGATCTGAACGACCTCTGCCGCGCCCGCCTTCTGCGACGCATCCACGGAGGTGCGCTCTATCCTTCCGGCGTGGAGAATATGGAATATGAGGCGCGCCGGCGTATCGCGGCGCATGAAAAGGAATCCATCGGGCGTGCCACGGCTGCGATCATCCCGGATGGCGCTTCGCTTTTCATCAATATCGGGACAACCACCGAGGCTGTCAGTCATGCGCTTGTTGACCATAATCATCTGATGGTCATCACCAATAATATCAATGTCGCCAATACGCTGCGCGTCTACCCCTCCATCGAAGTGGTGATTGCCGGCGGCGTGGTCCGCGCCTCCGATGGCGGCATCGTGGGCGAGGCGGCTGTGGATTTCATCCGCCAGTTCAAGGTGGATTTCGCGATCATTGGAACATCGGCCATCGACGAAGATGGGGCCTTGCTCGATTTCGATTTCCGCGAGGTGAAGGTGGCGCAGGCCATCATCGCCAATGCGCGCCATGTTATTCTGGTCACGGATTCCACCAAGCTGGAACGAACCGCGCCGGTGCGCATCGGCCATCTGTCGCAGGTCAACACTTTCATCACCGACCGTTGCACTTCCCTGCAATTGCAGGATCTGTGCCGCGAACATGGGGTGGAGCTGATCGAAACCCTGGCCGGAAAGGAACCGGAGCAAAAAGATGATTAGTTTCGTTTGATTTTCATTTGCTTTCGTATTGAATGAATTATATTCGCTTTGGTGTTCGCAGGCCGGTTTTCGGGGTACGCCATGGTGCAGGAAAAACAATTCGATATTTTTATTATAGGTGGCGGCATCAATGGCTGCGGCATTGCCCGTGATGCGGTGGGGCGGGGCTTCACCGTTGGGCTGGCCGAGATGAACGATCTGGCAAGCGGCACCTCTTCGCGCGCAACCAAGCTCATTCACGGTGGTTTGCGCTATCTGGAACATTATGAATTCCGGCTGGTGCGCGAGGCGCTGATGGAGCGCGAGGTGCTGTGGGCCAATGCGCCGCATATCATCCATCCGATGCGTTTCGTGCTGCCTTATCATAAGGGCGGCCTACGTCCCGCCTGGCTGTTGCGGCTTGGCCTGTTTCTTTACGACCATCTGGGCGGCCGCAAGAAGCTTCCCGCCACGCGCACGCTCAACATGCGCACCGACAAGGCCGGCGAACCGCTGAAACCGCTTTTCACCAAGGCTTTTGAATATTCCGATTGCTGGGTGGACGATGCGCGCTTCGTGGCGCTCACCGCCCGCGATGCGGCTGATCGCGGCGCGAAGATCGCGACCCGAACGAGCGTCGTTGCCGCAAGCCGCGACGGGCAGGGCTGGACCATCACACTGGAAGATACCGGCACCGGCAGGCGTGAGAACGTACACGCCCGCCTTCTGGTCAATGCCGCCGGGCCGTGGGCCGACAAGGTTCTGCAAAGTGTGGAAGGCGACCGGCAATTGCACAATATCCGTCTGGTGCAGGGCAGCCATATCGTCGTGCGCAGGAAGTTTTCCGACCCGCGCGCCTATTTCTTCCAGAACAACGACGGGCGCATCATCTTCGCCATTCCTTATGAAGATGATTTCACCCTGATTGGCACCACGGATCAGGATTATAAGGGCGACCCGGCCAAGGTGGCGATCACCGACAGCGAGACCGATTATCTCTGCCAGGCGGCAAGCGAATATTTCCGCGAGCCGGTGCGCCGGGAGGATATCGTCTGGACCTATTCCGGCGTGCGCCCGCTCTATGATGACGGGGCCAGCAAGGCGCAGGAGGCAACCCGCGACTATGTGCTGAAGGAAGATGCGCCAGATGGTCTGGCGCCGCTCATCAATGTTTTCGGCGGCAAGCTCACCACAGCACGCAAGCTTGCCGAACATATGCTGCAGAAAATCGAGCACTGGCTTGGCCGCAAGGGCGCCCCATGGACCCATGCAGCACCATTGCCAGGCGGGGATTTCGAGGATGTGGCTTTTGAAACGGAACTGAAGAAGCTTGAGGCAGCCTATCCTTTCCTTGATGCGCGCCGCCTGTTCCGGCTCTATGGCACCCGGGCATATAAGCTTTTGGGGCAGGCTTCTTCGCTGGGCGATCTTGGCCGTCATTTTGGCAGCGATCTCTATGAGGCGGAAGTGCGCTATCTTGTCGAAAATGAATGGGCGCGAAGCGCGGAAGACATTTTGTGGCGGCGCACCAAGCTCGGCCTGCGCCTGACGGCGGCGGAAGTCGCGGCCGTGCAGGGCTTTGTGGAGCCTGCAATCGCCGCCTAAAGGGTTGTGCTTGCCAGTCTTGCGTTAAAGAGCCATTATTCTCCCAGAGCCTGTTCCAAAAGTCGTCCTGTGCGGCTGCAAATGGCAATTTATCTGCGTTCCGGTGCTTGTGTACCCAAACGTACATTGTTCCGGCACTCGAAAATCACCATTTTCGCACGCGCATGCCGCTTTTGTTTCAAGCTCCCAAGCGGGTTTCAGCCTTCCCGGGAGAAAAGATGGGCGCACCGCAAGACCGGATACATGCAGATCGCATCCAGTCCGCAATCGCCACCGGCGGCGCGGCCCGGTCCGCGCTCGTCGCCTCATGGCGGCGCTCGGCGGAACTGCATGGGCTCGACCCTACCGAACCCGGATCAGTGCGCACATTGTCTGAAAACGAATTCAGGATCGCTTTCGAGCGGATGGACCGGCTGGTCAATATCGCGCAGGCGAGCATGGATCGCCTTTATATGGCGGTCGGCGGCGTGGGCTGCTGCGTGCTGCTTGCCGATAATAACGGCGTGCCGGTGGAACGCCGGGGGGCTGCGGGCGACGACGAGACCTTCTATCGCTGGGGCCTGTGGACGGGAGCCGTCTGGAGCGAGGAGAGCGAAGGCACCAATGGCATCGGCACCTGCATTGTGGAGCAGCGCGCGCTGACCATCCATCGCGAACAGCATTTCCACACCCGCAATATCGGGCTTTCCTGTACTGTTGCGCCCATCCACGACCATCGCGGGCACCTGATGGCGGCGCTCGACGTATCCTCCTGCCGGGCAGACCTGACGGAAGCCTTCGCACAGCTCATTTCGGTGGCGGTCATCGATGCCGCCCGGCTCATCGAGGCGGAAAATTTCCGTCAGGCTTTCCCCGATGCGCGCATCATGCTTGCGCCGACGCCAGACCGTACCGGCGGGGCGCTGATCGCGGTTGACAAGGACGATCTCGTCATCGGTGCAACACGTGCGGCCCGCCTTGCGCTGGAGCTTGATGATGAAGCACTGGCGGGCGCGTTGCCCGCCGCCGATCTTCTGGGAATGCCCGCCGATCCGCGTGAGGACATGGCGGAATCGGAGCGCGGCGTGATCCTGCGCGCGCTTGCCCGTGCGGAGGGCAATATTTCCGCCGCTGCACAGCTTCTGGGTATCAGCCGGGCGACACTGCACCGCAAGCTGAACCGCCTGAAGATCATCCGTTCCCATTGATGAAGCCGCTGAAATAGGCTGGGGCAATTGTCTCAATATTGCGACACATGGCTGCGCGCGCTTGCATGTGCGGGATGACTCTTTCGTGCTGCCGCGCGATCCTCCCTTATGAAACGCTGCAGGAGCAGCGTGGTTTTGGGAGGATGTTATGAACAAGGTTGAATTCAGCCGGACCGTGAAACCGGCTTTTGCAAAACGCTATGGCAATTTCATCGGCGGCAAATGGGTGGAACCCAGGTCAGGCCGCTATTTTGAGAATACATCGCCCGTAAACGGCCAGGTTCTGTGTGAAGTGGCCCGTTCCGATGCTGCCGATGTGGAAGCGGCGCTCGATGCAGCGCACGCCGCCAGGGAGCTATGGGGCAGGACAAGCGTGGCTGAACGCGCGCTTATCCTCAATCGCATCGCAGACCGGATTGAGGAAAACCTGCCTGCATTGGCGGCTGCCGAAACATGGGACAACGGCAAGCCGATCCGCGAAACCACCAATGCCGACCTGCCGCTGGCGGTTGATCATTTCCGCTATTTCGCGGGCGTCATCCGCGCTCAGGAAGGCGGTATTTCTGAAATCGATCACGATACGGTCGCCTATCACTTCCACGAACCGCTGGGCGTGGTGGGGCAGATCATTCCGTGGAACTTCCCGCTTCTCATGGCGACATGGAAGCTTGCGCCAGCCCTTGCCGCAGGCAATTGCGTGGTGCTGAAACCCGCCGAACAAACTCCGGCTTCCATCCTCGTGCTGATGGAGCTCATTGCCGATATTCTGCCGCCGGGTGTGGTCAATATCGTCAATGGTTTCGGCCTTGAGGCCGGTAAGCCGCTGGCATCCAGCCCCCGCATCGCCAAGATCGCCTTCACGGGTGAGACGACGACCGGCCGCCTCATCATGCAATATGCCAGCCAGAACCTCATCCCGGTCACGCTGGAGCTGGGCGGCAAGTCACCCAACATCTTCTTCAAGGATGTCGCGGCTGAAGATGATGATTTTCTGGACAAGGCCATTGAAGGCTTCGTGATGTTCGCGCTCAATCAGGGCGAGGTCTGTACTTGCCCCAGCCGCGCGCTCATTCAGGAATCGATCTATGACAGGTTCATGGAAAAGGCGCTGAAGCGTGTTGAAGCCATCGTGCAGGGCGATCCGCTTGACCCGGCCACGATGATTGGCGCGCAGGCATCGAGCGAACAACTCGAAAAAATCCTGAGCTATCTCGATATTGGCCGTCAGGAAGGTGCGGAAGTGCTGGCAGGTAACGAACGCAACATGCTGCCGGGCGATCTTGCTGGCGGCTATTATGTGAAGCCGACCGTCTTCAAGGGCCATAACAAGATGCGCATTTTCCAGGAGGAAATCTTCGGGCCGGTCGTGTCCGTCGCAACCTTCAAGGATGATGCGGAGGCGCTATCGATTGCCAATGACACACTCTATGGCCTCGGTGCGGGCATATGGACGCGCGATGGCACACGCGCCTATCGCTTCGGTCGCGCCATTAAGGCAGGCCGCGTCTGGACCAACTGCTACCACGCCTACCCGGCCCATGCGGCTTTCGGTGGTTACAAGCAGTCGGGGATCGGGCGCGAGAACCATCTGAAGATGCTCGATCACTACCAGAATACCAAGAACATGCTGGTGAGCTACAGCCCGAAGAAGCTTGGCTTCTTCTAAAGCATGTCGCGGAAAAGTGGGAACCGGTTTTCCGATCACGACATGCGTATAAACAAAGGGCGTTATATTCAGGCTCTGGCGGCCTGCAAACGGCATTCTTCTCTGCTTCCGGTTCACGTACCTTTCAGTACGCTCTGCCCCGGTGCTCGAAGAACACCATTTTCGGGCACGCCTTAGCCAGAATCTGAGCATCCTCGTCCGCGGCCTGCGGCGAGTTGCAATGCGGAGAGATTGTCTCCGCATTGCGTCTAATCAAGGAGAGGGTGAATTACATCTGCCAATATATGCGCAGACGTAATGGTTTCGATTACCCTCCCAAGGGTGCCTGGGCGGAAACGCCCGGGCGATCTTCGGCCCGGCTGGGGTCAGGCTTTGTTCGGGCCGGTGTGGCAGCCAGCAGTTTCAAGCCCTGCGTCTCTCATGCTTGTTTCTTCGCATTCCCCTGGAACGATGCAAGTTCGACAACGAAGGAGTAACTCTATGGCAAAGACGATGAAAGCTGCGGTCGTGCGTGCCTTCGGCAAACCGCTGACGATTGATGAAGTGCCGATACCTCAACCCGGTCCCGGCCAGATTCAGGTTGCCATTCAGGCTTCCGGCGTATGCCATACCGACCTTCATGCCGCCGAGGGCGATTGGCCGGTAAAACCCAATCCGCCCTTCATTCCGGGTCATGAGGGTGTCGGTTTCGTTTCCGCCGTGGGCAGCGGCGTCAAGCATGTCAAGGAAGGCGACCGTGTCGGCATTCCATGGCTTTACACTGCCTGCGGCCATTGCCTTGGTGGCTGGGAAACGCTTTGCGAGGAACAGCTCAATACCGGCTATTCCGTCAATGGCGGCTTTGCCGAATATGTGGTGGCCGATCCGAATTTCGTCGGCCACTTGCCGAAGAATATCGATTTCAACGAGATTGCGCCGGTGCTCTGCGCGGGCGTGACGGTCTATAAGGGCCTCAAGGTCACGGATACGAAGCCCGGTGACTGGGTGGTCATTTCAGGCATAGGCGGGCTCGGCCACATGGCTGTGCAATATGCCAGGGCCATGGGGCTGAATGTTGCCGCCGTCGATATTGACGACCGCAAGCTCGATCTCGCCCGCAGACTTGGCGCAACCGTTACGGTCAACGCTAAGACGGTTGCCGACCCGGCAGCCTATATTCGCAAGGAAACCGATGGCGGTGCGCAAGGCGTGCTGGTGACGGCGGTTTCGCCCAAGGCTTTTGAACAGGCGCTGGGCATGGTTGCGCGCGGCGGTACTGTTTCGCTGAATGGCCTGCCGCCTGGCGATTTCCCGCTTTCCATCTTCAACATGGTGCTCAATGGCGTAACGGTGCGCGGCTCCATCGTGGGGACGCGGCTTGATTTGCAGGAATCGCTCGATTTTGCAGCCGACGGCAAGGTCAAGGCCACCATCCAAACCGGCAAGCTGGAAGACATCAACGCCATCTTCGACGATATGCGGCAAGGCAATATCGAAGGCCGCATCGTGATGGACCTGACTCAATAGGCGGCTTGGGTTAATATGCGAATGGGCGGTGAATTGCCGCCCTTTCGCATCATGGAGGAGGATATGGTTGAGGAGGTTTCCGGCGACGGCATGGGACAGGTGAGCGCCACACCGGCGGCGCTCGATCTTATCCGCGCGTTGCAGGCCGAATATGGGCCGATCATGTTCCATCAGTCCGGCGGTTGCTGCGATGGTTCATCGCCCATGTGCTATCCGCAGGGCGAATTCATTGTCGGCGACACGGATGTGAAACTGGGCGAGATCGGCGGTGCGCCGGTCTATATCAGCGGCCCGCAATATGCGGCATGGAAGCATACCGAACTCATTATCGATGTCGTTCCGGGGCGCGGCGGCATGTTCTCGCTCGACAACGGGCGCGAAGTTCGGTTTCTGACGCGCTCGCGCGTTTGTTCGGTTCCCTGATTTCCCTTTTCGTTTCGCGGCGAAGCGGTTAGTTAGAAAACAGACAGGGAAGACGATCCGCATGGCCGCGACGGGCAAAAGAGCAACGATACATGATGTGGCGCGCCTTGCTGGCGTGTCGATCAAGACTGTTTCGCGCGTCTATAACGACGAGCCGAACGTGCGCGAAGCCATACGCGAAAAAGTAAAACAGGCCGGTGCGCAACTGCGCTATCGCCCCAATGTGGCGGCACGCAATCTGGTCGAGCGCCGCTCGCACCTGATCGGCCTTTTCTTTGAAAACCCGAGCTCCAGTTATGTCACCGAATTGCAGATGGGCGCACTCGAACGCCTGCGTGGCACGCGCTACCGGCTCCTGATCTTTCCGGTCGAAAACCGGGCCGATATTCGCGGTGCGCTGATCGAAACCGCCCATGCTTCCGGTCTTGACGGCATCATCGTCACACCCCCCATGTCGGATGACCCGGACATTTTGCAGGAATTGACGGCCTCGGCCATGCCTTTCGCGCGTGTGGCGGGGGATGCGAATGTGCATCCGACCGACAGCGTCACCATCGACGACGAGGCGGCGGCTGTCGATCTGATGCACTATCTCCTGGAACTCGGTCATCGAAAGATCGCCATCGTGATTGGCGATCCGACACACCGTTCTGCCGAATTGCGCCTGGAAGGCTATCGCCGCGCGCTTCGTGAGGCGGGGATCGAAGGCAATTCCGATTATGAGGTGCAGGGCGGGTTCAGTTTTGCAAGCGGCCTTGTGGCGGGCCGCAAGCTGCTTTCGCTCCCGAACAGGCCGACCGCCATCTTCGCCTCCAATGACGATATGGCAGCCGCCGTGATGCAGGTCGCCTATGATGCCGGGATCGCCGTTCCCGATGATCTTACGGTCGTCGGTTTTGACGATAGTGCGATTGCAACTATGGTCTCGCCGCAGATCACCACTGTTCGCCAGCCGATTTTCGAGATGACGCGGGATGCCGCCGATATGCTTTTGCGCCAGATGGAGAGCGGGGAAACCTCGCCTGCACAGCGGATCGACTATAAGCTCATCGTTCGCCAGTCTTCCGCCAGAGTTCCTGCCTAGAACGCGTTTCGAGCGGTTTTGCACTTGCCTTTATCCAGAAACAGGGCCGGAATATTCCCGGCCCTGCCGTCCATATCTGGATGCTGGCTTGTTACAGAACGTCTTCCAATCCCTTGGTCAGTTCCAGCGCCTGGCGCTCGAACAGGCGACGATAAATGCCGTCTGACTTGCGGATCAGCGCGTCATGATTGCCTTCTTCCACAATGCGGCCCTTGTCGAACACCAGAAGCCGGTCGAGCGCGCGCACTGTGGAAAGACGGTGGGCGATGACAAGCGTGGTGCGCCCCACCATCAGCCGTTCCATGGCGTGCTGGATCAGCACTTCCGATTCCGAATCGAGGCTCGATGTGGCCTCGTCCAGAATGAGGATCGGCGCATCCGCGAGGAAGGCGCGGGCAATTGCCACGCGCTGACGCTCACCGCCGGAAAGCTTCACGCCGCGCTCGCCCACCAGCGTCCGGTAGCCCTTGGGCAGCCGGCTGATAAAGTCATGCGCGCTGGCAAGGCGAGCGGCTTCCTCGATCTCGGCCTGTGATGCGCCGGGGCGGGCATAGGCGATGTTTTCCGCCAGCGTCCGGTGAAACAGGATTGGTTCCTGCTGCACGATGGCGATCTGCGAACGCAGGGACGCCTGTGTGACATCGGCGATGTTTTGCCCGTCGATCAGGATTGCGCCGCCATTGACGTCATAAAGCCGTTGGATGAGCTTCACGAAGGTCGTCTTGCCGGAGCCGGAATGCCCGCCAGACCGACCCGCTCGCCAGCTTCGATCCGCACCGAGAAGTCGCGGTAGAGCGCGGCTTCGTGCCTGCCATAATGGAAGGTGACGTGATTGAAGGTGATCTCGCCATTGCCGATCCTGATCGCGGGCGCGCCGGGCTTGTCGGCAATGCCGTAGGACTGGGCTTCGATATCGACCAGTTCCTCCATGTGATTGACCGAGCGTTGCAGGTTGCGGATATGCATGCCCACATCGCGCAGATAGCCTTGCAGCATGAAGAAGGCGGTGAGAACGAAGGTTATATCGCCAGCCGTCGCTTGCCCCCTGGTCCACAGATAAAGGGCAAAAGCGATGATGACGCCGCGTATCACCAGAAGGTTTGTCCCCTGGATGAAACCGTTCAGCGTGCCGATGAGCCATGTGCGCCGTGTGCGGCTGCGCCACTTGTTCACGACCATGGCGAGCCGTTCATCCTCGCGCGCTTCTGCGCCGAAAGCCTTGACCACGGCGTTGCACGACATGGAATCGGCCAGTGCACCGCCCATGCGCGTATCCCAGCTATTGGCGAGCGTGGCCGCAGGCGTCACGAAACCAAGCGAGATGACGATGGTGCAGGCGATATAAAGCACCGAGCCGATTGCCACCATCAGGCCCATCAGTGGCCAGAACCATGCCAGCAGCACCACCGAACCCACGAGCATCAGGAGCGAGGGCAGAAGCGCGATGATGAGCGTGTCGTTCAGCAGGTCGAGCGCCCACATGCCGCGTGTCACCTTGCGCACCGTCGAGCCGGCAAAGGCATTCGCGTGCCAGTCGGTCGAAAAGCGTTGCAGCTTGCGAAAGGCGCTTGCCGCCATGTCGCTCATGATTTTCAAGGTGAAGTCGGTCAGGACATAAAACGTGACCTGCCGCGAAACGAGCGCCAGCGCACCCAGCGAGAGCAGGGCGATGAGGGCGTGGATCGCCGCATCCCATGCATTGCTGCCCAGCGACAGCGAATCCACCAGCCGCCCGGAATAGAGCGGGGTGAGAACGTCGGCGGCTGTCGCCAGCAACATGCCGATAATCATCGCCGACAGCCGCAAGGGCTGACTTCGCCAGTGGCTGAACGTGTAGCCGAGAACGCTGCGGAACGCAGGCCCCCGGAAATCGATGCGAAAACGGGTCATATCAATATACCGGCCCGTACGGCGCACGGTTGCCGGTCCTTTATCTGGAAAAAGAACTATTCGGCCCCGGAGGGCCGCGATGAGCGGGGATTTTGGAAATGACCCAAGGGAGGCCCAATGCGCGATGAGCGCAGGACCTTTCAGCTTGCCGGGCGTGACGCGAGGCCTATGTCTGGAAACACATTATCCGATGTGGAGCGGGCTTCAGATTCAGGTCAGGCGCCAGACTTGCCCAAGCGAATACTGGGCATCATTGGAAACGGGTATTGCACACGCATTTCATACCTCTTGCCAGTGTTGCAGATGGTTGCACAATAAATGAGCGTTCCGTTTTGCCAAGAGGAAAAATATCGATTTTGTCAATCCCGCGAAAAGTGTGGCAAATTTGCACGGGCAATCTTTTCCAATAAATCATTCTTTTCGATATTTTCTGTTGCAGGCACAGTGCAGCCTTGCATTTTGGCCCCTCATGGGCGATTGAGAACAGATATATCAGAAATGGACCAGCGGTGATGAAGCCTGCCGGGGTTCCGGCCGTTGGCGGGGAAATTCGGCTTGGACGAAACGTCCAGGATGGCGCTGAATTTTGGATTCAAAAAGACCACTAGCGGGAGAATGACATGACATTTCATCAGAATCTGATTGCGGGTGAATGGGTTGGCGGCGACGACATCGCCAACATCAATCCTTCGGACACCAATGATGTCGTGGGAACCTATGCGCGGGCAACGGCAGAAGACACCAAAGCAGCCATTGCGGCTGCGAAAGCAGCTTTCCCCGCCTGGTCGCGTTCCGGCATTCTGGAGCGTCATGCGATCTTGCGCAAAACTGCTGATGAAATTCTTGCCCGCAAGGAGGAGCTTGGCCGCCTCCTGTCGCGTGAAGAGGGCAAAACGCTGGTTGAAGGCATCGGCGAAACCATCCGCGCCAGCCAGATTTTTGATTTCTTTGCAGGCGAGTGCCTCCGCCTTGCCGGCGAGGTTCTGCCTTCCGCGCGTCCGGGCATCGGTGTCGAAGTCACGCGGGAGCCGGTGGGTGTTGTTGGCATCATAACGCCCTGGAATTTCCCGATTGCCATTCCCGCATGGAAGATTGCGCCCGCCCTTTGCTATGGCAACACGATCGTCTTCAAGCCTGCCGAACTGGTTCCCGGCTGCTCATGGGCGATTGCCGATATTCTCCATCGCGCAGGCCTTCCAAAGGGTGTGCTGAACCTCGTCATGGGCAAGGGCTCGGTGGTCGGCCAGACCATCCTCGACAGTGCGGACGTCAATGCCGCCACCTTCACCGGTTCCACCGGCACCGGCAAGCGCGTGGCAGCCGCTTCGATTGAGCACAACCGCCGTTTCCAGCTTGAAATGGGCGGCAAGAACCCGGTTGTCGTTCTGGATGATGCGGATCTCAATGTTGCGGTTGAATCGGTCGTGAATTCCGCCTTCTTCTCCACCGGCCAGCGTTGCACGGCGTCCTCGCGCATCATCGTCACCGAAGGCATCCACGACAAGTTCGTTGCAGCGGCCATTGAAAAGCTGAAGACCGTCGTGGTCGATAATGCGCTAAAGCCCGGCACCCATATCGGCCCGGTCGTCGATGAAACACAGCTTCAGCAGGATATGGATTATATCGAACTGGGCCGCAAGGAAGGCGCGAAGCTTGCCTTTGGCGGCGAGCGCCTCAACCGCGAAACGCCGGGCTTCTATCTTCAGCCAGCACTCTTCACCGAAGCCACCAACCAGATGCGCATCAGCCGCGAGGAAATTTTTGGGCCGGTCGCCTCGGTCATCCGCGTGAAGGATTATGAAGAAGCCCTTGCCACGGCCAATGATACGAGTTTTGGCCTGTCGTCGGGCATCTGCACGACGAGCCTGAAATATGCCACGCATTTCAAGCGCAATTCGGAAGCGGGCATGGTCATGGTCAACCTGCCGACCGCTGGCGTTGATTTCCATGTGCCGTTTGGCGGGCGCAAGGGGTCGAGCTTCGGCCCGCGCGAACAGGGCCGCTACGCAGCCGAGTTCTACACCACCGTCAAGACGGCCTATACGCTGGCCTGATGGCCTCGATGAATGCGAAAACCGGCGGGCGACCGCCGGTTTTTTCATGCGGCTTTTTGGGGCCAGGCCGCAAGCTTGCGGGCAAAATACGAAACAAGCCCATGCAAAAGCATGGTGAACGCTGCCAGCACGAACAGGCAGGCGAACATGAGGTCCACCTTGGCGCGCCCATTGGCGAGTAGCATCAGATAGCCGAGGCCCCTGGAAGCGCCGACCCATTCGCCCACCACCGCCCCGATGGGGGCATAGACGGCGGCAAGGCTGAGGCCGATGCCAATGCCGGAAAAGCGGATGGGATGCGGATGCGAAACAGGATCGCCATGCGCCCGGCCCCCAGAATTTCGGCTGCTTCGATCAGGCCCGTTTCGGTGCACCGCATTCCGTCGAAAAAGGTAGAAACAACCGGAAAGAAGATCATCAGTACGGCAACTGCAATCTTGGAAGCCGGTCCGTAGCCAAGCCAGAGGGTGAGGATGGGCGCGAGCGCGAAGATCGGGATCGCCTGGCTGAACACCATCACCGGCATGACGAGCCGTTGCGCAAGCGGCGACATCATCAGCCCGATTGCGGCCGCGATTCCGACCGCAGAGCCCAGCACCAGACCGCCCAGCACCTCGCCGATGGTGGCAGCCGCATTCTCCGCGATCAGCCTCGCATTTGCCACGAGCGCATGCACGACATCGAGCGGGCCGGGCAGGATGAAGCGCGGCATCTGCCCGATGCTGACCACCGCCTGCCAGATGGCGAGTGCCGCCGCCACCGACAGGAACCCATCGGCGGCGCGCTTTAATCGGCTTCGGTTCGGGACTGCGTCGTTCACGATCCGGCCTTCAAGCCCATGGACCAGAAATCGGCTTCGAGCCTGCTTGCCGTGGCAAAAATCTGGCAGAGTTTTGGCCAGCGCGGGCTTTTCTCGAAATCGTCGCCGATGCGGTCCCTTGCGGCCTGATCGAAAAGCCTGCCGACCGTGCGGCACATGTCCTGATATTCAGACCCGGCATAGGTATCGATCCATTCCTGATAGGGCGTGCCCGCCCTGGCCGTGGCGGCAAGGTTGAGGCCGATCTCGCCATAGCCGTGCGCGCAAGGCACAAGTGCTGTCAGCAGATCGAGAAAATCGCCTGCCTGTCCGCAATCGAGCACATAGCGCGTATAAGCAAGGTTTTCCGGTTCCTCCCGCGTGGCGTAAAGCGCGTCTTCGCTGATGCCTTCACGGGCGCAGATGCGCACATGCAAAGGCAGTTCCATATGGGTGAGACTGTGCATGATGTCGGCGCAAAGCCGCGTTTCCTGCGATGTATTGGCCTTGACCACGCCCAGCGCAAAGGCGCGGGCATAATGATGCAGATAGACATAATCCTGCCGGAGATAATGCAGGAAGGCGGCTTTCGGTAGCGTGCCGTCGCCAAGCCCCCGCACGAAGTCGTGCTCGATATAGGGCTTCCAGTCGGCAAGCGTGGCAGTGCGAAGGCGCGTGAAAAGTTCGGATGAGTAATGCGGCTGTGGCAGGTTCATGTCTTGCTCCCTTCCGCATTGACGTCGATGGCCAATTTTTCGACCGGCAGGATGGAGGGCACGAGGCCATGCTCCTTCAGATAGGATTCATAGCGGCTCCAGCGGCCATGATCGAGGCTTGCTGGTGCGCGCGAGAAGCGGGCAACCGTGTCTTTCCACGCGCGCTGGTTCAATTCGTCCTTCAGTTCCGTGCTGTAGGAGGAAAAGATCTCGTAACTCTTCTCCGGGTGATTGACGATATATTGCGCGGCCTTTTCGGTGGCGGCGAGGAAGCGGGAAATCTTTTGCCTCTCTGCCGCATCAAGCTTGTCGCTATTTGCGACATAGACCAGCTCGTCATAGACCGGCACGCCTTCCTCCTCCACGAAGAAGCACTTGCCCGCCACGCCCTCGACGGCCATCTGGTTCAGTTCCACATTGCGATAGGCGCCTATCACCGCATCCACCTGTTTCGACATGAGCGCTGGCGCCAGCGAGAAATTGACATTGATGAGTTCGACATCGGAAAGCTTGACGCCATGCTGGCCGAGAATGGTGCCGAGCAGGGTTTCCTCAACGCCTGCAACCGAATAGCCGATCTTTTTGCCTTTCAGGTCGGCGATTGCATTCACCGATCCGTCATCGCGGGTCATCAGGCAATTGAGCGGCGAATCGATCAGCGTGCCGACGCGGATGACCGGCAGGCCCTCATGTACTTGCAGATGCACCTGCTGCTGATAGGAAACGGCAAGATCGGCCTGGCCGGCAGCAACCATTTTCGTGGGCACGGAAGCATCGGCAGGCGCGACGATATCCACGTCCAGCCCCGCTTGCCTGAAATAGCCGAGCTTGTTGGCAATGATAATCGGCCCATGGTCGGGGTTCACATACCAGTCGAGAATGAGCTTCAGCTTGTCATTGGCTTCCGCCGACGAGGCGAAGCTGAGCACCGCGCCGAACAGCGCGGCAAATGCCATTTTCTTCATGATCTTCCTCCAGAGCTGTGATTTCAGGCGACGAAAGGCCGGGTGACGGCGATCCATTCGCGAACGCGCGCGGCCGGGTCGGCGTGAAGCGTGATGTCGGTCACGACGGAAACGATATCTGCGCCAGCAGCGAAGACGCCGGGCGCACGTTCGACACTTAATCCCCCGATGCCCACCAGCGGGATATTGCCGATCCGTGCTTTCCACTCTCCAAGGCGCGGCAAGCCCTGTTCATGCCATTTCATCTTTTTGAGAATGGTCGGATAGATGGGGCCGAGCGCGATATAGTCGGGCCTGACCGACAAAGCACGGTCGAGTTCGGCTTCGTCATGGCTTGAAACGCCGAGTTTCAAACCACCGGCGCGGATGGCGTCGAGATCGGCACCGTCAAGGTCTTCCTGGCCGAGATGGATGAAGTCGCAGCCTTCGTCCAGCGCCAGTTTCCAGTAATCGTTGACGATGAGTTGGCAGTCATGCGCAGCGCAGATGTCGCGCGCTGCACGGATTTCGGCACGAAGCTGCGCATCTGCCTTGTCCTTGACGCGCAACTGCACAAGCCTGATGCCAAGCGGCACCATGCGCTCCAGCCAGTCCGCGCTGTCGAAAATCGGGTAGAAGGGGTCGAGTGCCGTCACAGGAATGCCTTTCCGAGAAGGGGGGTGGAAGGGGATGCCATGTCGCGCGCTTCTATCGGGTCGGCCTCATAGGCAAGCCGTCCGGCCTCGACCGCAAGCGCAAAGGCGCGCGCCATTGCCGCCGGATCGCCAGCCTTGGCAACCGCCGTGTTGATGAGCACGGCATCGAAACCGAGTTCCATCGCCGCCGCCGCATGGGATGGCACGCCGATGCCCGCATCGACCACCAGCGGAATGTCGGGGAAATGCGCGCGCATGGTTTTGAGTGCGTATGGATTGTTGAAGCCGCGTCCCGAACCGATGGGCGCGCCCCATGGCATCAGAACCTTGCAGCCTGCCTCAATGAGCCTTTCCGCAACGATGAGATCGTCGTTCATATAGGGAAAGACCTCAAAACCCTCGTCGCACAGAATGCGCGCTGCTTCGACCAGCCCGAACGGGTCCGGCTGCAAGGTGTCGGTGTCGCCGATTACTTCCAGCTTGATCCAGTTCGTGCCAAAAACCTCGCGCGCCATATGCGCCGTGGTTATTGCCTCGCGCGGCGTGTGGCAGCCCGCCGTATTGGGCAGAACGGCCACGCCAAGCGCCTTGATGAGCGCCCAGAAATCCTGACCGGCACGCGCTTCGCCGCTTTCCCGGCGCAAGGAGACGGTGACGATCCGGCTTAGCGAGGCGCGCACCGCATCCGCCAGAATGCTGGGCGAGGGATATTGCGCGGTGCCGAGCAGAAGGCGGCTCTCAAATCTCTTTCCGTAAAATTCCAGCATTTCAGCCTCCCTGCATGGGGGCGAGAACCTCGATCCGGTCGCCCTCGGAAATATGTGTGTCTTCCCGCGCATTAGCGGGTATGAATTCGCCGTTGAGCGCGGTTGCGACCACCGCTTCATCAAGTTCGATTTCGTTGAGAAGGGCGGCGAGCGTGGCCGAGGCCGTTTCGTGTGCTTCGCCGTTCAAAACGATGGTCATGCATAGTCCTCCACAAAGTCGGTCATGGTTTCGGCCTCAGCCTGCGCATTGGTCGCAACTGCCACCGCCATGCGGGCGACCGCCGGTGAAAGCAGGAAACCGTGCCGGTAAAGGCCGTTGACATAGACGGTGTCGCCGCGACGTCTCACACGCGGCAGATTGTCGGCAAAGGCAGGGCGGGCATCGACACCCACTTCGAGGATTTCCGCCTCGCCGAAGGCCGGGTGCAGCGCATAGGCCGCACTTAAGAGTTCCAGTGTCGAACGCACGCTGATGCCGCGGCGGTCGTCGCTTTCGATCATGGTTGCGCCGATCATGTGAATGCCGTCGCCGCGCGGCACGATGTAAAGCGGGATACGCGGATGCAGAAGCCGCACGGGCCGCGAAAGATTGATGTCGCGCGAGCGCACGATCAGCATCTCGCCCTTGACGCCGCGCAGGTCCTGCAAGCTGTCGCGGGCGGCAAGGCCGCGCGCATCGACGGTGATATCGGCATCGACGGATATGTCTTTGGCGTCGACGCCCAGATGAAAGACCACGCCCTGTTGCCGCAGCCGTTCGGCAAGTTCGATCAACGTCCGGCGCGGATCGAGATGGCCTTCATCGGCAAAGAACAGGCCCTGCCGGAACCGCCCGGCCAGATCCGGCTCCAGCGTGTCGAGGTGGTTCTGATCTATGGTTTCATGCTCTTCTGTACGTCGGGCGAAGCGGCGCAACTCGCTCATGTCCCGCGTGTGCGAGAGCACGAGCGTCCCCTTGCGCCTGACGGTCGAGACATGACGCTCCCACCAGCCGATGGCATCCTGTCCAAGGCGCACCACGGGTTCTTCCGCACTTTCGCCCTCGCACCAGGGAGCCAGCATGCCGCCAGCAAACCACGAGCAGCTATCCGAGCCGATCTCGGCACTTTTGGCGATGACGGTGACGGCATGGCCCTGATCGGTAAATTCCGCGGCGGTGGCAAGGCCAGCGACACCCGCTCCGATGATTGTCACGCGCATCAGATCGCCTCCCTTTCTGCCTGTTTCCAAAGGGCGTGAAAATGATGCACCGGCCCATGGCCCTGACCGACCTTCAGACTGTCAGCCGCGCGGATTGCGCCTTGCAGATAGGCATGGGCCTGCGCGAGCGCTGTTTCGAGCGAAAGGTTGCGCGAAAGCCCGGCAGCAATGGCGGATGAAAGCGTGCAGCCGGTGCCATGCGTGTTGTTGGTGAGAATGCGCGGCGCTTCGATGCGCAGGGTCGGCCGGTCGCGGCGGATCAGAAGATCGGTGCAGATCGCTCCTTCCGCATGGCCGCCTTTCATCAGGACGGCCTTGGCACCGAGGTCGAGCAGGGCGCGGCCCTGTTCTTCCGCCTCGGCATCACTCCCGGCTGTGCCTGTGTCGAGCAGGCAGGCGGCTTCCGGCCGGTTGGGGGTGAGCAGTGTTGCAAGCGGCAGCAGCTTTTTACGCAGGGATGAAATCGCGGTCTCGCTCAACAGCCGGTCGCCGGATTTTGCAACCATCACCGGGTCGAGCACGATGGGACCGGAAAAATGTGCAAGGCCGTGCGCAATGGCTTCGATGGTTTCTGGCACGGAAACCATGCCGATCTTGACGGCGGCGACATCGAGATCGCTGAAGACGGCGTCTATCTGGCCCGCCACGATCTGCGGCGGCACATCATGCACGGCGCTGACGGTGCGAGTGTTCTGCACGGTGATGGCGGCAATCACGCTTGCGCCATAGACGCCAAGCGCCGAAAACGCCTTGAGGTCGGCCTGAATGCCCGCGCCGCCGCTGGAGTCGGACCCCGCAATGGTGACGCATATGGGCACGGATGCCGCATGGTTATCGGTTGGATTGGTTGGGGAGAAACTCTGTTTCTGGTCCATTTCGACGTCTCTCATTCCGAACGGAAAATGAGACGTCATGAACCTTGATGGAGCATAAGCCCCGATGGGGAATGAACCCCGTCCGCGACGCGCCAAACTCCGTTCCCTACGCAGGTATTACCCGGATCAGGTTCAATGGGTTGACGTGAGAATGCGTCTCTCAGCCTCTTTCAAGGCACCCCAACGAATTTTGCATCGACAGGGATAGGCCGGAATGGCGGGCGGGTCAAGCAGCGGAACAATCTTGGCTTGGAAGGAAGGGCTGAAATTACTACCTAGTTTATATAGGCTTTTTTAAAATTCTCGGCTTTAATCTATATATGAGGTACATCTTCCGCGTGTTACTCATGGTGCTATTGAACGAGATGATCCGCTTCATGAGATGGATCAGTATTATCCTGTAGGATCAGTTGGATGAGGGGTTTGCAATGAGGAAGCGGAAGGGCGCTCCGGCGGAAGGCACGATGGCGTGCACGTCCGAACAGGACTTCCGTATCCTGTTTACGACGCATCCCACGCCAATGTGGGTTTATGATCCCGAGACGCTGCGTTTCATCGTCATGAATGATGCTGCATATGAACTCTACGGTTACACTGCCGATGAAATTCCCGGCATGACGGTGCTCGATATCCGGCCTCAGTCCGAACGCGACAGGATGCTGTCTGCCATTCGTGACCGCAGCGATCTCGAACGGCCCGAGCGCTGGCAGCATCTGCGCGCCAATGGCGAGATTATCGATGTTCTCACTTACGGGCGCCAGGTGGTGTTCGATGGCAGGGAAGCGATTCTGGCTATTGTCCAGGATCGAACCGAACTGG